>JAEUJA010000046.1 GCA_016793195.1 Phycisphaerae bacterium
GGGATTGATGGCAAGCTCGGCCGCGTCGGCCTTCGCCACCGCGTCCAGGCCCTCGGCCGTCATCGCTTTGTCCTGGGACTGGAACCCGATGTACGCCAAGAGCAGCCCCGAATCTCGACGCAGTCGACCGGAGCTTGACACGTTGAACCGCAGCCGCTCCACGATCTCACCGGTGCGCGCGGCGCTGGGGCGCAGATTTTCCGCGTACCGCATCGCCGTCATCTCGGGATGCTCCGTCAGCAGGTTCCGCAGCGTCGCGCCCGCCGACAACACCATCCCCGATCCGATCTGCGCGTGCAGGATGCCGACCGCCGACGTCGTGTCGCCCCGTCGCATCGAGCCGGCGCGCGCGAACCGCTCCTCGGCGTCGAAATACCGCCCCTCGCCCAGCGCCTGCTGGCCCGCGGCCATGTTCTCGCCATAGATATCACGCTTGGCCGCCCCGCCCGGGATGAACGTGTCCACCTGCGCCCCGGCCGATCGGATGATCCGAAGCGTGCCCGGATCAATCGTCGGACCAAGCCGCTCGTCCTTCGGAAGTCGCTGCCCATCCGGCCCAAGCTCGATCCGCTCGAACGGGCGCGTAGACTCGGGCGATTCAGGATTGGCCGTCGCCAGCCCCTGCGACAAGCGGCTCCGGGACGTCGCGCTCGCCCGCACGCGCGCCGAGTCGTTGCGCAGGTCGCTCGAAAGATCGATGATCTGGCGCTGGAAATCACGCATCGCGTTGCTCGGTCCGGCGGGCGCCGCGCCGCTGAGTGCCGCCCCCGCGGGCTGCGCCCCGGGGCGCGTCTCACCGGGCTTGCTCGGCAAGAGCTTCTCGAACCGCTCGCGCAACTCGTCATAGGTCGTGTTCGTCGTGTCGCGCTTGCCCGCCGCCGAGGCCGGCTGCACACCCGTCTCCAGCCGCGCCGGCCCGGCAGGCGTCGGGCTCGCGTCGCCCGGGCCCTGCGGCTTGCTCGCCGCCGCCCCCACGCGCTCCGTCCGCTGGCGCATCGCATCCGCCGCCTTCAGCGATCGCTCGCCCGTCAACTGGTCGGGAGCGCTCAGCTCGGGCACATAGTTCGTCATGCGGCTTCGCAGGTTGTCGCCCGTGAGATTGAAATCGTCCTGCGCATACAGCCCCGACCGCGTCGACACGCCCGTCGCGTTCTGCAGCGCGTTGGCCTTGAGCTGATTCAGCGTGCCCTGCGACGTCGACGACGCACCCGCCGCCGATCGACGCAGCATCCCGCCCCCGCCCAGCGACGGGATCGGCGTGCTCGACGACGATCGCCCCAGCGACCCCTGCGTCGGCGACGCCACCGACGTCGGATTGAACGGACGACTCGACCCGCCACGCGGCACCGACAGCGAGCCCTCGACGCCCTGCGGCCTCTGCCCGCCGATCGTCAGCGAACGCCGGTACGACAACGCGTCGCCCGACCGCACGCCGGAATTCGCCACGCTCGAATAGAACGAGTCACGCCGGAACGCATAGAGCGCGTCGGACTGGAGCTTGCCGCGGAACTCACCCGGCGCGGTGTACGGGATCGAGCCCTGGAACGCCAGCCCGCCGCCCGCGTTGCCATAGATCACCGAATTTCGGAAGCTGAGCATCGAGCGACCAAGGTCGTCGCGGGTCTGGCCCCCACCGCCACCGCCGCCGCGTTGCAGATTGCGCTGCAGAAGGTTGCCGTTGCTGCCCCCGCGGTAGTACTGCCCCAGCGCGGCCGAGGAACCGGCAGTCATCGCCACCGCCAGCGAGATCATCGCCGCCAAGCGGCACGGGGATACCGCCCGATCCGTCGTGCGGGCGATCATCGCGCTCGGAATGGCGGGTGTGGCTTCCATGTCGTGCTCGATCCCCCGTGCGCTCTCAAATATGGTTCGATCCCCGGCCATTTTAGGTTCGGCCTCTGCGCGGGAATCGCGCCAAGGACCGAATCCCGCCCCCTTCATCGACCAAACCACCACCCCACCTCGCCTCAATCCAACGAACACCCTGCGAACACCCAACCCCAACCTACGATGGGGGCATGAATCAGTACTACATCACCACCCCGATCTACTACGTCAACGACCGTCCCCACATCGGGCACTGCTACACCACCATCGTCGCCGACGTCGCCGCCCGCTTCCAGCGCCTCATCCGCGGGAGCGACGCCGACGTCTTCTTCCTCACCGGCACCGACGAGCACGCCGACAAGGTCGTCACCTCCGCCGCCGAACACAACGTCACGCCCCAGGAATGGGCCGACCGCAACGCCGCCGAGTTCCGCCGCGCCTTCGCCGCCTGCAACGTCTCCTTCAACGACTTCATCCGCACCACCGAACCCCGCCACAAGGACCGCGTGGTCGAATACATCACCTCGCTCCTGAAGTCCGGCGACATCTACCGCGGGCAATACACCGGCTGGTACGACCAGGGCCAGGAGGAATACGTCACCGAGACCGCCGCCCGCGAGGCCGACTTCAAGTCGACCATCAACGGAAAGCCGCTCGTGAAGCGCACCGAGGACTGCTACTTCTTCAAGCTCTCCAAGTACCAGGACGCGCTCCAGAAGCACATCGAGACGCACCCCGCCTTCGTCAGCCCCCCGTCGCGCCAGGCCGAAATCCTCGGACGCATCCGCGCCGGCCTCAACGACATCCCCATCTCCCGCCCCGTCACCAGCGACCCCGCCACCCAGTGGGGCATCCGCGTCCCCGGCGACGACGCCAACCGCGTCTACGTCTGGATCGATGCCCTCTTCAACTACCTCAGCGTCGTCGACACGCCCGAGCGCCGCTCGCTCTGGCCCGCCGCCGTCCACCTCATCGGCAAGGACATCCTCTGGTTCCACGCCGCTATCTGGCCCGCCCTGCTCATGGCCCTCCGCGCGGCCGCGCCCGCCTACGAATGGGTCAAGCTCCCACACTCCATCTTCGGGCACGGCTGGTGGATCAGCGAAGGCATGAAGATGTCCAAGAGCCTCGGCAATTTCATCAGCTTCGAGCGCCTCACCGCCTACGCCGACCGCTACTCCCTCGACGCCGTCCGATGGTTCCTCGCCACCCAGGGACCCCTCTCCGGCGCCGACGCCGATTTCGCCCACGCCAAGTTCATCGAGTGCTACAACGCCGAGCTCGCCAACGGCCTGGGCAACTGCACCTCGCGCGTCTCCAACATGATCGACAAGTACTTCGGTGGCATCGTGCCGCCCAACGACCACAACGCCGAGTTCGCGCCCCAGCCCGGCGGCGGTTCTCCCATCGACCTCGCGCTCGCCGCCCGCGCCGCGGCCAAGAACCCCGCCGCCGCGGGGAGCGAAGCCCGCGCCTTCCACTTCCCCGAGACCATCGCCTTCCACGTCAAGCGCGCCATCGAGGACCAGGCGGCCTTCGACATGAGCGCCTCGCTCATGCACGTCACCGAGATCGTCCGCTTCGTCGACGACTTCATCAGCCACACCGCCCCCTTCACGCTCGCCAAGACCATGAACACCAACCCCGACGCCAAGCCGGCGCTGGCCGCGATCCTCTACGCCTGTGCCGAATCGCTACGCGTCGCCTCGCTCCTCGCCTCGCCCGCCATGCCCACCAAGATGGCCCACCTCTGGCGCGACTGGAGCTGCGCCCCGCCGCCGAACGTCGCCCTGGTCGAGCTGGCCCGCTTCGCGGGCGACCACGCGCTCAGCCCCGGCTCGCGCCTCACCAAGGGCGAGCCCCTCTTCATGCGCGCCGACCCCGCCGAAGCCCCGCCGACCGAAAAGGCCTGACCAATTTCCCTGGTTCATCCGAGAATTCCGCGGTCGGCCTGAGCACCACCTCGCGCAGCCCGCAGCGTCCAGACCGGAAAGCTGGCGGGTCGTAGCCGCGGGCGACGCGAGTCTTCCAGCGGAACGCCTGGAACCCCTTCATCAGGAGCCCGACCGTCGGGGAGGGCGTTCCCTGCCTTTCACTTCGTCTCTTCGTCTCTTCGTCTCTCCGTCTCTCCGTCTCTTCGTCTCTTCGCCTCTTCGTGACTTCGTGACTTCTCCCGGCTAGTGCCTACTTATCACCGCATCCGTGCGCACCAATGTGTCCGTCTCTTTGACCCCCTTCCGGTTTTCCGAAAAAAATCTTCGCGCTCCTTCGTCCCTCGCGCAACCCCCTCCGCGGCCTTGCCTTATCTAGCGATTTAGCGATTTGAACTTTGGCGATTTCGCCCCCGCATCACCGCAACTTTGCGCACCAATGTGTCCGTCCGCCCCCTGTGCGGAGAGTGCGTGTGTTCCCCGCCGCTCTTTGACAAGTGAATACGCCGGTCGGCGCGCGCTCCGGGTGGCGTGGTCAAGTCCCGCCTCGGGACTTGACCACGTTCCTCTGGACCGTCGCGCCGCGCTCGTCCCGTGCCATCGATGTCGCGCCGCGACATCGATGCTCTTCTCTTCCCTGCCTCGCTGTCCCGCTTCTTTCAGGAGCCCGACCGTCAGGGAGGGCGTCTTCTCTTCCCCGTCTCCCTGATTCGCTCAGAACATGACCTTCGCCTCGATCCCGACAAACGGCGTGGGGTCCGCCTGCACATCGCCGATCCGATCCCCGTTCTTGTCATACAGCGAGTATTCCGCCCACGCATCCACGCCGATCGTGCCCGTAAGCGAGAGCCGCTTGCTCGGCTTCCACACCGCGGAAAACTCGATCGGCAGTCGCGAGTCCTCCGCGATGCCGTCGGGCGCGACCCCCTCGTCGTCCAATCGCCACTCGCGCGTCTCATACGACGCGCCCACGCCGAATGTCCACGTTTCATTGGGCGAATAGAGCAGCGCCAGCCCCGGCCCGCGATTGGCCAGTCTTCCCACGCCGCGCCCCGAAAGGCGCCACGCGTCGTTGATCTTCCAGTCGATGCTGATGATCGGCACGATCCGCGCCGATCGTTCCAATCGCGCCGACGCCGACACGCCCGCCGACAACGCGAATGAGTCATTGAACGAGTACGTCACCAGCCCAACGCCGCCGCCGGTCATCGAATCCGACGCGCTCGAATCCTCGTGCGACCACGCCACGCTCCCCGCGACAATCCACGACCAGTTGTCGTTGTGCCGCACGAACAGGCTCGAGATCAATCGATGGTCATAGAGCGGCCCGTCCCAGGGCGAATCCGTGCCGCCCAGGTCAACCGCGTTCGAGAAGTTGTACCACGACGCCTCCTCGCGGAACGCGACGTCAAGAAAGACCGTCTTGCCGAACGGGATGTTGACGCCCACCTCGCCGCCGGCGCGCGAGAGCGAGACATCGCCGTTCTTGTCCAGGTCGCTCTTGAAGTGATAGATGCCAAAGCCGCCCACGCGGAACGAAACCTCCGGGGCGTCGGATGTTTCCGCCGGCGCATCGGCGGGCGCATCGGCGGGCTTGGCGGCGTCTTGGGCCGCCACCGACCCGGCCATCGCCAGCATCACACACGCGGGGCACAGCATCGCTCGGCGGATCGTCATGACGGCTCTCCAGGGTCGGTGCGAGTTGGTGCGCACTATACACGCGGCGTCGGTATCGCGTGCAAAGCGACGCCGCCCCCGCCGGCGACGAAACGGCAAAGTGGCAAAGTGGCGATACGGCAAAGTGGCGATACGGCAAAGTGGCAAAGTGGTCAATCCTCCGCCCTTTGAGTCAACGCGTGCCGAGTGCCGCGGACGAAGTGGAATTGTGAATCTGTGCCATGCGGACGATCGCCCCGTGGACTCCGCACGCGCCGCGCCCCCTACCCTTCCCCGTCGGGGCGGTAGCTCAATTGGTAGAGCACTAGCTTTGCAAGCTAGGGGTCGAGGGTTCGAGTCCCTTCCGCTCCATTTGCCTCGCGCAAACCCGCCGCACAAACCATCGCACCGGCCCCAGCCAACTTGGACCTCTCCCCGCGATGCGTCACCTCATCCGCTTGCGGCCGGCCACACCCGCACCAACGCCGCACGATACTCTACCTCACTCGCGCCGCGGCGCGAGCGGGAGTGATGCGACACATGCCCGACGTCGTTCCAACTCCACCGGGCCCGCCGACGCCGAATCTCCCCGCGCCGCCATCGCTCTCGCTCGCGCGTCTCTTTGCGCGGTTCCTCTCCTTCGGCCTCCACGCGTGGGGCGGGCCCGCGGCCCAGATCGCCATGCTCAAGCGCGAGCTCGTCGAGCGCGAACGATGGACCACGCCCGATCGCTTCAACCGCGCCCTGGGCGTGTACCAACTGCTGCCCGGGCCCGAGGCGACCGAGCTCTGCTGCTACTTCGGCCATCTCTCGCGCGGCAGACTCGGCGCGATCGTCGCGGGGCTTGGCTTCATCACGCCGGGGCTCGTCTTCATGCTCGCGCTGTCGTGGCTCTATGTGAACTTCGGCGTGGGTGGCCGGGGCGTGGGCTCTGGCGCGAGCGCGACGGGCGCGCTGGCGATCGTCGCCGCCGCGTTCGCGTTCATGAAGCCGGCCGTCGCGGCGTTGGTTGTTCGCGCGGTCCATCGCATCGGAACTCATGCCGTCGCACGCGATCCCTGGATGTGGGCGATCGCGCTGGTGTCGATGGGCGCGACCTTGGCGGGGGCGCACTGGGCGATCGCGCTGGTCGGCTCGGCGGTCGCCAGCCAGGCGTGCGCCCCGCACACGCGCCCACGCTGGCGCTGGCTCGCGGTGCTTTCGCTCGCGATCGTCGCCGCCTCCGGCGCCTGGAAGGTGTACGACACGTCGCGCGCCCCGCAAAGCACTTCCGTCCAGCGCTCGGACCTGAACTCAAGCGCGCTGCACGACGGAGCATCATTCACGCGCGAGCAAGTCGCCGCGCCGCGATTGCTCGGGTCGGGACTCAAAGCGGGCATGCTCACGTTCGGGGGTGCGTACACCGTCGTGCCGTTCCTGCGTGAAGACGCCGCGACGCGCCACCACTGGGTCAGCCCGCGCGAGTTCTTCGACGGGATCGCGCTGTCGGGCGTTCTTCCCGCGCCGCTGGTGATCTTCGGCACGTTCATCGGCTTCCTCGCCGGAAGCTGGGCGGGCGCACTGGCGATGACGCTGGGCATCTTCGCGCCCGCGTTCGCGTTCACGGTGCTCGGGCATTCGCTCTTTGAGCGCGTGGTCAACTTCCCCGCGGCGCATCGCGCGCTGGACGGCATCACGGCCGGGGTCACGGGCGTGATCGCCGCGACCGGTGTCACCATGACCATCGACGCCGTCGACTCAACGCGCACCGGCGCGGTGTTCGCCCTCGCGCTGATCGCCCTGTTTGCGAGCAAATCACGGTGGATCACGCCGCTGGTGATCCTGGGAGCGGGGATCGCGGGAGCAACGGCGGCCCGGGTCCGCTGATGCGAAGGCGAGTTCGCGCGTCGCCTCCCCGCGGCGTCTCACGCGCCGTTACACTCCCCGCCATGAACAGCCCAATCGCCAAGTACATCGCGGAGTTCATCGGCGCCTTCTTCCTCGTCCTCACCATCGGCTGCACCGTCATTCCCGGCGCGCCGGGCGTGATCGCGCCCTTGGCCATCGCCGCGATCCTCATGACCATGATCTACGCCTTCGGGCACATCTCGGGCGGGCATTTCAATCCCGGCGTCACGGTCGGCGCCATGGTTCGCGGCAAGTGCCCGCCCAAGGACGCCGCGGCGTACATCGTCGCGCAGCTCGGCGGCGCGGCGCTGGCGGCGCTGGTGGTCGGCGTTCTGGTCGGTTATCCGCAGGCGGCGATGGCGATCAAGGACGTGAAGGCGGCGCTGCTCGCCGAGTTCCTCTTCTCGTTCGCGCTGGTGAGCGTGGTGCTGCATGTGGCGACGGCCAAGGGCAACGCGGGCAACTCGTTCTTCGGCGTGGCGATCGCGGCGGTGGTGCTGGCGGGCGCGTTCGCGGTGGGCGGCGTGTCGGGCGGCGCGTTCAACTCCGCCGTCGCGCTGGGCATCGGCATGATGAAGATGGTCGCGTTCAACGACCTGTGGATCCACGTCGTGGCCAACCTCTCGGCCGGCGCGGTGGCGGGGTTGCTGTTCCGCGCGATGATGCCGGACGACAAGTAGCGGGGCAAATGCCCACATTGCCAACGCGCCAAATGACCAAATGAAGAAGCCGCCATGACCGCGTGCGCCTGGATGGGCCTGTACTGTGGCGTCGTACGTGGCTTCGCCTTTTCATTTGGTCATTTAGCGATTTGGCGCTTTGGCGATTTGTTCTACACTCTCCCCATGCCTCGCAAGAAAACCATCGTCATCACCGGCGCCGGCGGCTTCATCGGCGGGCACCTGGCCCGACACTACCTCTCGCTCGGGCACCACGTCCGCGCGGCGGACATCAAGCCCCAGCGCGAGTGGTATCAGGTCCACAAGGGCGCGGAGAACTTCGCCGGCCCGGGCTCGGCAAGCAAGCTCGGCGGCGACTGCCGCGACTACTCGCTCTGCCGCGTGCTCTGCAAGGGCGCCTCTGAGGTCTACCAGCTGGCGGCCGACATGGGCGGCATGGGCTTCATCGAGAACAACAAGGCCCTGTGCATGCTCAGCGTGATGACCAACACGCACATGCTGCTGGCGGCGCAGGAGGCCGGCGTTGATCGCTTCTTCTACGCCTCCTCCGCGTGCGTCTACTCCGCCGACAAGCAGCGCGACGCCAACATCACCGCGCTCAAAGAGGCCGACGCCTATCCCGCGCTCCCCGAGGACGGCTACGGCTGGGAGAAGCTGTTCAGCGAGCGCATGTGCCGCCACTTCCGCGAGGACTTCGGCATCCACGCGCGGGTCGCGCGCTTCCACAACGTCTACGGGCCGCACGGCACATGGGACGGCGGGCGCGAGAAAGCCCCGGCGGCCGTGTGCCGAAAGGTCATTGCCGCCGTCGTCTCGGGCAAGCACGAGATCGAGGTGTGGGGCGACGGCACGCAGACGCGCTCGTTCACCTACATCGACGACTGCGTGAAGGGCATCGACCTCATCACGCACTCGAAGATCCTCGAGCCGATCAACCTCGGATCGTCGGAGATGGTGTCGATTAACCAGCTCGTCGACATCGCCGAGGACATCGCGGGCGTGAAGCTCAAACGCAACTACAAGCTCGACGCGCCGCGCGGCGTGGCGGGACGCAACTCCGACAACGCCAAGATCATGGAGTATCTCGACTGGCAGCCCTCGACGCGCCTGCGCGACGGCATGGAAGCGACGTACCGCTGGATCGAGGGCGAATTCGCGAAGAAGTACCGCGGGAAATCCGCCGCCAAGCAGACCGTGTCGTCGTTCGCGCACGGCTCGCGCCCAATCCCGGGCGACGGCTACAACGCCGAATCGCAGCACATGAAGACGTGGCGCCAGGGCATCCCGGCGACGTATGGGAAGGCGAAGGGGAAGAAGAAGGCGAAGCGGTAGATCACGTGGCCAACACGTTGGCCACGCCACCCAACGCCTCTTCACTCACATCTTCTGCACATGCTGCTCGTCCAGAATCTCTTGCACGGTGATGAGCTTGATCACGCGCCCCGTGCCCGTCGACCGGGTCCGCTTGAAGTACGCCGCGGCCTCCGCCTCCGCGTCGCTCGTGAACCCGAACGCCACGAAGAACCCGCGCCCGCGGTCCTCGCGCTCCATGACGGCCTCGAAGGCGTCGATGTCCGGCCTGCCCACCTTGTCCATCTGCTTCACCTGGACCGGGAACCAGTCGCCCGCGAACATCGAGCTCGCGTCGCTGGGCTTGGTCCCCACCGGGAAGATCCGCCCGTCGATCCCCATGTCGCCCACCTGCACCTTGTTCGGGATGCCGCCCAGCGCGATGACGGCCCAGTTCTCAAACTCGAACGGCGGGATGGCGCGCAGCTTCTCGATCGTCCAGGGCAGGTCGCGCACGACAAAGCACTTGGTGTCCTTGGCGCGGTGGCCCGCGTCGCTCTCGCGCATGCTGCACACGTCGCGAAGGCGCTTGGCCATGACGCGGCAGGCGGTGGGCGAGATATCGATGCCGATCCACTGGCGCCCGAGGTTCTGGGCCGCGACCAGGGCCGTCCCGCACCCGCAGAAGGCGTCGAGCACGATGTCGTTTGGGTTGGAACTCGCGTTGATGATTCGTTCGAGGAGGGCGAGCGGCTTTTGAGTTGGGTAGCCGAGACGCTCCTTAGCAACCATGTTCAACGGGGGAATATCCGTCCACACGTCGCCGATCGCTTTGCCCTTGCTCTCGTCCATGTAACGTACGACCCGAGGCCAACTTCCATCCTCGGGCAAATAGATTCGACCAGCATTGAACATCTCTTCGAGATTGTCGATGGTAGTAGTCCAGTGCCTTCCCAACTTGGTCACATCGAATCCACGCCAAGGCATTCCACTTCGACCATTGCGAGTGCCCGGGCCTGTCAATTCGCCGTGCTCATAGCGCCGGCCGTCTTTGTCCACAAGGCGATAGTGGCGCGACAGATGCTTCTCATCGTGTTCCGTGTACGGGCGGTTCCAAGTGTGATTGCCGTCAAGCTGCGCATAGAAGAAAATGCTGTCGTGGACGGGGCCCCATCTGTTTGCGGATGAGTGGGTTCCCGTGCGTTTCCACACGATTTCATTCTGAAAATTGTTCTCGCCGAGTATCTGATCGAGCATGACCTTGACGTAGTGGGAGGCGTGCCAATCGCAGTGGTAGTAGAAGGAGCCGGTGGGTTTGAGGACGCGGGCGAGCTGGACGCAGCGCGGGCGCATGTAGTCGATGTAGGCCTGGGTGCTAGCGTGGCGGTCGTCGAACGATCGCTTCTCCTTGCTCTCGCCCCAGAAGACCTCGTAGTTGCGGTTGCTGTTGAAGGGCGGATCGATGTAGATGAGGTCGATGCAGTGCTCGGGGAGCTTGGCGAGTTGTTCGAGGTTGTCGCCGCAGTAGACGACGCGGGTGTCGAGCAGGGCGGAGGGTCGCGCGGGCCTGGTGGGTCGGCTCTCCGAGCCGACGCCTTCCTGCCCTTCCGTGCTCTTGGACGGCGCGGCGTCGGGCTTGCTCTTCTTGCCCTTGGCGGCACGCGGCTGCGACGCATCCTTGCTGGGCTTCTTCTTGGCCATGCGATATCAGGATAGCGGAAGTTGATAGCGCGTGGTCAACAGGTTGACCACGCCACCCGGAGCATGTGACGTCACACACCGGCGGGGACCACCGGGCCACCCAACGCTTGATTCACCTTCCCGTGTACAGCCGCTCGCCGAGGTACGGGTGCAGCTGCGGGATCGCCTTGATTTTGTTGGCCGTCACGTCGATGTCGTACGGCACGCGCGCGAACTCGACGCGGTCGGCGTGGAGGATCGCGTAGCTGGCGCGCGGGTCCATGTCGCGCGGCTGGCCGACGGAGCCGACGTTGATGACGACCTTTTCATTCGGCTGGAAGCGGAAGACGCCGTCGCCCAGTTCGGTGGGCGGATAGAAGTCGGGCTCGTTGGTGAAGACGCCGGGCACGTGCGTGTGCCCCACGATCGCGACGCGCTCGACGCGGTCGAAGACGCCCTGGATTTTCTCCGGCGCGTTGGTGGCGTCGTCGGGGAAGATGTATTCGTTGATCGGGCGGCGCGGCGAGCCGTGGACGGCCAGGATGGGGAACGCCCCGTCGGGCTCGGTCTCGACCACGCGCACGCGCAGGCGCCCCAGGAACTCGTAGCGGGCGGTGCGGAGGGCCTCGTCGGGCTCCTTGTCGAACTGCTCGCGGGTCCAGAAGGCGGCGGACTCGGCGTTGGCGTTGAAGTTGGTCGGCTCGTAGAGGACACCGAAGTCATGGTTGCCCATCAGCGACCAGGCGCAGCGCTCGCGGACGAGGTCCACGCACGTCAGCGGCTCGGGGCCGTAGCCCACGATGTCGCCGAGGCAGACGATGCGCGAGAGGCCGCGATTCTCGATGTCTTCGAGGACGCGTTTGAGTGCTTCGGCGTTGCCGTGGATGTCGCTGATGACGGCGGTGGGCACACAGTCTCCGGTTCAACCCCAGGCGGGGCCAACCCCAGGCAGAGCCTGGGGCCGGGCGGGGATCATAGTGCGAATCGGCGTTGGCGGGTGCCGCAGGGCGGAATCAGGCCGATCCGGCTATTGAGGCGTGCCGATTATGCCGATCTTGCGGCGGGGATGCCCCCCGGACGGCGCCGGTCGGGGTGCGTGCGGGGAATACCATCCCGGGAAGCGTCGGACGAGTTGGCGGCCGGGCACGCCCACGACGGAGCAGGCCGGCCCACGACGGATAGGAACCACCCATGCCATCAGCAGCTTCGGTGACATACCAGCGGACCCGAGAGATGACGATCGACGAGCTTCTGCTCGAGAATCGGATCGTGTTCCTGATCGGGGAGATCAACCAGGGCTCGGCGGCCCGGGTGATGATGCAGATGCTGTACCTCGAGAACCAGAAGCGGGGTCAGGACATCAATTTCTACATCAACTCGCCGGGCGGGGCGGTGGACGACACGCTGGCGCTGTACGACACGATCCGATTCCTGTCGTCGCCGGTGTCGACGTACTGCCTGGGGCGGGCGTATTCGGGCGCGGCCGTTCTGCTCACGTCCGGCGCCAAGGGCAAGCGGTACATCCTGCCGCACGCGAAGGTGATGATCCACCAGCCGTACGGCGGGGTGACGGGGCAGGCGGAGGACATCCGCATCCAGGCCGAGCAGATCATCAAGGCCAAGGCGGAGTTGAATCGGATCATCGCCAGCCACACGGGCCAATCGATCGAGAACATCCACCGCGACAGCGAGCGGGACAAGTACTTCACGGCGGAGGAAGCGGTGAAATACGGCCTGGTGGACGAGGTGCTGGTGGAGCCGCCCAAGGCCGCCCAGGGGATCCGCTGATCGCGCGTCATTGACCCACGCCCCTTCCGGGCCGTCGCCGCGTCGCGAGAGGCCCGTCTGGAGAAAGCCATGTCCGGATACCTGGTTCCGATCGTGATCGAGAAGTCAGCGCGCGGCGAGCGTTCGTACGACATCTACTCGCGGCTGCTGAAGGACCGCATCATTTTCCTTGGGAGCGCCGTGACCGACGAGGTTGCGAGCCTGATCATCGCGCAGCTTTTGTTCCTGGCCAACGAGGACGCCAAGTCCGACATCCATCTGTACATCAACTCGCCGGGCGGGAGCGTGACCGCGGGGCTGGGGATGCTGGACACGATGCAGCACGTGCCGTGCGATGTGTGCACGTACATCATCGGGCAGGCGGCGAGCATGGGCTCGGTGCTGGCGGCGGCGGGCACCAAGGGCAAGCGGTTCACGCTGCCCAACGCGCGGAACCTGATGCACCAGCCGCTGCTCTCGGGCGTGATGGAAGGGCAGGCGACGGACATCGAGATCGAGGCCCGCGAGATGCTGCGTCTGCGTGATCGCCTGTACCGCATCTACGCGGACGCGACGGGGCAGACGGTGGACAAAATCGCCAAGGACTGCGACCGCAACAAGTGGCTGGACGACCACGAGATGATCGAGTACGGCCTGGTGGACGCGGTGCTCAAGAAGATGCCGACGATGCCGCGCCGGCACGGCGAGAGCGAATAGCGCGGGCGCCGCGCCGCGGGAACACCAAGGAACCGCACCACGCCGACCGCGCCGCCGCGGTCGGTTTTCATTGGTGGCCCGGGCCGGGGATCGTCTTGCGCTGCTGCATGAGGGAGGGCCGAACGCCGCGCCACACGGCCGACTCCTACGCATTCTCGATCACACCTGGGCGTCAGCGCGACGATTCAGGTCGAGGACTCCGCTGATCGTCGGCGTGGGAACCGCGTTCGGATGGGCGAGCATTCGTATCTCGACTCACGACTCACGACTCACGACTCACGACTCACGACTCACGACTCACGAGGGACCATACACTCCCCTGATGGACCTTGACGTGCTCATCTTCGGCTCGGCGGCGCTGGTCGCCAAGGCCGATCGCGTGCGTGTGCGGCTGGGCGACGCGCCGACGCTCGCGGACGTGGGGCGTGCGATGGCGGAGCAGCACCCGGCGCTCGCGTTCGCGTTGAAGTCGCCTCGATTCGCGGTGAATCAAGCGTTTGCGGGCGCGGACGCGCGGATCGCGCCGACGGACGAGGTCGCGCTCATCACGCTCGTGGGGGGCGGGTGATGAACACTTCGCCCTTCATCTTCACGGCGATTTTCGACGGGCCGATCGGTGTGGCGGAGGACACCCGAGCGCTCAGGTCGGTCGGGCCGGCGGCCGACGCGTCGGGCTTGGTCGGGGCGACGATTCGGTTCGACGGGATTGTTCGGCGTGACGAGCCGAGCGGATCGCGCGCCGAAGACGGAGTGGCGACGCCGTTGCGTGCGCTGGTCGCCCTGGACTATCAGAGCTACGACCCGATGGCGGAGCGCCAGTTCGAGTCGCTGGCGCGCGATGTGGCGCGGAAGTTCGGGCTGCTGGCGCTGGTCGCGCTCCACAGCCGCGGGCGCGTTCGTGTCGGCGAAGTCTCGTTTGTGCTCACGATCATGTCGGCGCACCGAGCCGAGGCGATCGCGGCGACGACGGCGTTCATCGACCGCCTCAAGCGCGACGTGCCGATCTGGAAATCGCCCGTCTGGGCGGAGTGATCGCCCGGCGCACCGATCACGGCGCGCGAAGTCCTCTCAATTCCGAGCTTCGCCAGCGGAACCGCGACGCTCGCGTTACGACGCCGGCTTGCCCAGGGCGACGGCCTTGGCGATCGCGGCGTCCTTCTGCGCGTCGTTCATCGCGTCCCACTTCTTGAAGCAGCCCTTGCAGCAGAAGCCGACGCGTTGGCCCTTGTGCTCGCGGACCAGCTCCGGGTCGACCGGATCGTCGTTCATGACCACGCAGTAGTGGTTCACGGTCGTGACCGCGCCGGCCTTCACTTCCTTGCACGCCGCCTCGCTGCCGTCATCGTTCTCGTGCGTGCTGCACGCGGGCAGGGCGAGCGAGGCCAGGATCGCAAGAGCCAGAATCGTGTGTCGCATGACGATCTCCTTTCCGCCACTGTATCGCGCGTCGGGCCCGGAGCGCGGGGCTCGCCGCGCCAAGCTCACCGCACCGCGCCGCCCCGCCGAGACGCCGCCGACCTGCCGGCGCCGACCCGGGCGTTTCCTTGCCGATCGAAAACCGTCCGGCCGCGAGCGGTGCTCTCGCGCCGACGAATCCAAACCATACAGTTACGTTCCACGCCGCACCCACACCACGGAGCCTCCCATGCCCGTCCGAGCTTTCGCCGCCCAGTCCGCCACGTCACCCCTGGCCCCGTTCACGATCAACCGTCGCGAGCCGCTGGCGACCGACGTCGCGATCGACATCCTGTACTGCGGCGTGTGCCACACCGACATCCATTTCGCCCGCAACGAGTGGGGCTTCTCGCAATACCCGATCGTTCCCGGGCACGAGATCCTCGGGCGCGTGACGCGCGTCGGCGCCAAGGTGACGAAGTTCAAGCCCGGTGACTTGGCCGCCGTCGGCTGCATGGTCGACTCGTGCCGCGCCTGCCCGAGCTGCCAACGCGGCCTCGAACAGTTCTGCCACAAGGGCTCGACCTTCACCTACAACGGCGAGGACAAGCATTCGGGCGGCCTGACCTACGGCGGGTACTCGCAGTCCATCGTCTGCGACGAGGCGTTCACGCTGAAGGTGCCGACGAATCTGAATCCCGCCGCCGCCGCCCCGCTCCTGTGCGCCGGCATCACGACCTATTCGCCGCTGCGCCATTGGAACGTCACGAAGGGCCAGAAGGTCGGCGTGGTGGGGCTCGGCGGCCTGGGGCACATGGGCGTGAAGTTCGCCCGCGCCTTCGGCGCGCACACCGTGCTTTTCACCACCTCGCCCGCCAAGGCCGACGACGCCAAGCGCCTCGGCGCCGACGAGGTCGTGATCTCGCGCGACGCGGACGCGCTGGCCAAGCACGCCTCGAGCTTTGATTTCATTCTCGATACCGTCTCGGCCGACCACGACCTCAACGCCTACCTCGCGCTGCTCAAGCTCGACGCGACCATGGTGCTGGTCGGCGCGCCGGCCAACCCCCAGCCGATCAGCGCGTTTAGCCTCTTCATGCCGCGGCGTCACCTCGCCGGCTCGCTCATCGGCGGCGTGGCCGAGACCCAGGAAATGCTCGACTTCTGCGGCGCGCACAACATCGCCTGCGACATCGAGCTCATCCGCATGGACCAGATCAACCACGCCTACGAGCGCATGCTCAGGAGCGACGTCAAATACCGCTTCGTGATCGACATGGCGTCGCTGAAGGGCTGAACGATGCTCGCGGGCTCACCGCGACGCCGGAGGCGCCAGCGCCTTCCGCAGCGCCCGGATCGCGGCCGGGTGATAGATGGTCGCGTGGGATTCCTCGGGCATCTGCGCAAACTCGAACGCCACGCCGCCCGAGCCCGACATCGCCCGCGCCATCCGGGCGGCGGGCTCGGCGATCGTCGGCTCGCCGCTGCACACGATCGAGAGCGTGCGCTCCTGGCCGCGCACGTCGACGTCGCGCCAGCGCCGCGCCGCGGCTTCCTTCACCAGCCCCTCGCCGTTCCACCACAGGCTCGGGTCGATCGCGATGCACGAGCTGAAGAGCTCCGGCTCTCGCATGAAGCACTCGACCACGAACAGCCCCGCCAGCGACTCGCCCATGATCGCGGCCTCGCCGGTCGTGCGATACCGCGCCCGCACCTGCGGCATCAGCTCCTCCCGGAGGAATCGCCGAAACGACGCCGACCCGCCCACCACCGGCGCGATTTTCTTGTCCTCCTCGATCTCCGTCGGCCCGGTCAGGTCGCGCCGACGCTGGGTGTTCTCGATGCCCACCACGATGTGCGGCCTGATCCCGGCGTTGTTCACCAGCACCTGGACCAGCCCGGCGATGTGCAGGAAATCCTCGTCCATCCCGCCGTCGGGCATGTACAGCACCGGCATCGCCTCGTCGATTTTCTGGCCGTAGACCGTCGGCACCAGCACGTTGATCCGGCGCGTCTCGCCCAGCACGCGCGACTCGATCGTGAACGTCTCGCCGCCGGTGATGACGAGCGCCGCGGCGTCGGGGGCCGGTGCCGCGGCCCTGGTCGCGGTCTCCGTCGCCGCGCCGACAGTCTCCGCGCCGGATGCGGCGTTCGCGTGTGACGCCGACGCGGGTGTCGGTGCCGGCGCACACCCGCCGATGGCGAACATCCAGAGCGCGGCCGCCGCGACCGCGAGCAGGCCAGCGACCATCCGATTGTTCCGCCCAGGCATCATGCGGCCAGCCTATCGCGCCGGGCGACCTGCCATGCGGGCGTCAATCGAGGCGCGGGGTGTCGGTGGGCCGCCTGCTCGCCAACACGCCGGGCAGTCTGTCGGCCGAGTGCGCCGGCCTGCTCGCCGGCCAGTGCGCCGGCCAGTGCGCCGGCCAGTGCGCCGGCCAGTGCGCCGGCCAAAACGTCAAAGAGCCCGGCGACCCGGGCTCTGATTCCGATGAAGTGCCCCCCGAAGGACTCGAACCTTCGACCCGCTGATTAAGAGTCAGCTGCTCTACCAACTGAGCTAGGAGGGCCAGGCGGCCTGGGCCGCGGGGACAAGTGTATGCCGCCCGCACGCCGCGGGAAATCCTGGAATGCCTCGCTACGGGGGATGTTCGGGTACAGTGTTCACATGACCCGCGTGCGAGATTCCATGATCCGGATTGCCGCGGGGCCGTCGCCCAAGCTGGCGGCCGGGCCCGTCACAGCGCCGGACATCGAACGCGCCGCCACACCCGGCGCGAACCTCATGGATGGCGCGGGCTCGACCCAAGGGACAACGCCATGACCACCATGAACGCACGCCGCAGCATGAGCCTGCCCTCGATCCTCGCGGCGGTCGGCGCGCCAGCGGGCAGCGGCCTGGTCGCGCGGGCCGCGGGCTGGCCGTGGTGGTTGGTGATCGGCGCGGTCGTGGTCGCCCTCGCGGTCGTGATCCTGACGCAGCGGCGCGATCTCTTCGCGCCCTTCTTGGAGAACGTGGTCGAGCCGGAGATTGCTCGCCCACATGATGACACCAAGCGAACTCGCTACACGACCTTGCTCTGGCTCTTGGTGGGCGGCTCGCTCATCGCCGTCGTGCTCGGCGCGGGTCAGTGGGGCTGGGCGGCCTTCACGCTCTCTCTCGGCGGCGCGCTGGTGTATCAAGGCGCAAAGGTCCATGTGCCGCGCGGTCGCGGGCGAGCGGCTGCAAGCATCGCCGTCGGCGGATTCCTGATCTCGCTCGGCGCCAACTTCATTGCCGGAGCGCTGGCGGGGCAAACCAACCTCGACAAGTCGATGGCCTCGGTCGAGACCAATGTCATGCAGCTCCTCGGGCTCGCCAAAGACATCAAGATCGACACCGCCGCGATCCTGGCCGAGCAGCAGAGGCAAGGCGCACTCCTCCAGGAATTCATCGAATCCCAGAAGCAGCCCGGCGTCGATCCATCCAGCGTGCCTGTCCCGCCCGACGTGCTCGCCGCGGCCCACGCCCTCACGAAATCCAAGGACGCACGCGAGCGCGCTCAGGCCGCCATCGTCCTGAAGAAGTGGGACGACGCCAAGAAGGAGATCGACGCCTTCAACGCCTCGCCGGTGGAGGACGAAGTCTTCCGCAACAAGACCATCCAGGGGAACTACTACTACGCACAGCAGAGGTTTGACGAGGCCGTGACGCCGTATGAGGTGGCATTCGCGCTGCGCCCCAAGGACTGGCGGGCCCGTAACAGCCTTTCGATCACACTTCAGCAGTGCAAGCTCGGAGACATCGGCACCAATCTTCGGCGAGCGATCGGTATCCACAAGGGCTCGCTGTCCATTTCCGATCTCGCACGCGAAGACTGGGCCATGACCCAGAACAACCTCGGCATCGCCCTAGGCAGTCAGGCGCTGGCCGGCGAGGGGGGCGAGCGCGCCCGCCTCTTGGGAGAGAGCGTCGCGGCCTACCGCGAGGCGCTGAAGGTTTACACGCGCGACGCTTTACCGCAGGCTTGGGCCATGACCCAGTGCAACCTGGGCAATGCCCTGCGCGATCAAGCTCGGGCTGCCAAGGGCCAAGATCACGACCGCCTTCTGGGAGAGAGTGTCGCGGCCTACCGCCAAGCACTTTCGGTCTACACACGCGATGCCCTGCCGCTACAGTGGGCCGCGATCCAAATCAATCTGGGCGTTGCCCAGAGCGATCAGGCACGGGCCAGCGAGGGTGGCGAGCGCGCCCGACTTCTGGGAGAGAGCGTCGCGGCCTACCGCCAAGCGCTTTCGGTCTGCACTCACGATGCCCTGCCGCTACAGTGGGCCGCGACCCAGAACAACCTCGGCAACGCCCTGCGCGGCCAGGCGACGGCGAGCACGGGCCTGGAGCGAGCCCGGCTGCTTGGCGAAGCAATCGCAGCCTATTTCGAGGCACTCATGGTCCGTACTCGCGACTCTCTGCCGCAAGACTGGGCCGCGACCCAGAACAACCTGGGCCATGCCCTGCGCGATCAGGCGCTGGCCCGCGAGGGCTCGGAGCGCGCCCGCCTCCTTGGCGAAGCGATCGCGGCGTTCCGTCAATCGCTCTCGGTTTACTCACGTGACGCCCTGCCCCAAGACTGGGCCGCGACCCAGAACAACCTCGGCAACGCCCTGCGCGACCAGGCGCTGGCCCGCGAGGGCTCGGAGCGCGCCCGCCTCCTTGGCGAAGCGATCGAGGCGCACCTTCAAGCGCTCTCGGTCTACACACGCGACGCCCTGCCCCCGGACTGGGCCGCGACCCAAGATTGGTTGGGTGAAACCCTGCGCAACCAGGCGCTGGCCCACGAGGACTCGGAGCGCGCCCGCCTGCTGGGCGAAGCGGTGGCGGCGTGCCGCGAGGCGCTGAAGGTTTACACGCGCGACGCTTTTCCGCAGGATTGGGGCATGACCCAGTGCAACCTGGGCATTGCCCTAGGCGTTCAAGCGTTGGGAAGTGAAGGACCCGAGCGGTGTCGCCTCCTGAAGTCATCGATTCGGGCGTTCCGCGCAGCACTGGATGTTTTCAACCGCCTGCACTTTCCGTCCCAGCACGAGCATGTGTCTGATTTGCTCGCAGGACTCCGCTCCCTCTACGAATCCTCCTGCTGCGCGTCCGGGCCCGATGGCGTTCCCTTCGACGACATCCCGCCGGCGGAGTAGTCGGCGCGGGACTTGGGTGTCGTGGGGTCGAGGTAAGACCTTGTCACACACCGGCGGGAACCGCCGGGCCACCCAAGACACGAGACGAAATGCATGCAGCCCTCGCTCATCTTCCTCTTTGCCTCTTCTTCTCTGTCTTGCGAATGCCGAATCCCGAATGCCCAATGCCGTGTCTTGTTCTCTTACCCTCTCTCCCCATTCTCGACTCCGAACCGAACGCCCGTTTGGGTGTCTCCTGCCCCTTCCCCCGTTTGACCGAATCTTCACCCCGGTCTACCGTCTAGGCCTTGGAATCACAGTTCCGGGACGCGGTCGCTCGGTGTCGAGCGCGCGACAGGCCACACTCGACGGCGTCCCGCCCGCACCAGGCGGGGGACGCCCGACGATCGCGGAGCTTTTTCCATGCTACCTCCACAGAGAGTCAGTCACGGGCGCACCCGCCGCCGCCGCTCCCACCAGGCCATCGAGGCCATCCAGATGGGCGTCTGCCCCCTCTCGGGCATGCCCAAGCTGCACCATCGCGTCTGCAAGGAATCCGGGTACGTTCGCCCCGGCCTGAAGATCAAGGTTCCCAAGCTAGGCATCGGTACGTCGGATCAGTAAGAACGGACGAGCATTCGCCGTGCGCCCGTAGCCCCGGCCCGCCGTTTTCGTCGGCGTCGGGGGTTCACGCACGCGCCGGCACTCGGGGTCGATCCACATGCGAATCGCGGTTGATGTCATGGGCGGCGATCACGCGCCCGACGCCATCCTCAAGGGCTGCTTCGACGCGCTCGAACACCTCGGACGCCACGACGAGCTGGTTCTTGTCGGCCCGGAGAAGACCATCCGCGAGGCCATGGGCGAGCGCGGCGTGTCGGACCCTCGGCTGGTGATCGAGCGGGCCGAGGACGTCATCGCCATGGACGAATCGCCCGCCAAGGCGGTGCGGTCCAAACCCGATTCCTCGATCGTGAAGATGGCCCTGGTCGGGTCGGAAAAGTCCGAGCGTCGCTGCGACGTGGTGCTCTCGGCGGGCAACACCGGCGCCTGCGTCGCCGCGGCGATCATGCACATGCGCCGGCTGCGCTACGTCCATCGCCCGGGCATCGCGGTGACGTTCCCGGCGTTCCACGGGCCGATGGTCTTGACCGACGCCGGCGCCAACCCCGAGCCCAAGGCCAGCCACCTCTGGCAATACGGCGTGATGGCCGAGGTGTACGCCCAGCGGACGCTGGGGATCGCCAAGCCGCGCGTCGCGCTGATGAACATCGGCTCGGAAGAGGCCAAGGGCACCGGCATCATCAAGCAGACCCGCGATCTCCTGAAGGCGACGCCGGGCCTCAACTACATCGGGTACGTTGAGGGGCGCGATCTTTTCGAGGGCGCGGCGGACGTCATCATCACCGACGGGCTGGTGGGGAACACGGTGCTCAAGTCGGCCGAGGGCATGGCCCGCAGCCTTTTCAAGGCGATCGCGCACGAGATCCTGGCGCAGAAGCCCGAGCTGATGCTGGATTTCGAGCCCATCGTCAAGAGCATCTACGCCAAGAACGACTACCACGAGCACGGCGGGGCGCCGCTCCTGGGCGTGAACGGCTCTTGCTTCATCGCGCACGGGTCGAGCGAGGCCCGGACGATCAAGGCGGCGATCCGCAATTGCCGGAATTATGTGGCCGCGGGCGTCAACGACGCGATCGTGCAGCGCCTGGCAGAGCTTGAGCCCATGATGAACGAGATGGCCCAGGTGGAGCGCGACTGACCGACGCCGGCCCAGGGGCCGACGACACCCGCCGGGCCTGAATCCGGTCCCATTTGGGTGTTTGGCGGTTTGGCCGATTGGATTGCCTCCTACACTGGGCACCATGAGCGGTCCCCAACAACCCGGCGGGCTTCCGCGTGTCGGCGTGCGCATCGCCGGGACGGGGTCGTGCCTGCCCGAGCGCAAGCTCACCAACGCCGACCTGGTCGCGATGATGGAAACATCGGACGAGTGGATCGTGCAGCGCACGGGCATCCGCGAGCGCCGCATCTCCGACCACGAGGGGCGTGAATCGACGGGCAAGCTGGCGGCCGAATCGCTCCGGCGCGCCCTGGCCGCCGCCCACATGAGCGCCAAGGACCTGGACCTCATCATCGTCTCGACGATGACGCCCGAGATGTCCTGCCCCCCCACCGCCTGCCTGGTCGCCGCCCAGGTGGGCGCGGGGAACTGCGGCGCCTTTGACATCAACGGCGCGTGCTGCGGCTTTGTCTTCGGGCTCAACACCGCTCATGCGCTCGTGGCCAGCGGCGCCTATCGCAATGTCGCCCTCATCGGCGCCGACACCCTCACCCACCTGATGGACTACTCCGACGCGGGGCGATCGACCGCGATCATCTTCGGCGACGCCGCCGGGTGCGCCCTGCTCCGCGCCACCGACGACACCTCCAAGGGCATCATCGCCCAGTCGATGCACTCCGACGGCCAGGGCTGGAAAGAAATCTATGTCCCGTGCAAGCCCTACCACTTCCCCGAGGGCACGCCCGTCGACGAGCGCAAGTACGGGCGCGTGCAGATGAACGGCTCGGCGGTCTTCAAGTTCGCCGTCCACACCTTCTCGAACCTCATCGACGAGACGCTCCAGAAGGCCAGGCTCAAACCCTCGGACATTGATCTCTACATCTGCCACCAGTCCAACCAGCGCATCCTGCACGCCGCCCGCGATCGCTTCGGCCTCCCCGAGGACAAGCTCTACATCAACATCGACCGTGTGGGCAACACGGTCGCCGCGTCGGTTCCTC
The DNA here is from genome assembly GCA_016793195.1 of Phycisphaerae bacterium. Lineage (GTDB taxonomy): Bacteria > Planctomycetota > Phycisphaerae > Phycisphaerales > UBA1924 > JABWBC01. The sequence continues at coordinate 22,763 of JAEUJA010000046.1, forward strand.
TGTGCCTGGATGAAGTCGTGCGGGCCCGCGGCCTGCCCGAGGGCGCGAAAGTCCTGTTCGTCGCGTTCGGCGGCGGGCTCACCTGGGGCTCGAGCCTGTGGCAGTTGTGAGCACGCGGGCATCGGGCGATGGGCAATGGGCAATGGGCAATGGAAAAGCATGGCACGCCACCAGCGCGCGGCGACGCCGCCCGTGTGGTCGCGGTAATGCGCGGGCGAAATCGGCGACCCTGGGCCCACCACTTCGGTGAAGGACAATCGCGACGCCGAAGTACCCCCGACGGAAGTCGGGGGCTCGGAAGCGCGGGCCGTCCAAGACCCGATGATTTCACCGAGAATCTTTGTCAGATCTGGCCGACCCAGTCGGCGCTGGCGACTTCCTTCCAGCGCGCCCGGATCGACTTGAGCGCATCGTCGCCCAGGGCTCCGGCGCGGAGCAGTTCGGCGTTCTGGCGCCAGCGTTCGGGCTTGCTGGTGCCGACGATGCAGACGCAGACGCCGGGCTGGAACGCCGTGAAGCGCAGGGCCGTCCCCGCCGCGCCGTCCGCGCCGGAATCGTTGCGTTTGTCGCCGGTGGCGAAGGGGTACGCGAGTTTCTGGAGGCGCTTCCAGTATTCGAGGTGATAGCCGTTCTCGGGCTGCGTGTCGTAGCGCCACGCCGCGTTGGCGATGGGGCGCTTGGCGATCACGCCCATGCCCTTCTCCTTGGCCAGGGGGAGCGTGAGCTCGAGGCTCTCCTGGTCGGCGATGTTGATGGAGGTCTGGAGCGAGTCGAACCGCCCGCACTCGACGGCGTAGCGCGCCGCCTTGGAATCGCCCGAGTATCCGATGTAGCGCACCTTGCCCTGCTTGCGGGCGGCTTCGAGCGCCTCGATGCACTCGCCCTTCTGCAAGGTCTCGAGCGAGCAGGAGTGGAGCTGGATGAGGTCGAGCACGTCGGTCTTGCAGCGCGTGAGGGAGCGCTCGATGGAGTG
>JAEUJA010000050.1 GCA_016793195.1 Phycisphaerae bacterium
CCCGGGTGCGCCATGGTGCCGGGGATCACGCCCAGCACGCCCTTGCCCGCGGGCGTCGCGCCCTTGCGGTGGACGATCACCTCCTCTCGCGTGACGTCCCCGCCCGCGTTCCTGATCTCGTGCGTCTCTTTCCACGCGAAGTTGTGGTGGTTTTCCACGTCGGCGAGCGTCTTGGCCCCGAGGTGCTTGAGCACCGCGCGATGGATGCACGCGTGGTTCGCCGCGGCGTACTCGCCCATCAGGTTCATCGCGTCCCAGTACTCACGACCTTCCTGCGAATCCATGTCGAGCCACGCGAGGTACCGCTGCGCGCTCGGAAGGTCTCTCCGCTTGCCCATCGCCACATCGGAGTAGTGCTTGCACACCGCCGCCCCCGTGCCGCGGCTCCCGGAGTGGCTGAGCAGCGCGAGGTAGGTTCCGGGGTCCAGGTCAAACCGCGCGTGCGAGCCGCCTTCGGAGCGTTGGTCGATCCCGCGGGGTGCGTTCGGCAGGACCGTCAGCGTCCCGAACTCCACGAAGTGATTGCCCGAGCCGCTGGTGCCGAGTTGCGACCACGCCTTGTCCTTGAGGCGGCGCGTCACGGGCGAGACATCCCAGTCCATGTCCATCACCGGGTGCTCGCGACGGCGTGGAAACTCCGCGCCGATGCCGAACGACGTTTGGTCTTCGATCGCGCTGGCGAGTTGATCGCGCGTGTGCATTTTCTCGAGCATCGACGCGGGCAGGTCGAGCACCGAGAGCTTCATGCGGCACGCGATGTCCACGCCTACGGCGTAGGGAATCACGGCGTTGCGCGTGGCGAGCACGCCCCCGATCGGCAGGCCGTAGCCCACGTGCGCATCGGGCATCAGCGCCGCGCCCGCCGCCACCGGCAACCCGCACGCGGCCGTCAATTGGTCGAGCGCCGGCTGGTCGAAGTCCTCGCCGACCACGCCCCAGAGCCTGTAGGGACACGATGAAGAATCGGTTGACATGCGGGATTGTTGGAGGAGCGGGAGCGGCCATCCGCTCCGGGGCATCGAATCCTCGCCCGGGCCCTGCGGGATTCTGGCGATTCGTGCTTGACACGCACTTGAATGATCGTTCTACTACGCTTGAACGATCATTCAACAACCGCCCCCGGTTCTCGCCGTGACCACCCCCGACACCCGAACCCGGATCCTCGACGTCGCCTTCCAGCTCTTCCACGAGCAGGGCTATCACGCCACCGGCATCTCGACGATCCTGCGCGAGGCCGGCGTGAACGCCGGGAGTCTTTACCACTTCTTCGCCAGCAAGGAGGCCCTCCTCCTGGGCGTGCTCGAATACGCACTCTCCGCCATGGCGTTTGTCGTGATGGCCCCGGCCGAGGCCGCCACGCCCGACCCCGTCGCCCGCGTCTTTGCGCTCCTCGATTGGTACCGGGGCAACATGAACTCGTGGGGCTGCAAGATGGGGTGCCCGATCGGCAACCTGGCCCTCGAAGTCTCCGACAACGATCCCAAGGTCCGCGCCCTCATCGACGCCAACTTCCGCAACTGGGCCGACCACGTCAGCGGCTGGCTCCACAGCGACTCGGCGGCGCTCCCGGCCCGCGTCAACCGCCGCCAGCTCGCCACTTTCGTGCTGACGGTCATGGAGGGCGGCATCATGCAGGCCCGCGCCGCCGGGAGCATCAGGCCCTTTGACGACTCGGTGGCCCAGCTGCGCGCCTACTTCGACGCCCTCCGCGCTCTGGCCGCCCTCGAACGCGGCACGCCTATGGCTCGAATCGTCTCATCACCCGGAACTTCCACGCCGCCGGCGCAACCAACCAAGGCCGCGGCCGACGCAGCGCCATCACGCCGCAAGTCGCGGCCACGCTCGCCCAAGCCTCGCACGCGCTCATCACCCAGGCGGAAACGCCGCTGACACAAGGAGAGTCTCATGCCCGCGCCCGTTGTTCACTTTGAGATCGGCTGCAAGGACATCGCCAAGGCCAAGGCCTTCTATGCCGCCGCGTTCGGCTGGGAGTTCATGGCCTTTGGCGATTCCACCGCGATGATCGGCAACCTCGGCCAGCACTGCCCCACGCCCACCACCGGCATCGGCGGGCACATCAACAGCCTTGGGCACCCGCCGCACAACTACGTCACCGTGTACGCCCAGGTCGACGACATCGCGGCCTCGCTCGCCACCATCGAGAAGCTGGGCGGCAAGACCATCGTGCCGCAGCAGGAAGTCCCGGGCATGGGCTGGTTCGCGTGGTTCACCGACCCCGAGGGCAACGCGCTGGGACTGTGGAAGAACATGCAGCCGTGCTGAGCCCCCTGGCGCGGACTCGTGCCTCGGGCCCGTCCACGGGTTCGTTTTCCAGTATCGATTGTCACGCCGCGTGTCGCACCCGGCCCGCGGCGTATTGAATCCGACTCGTCATTCACGATTGACGACTCACGACTCACGACTCACGACTCACGACTCACGATTGAATTATCTCCAGGAGTGCCAATCATGCACATCCACCGACTCCCCCCCGCCGCCCTCGTGCTCTTCTGCTTCCCCGCGCTCGCGCAGCACGGCCTGACCAAGCGTGATCCCGTTCCCTCCATCCCGCCGGTTGCCTACAGACTCCCGGCGCCACCAGAAGCCCGCACCTTCAAGTTCGATGTCGTCGAAATCCATCAAGGGCGCGAAGTCTCCGGCAGCCCCGACTTCGCCGTCGATTGCTGGGGCTATCGCTACCTCTTCTCATCCAAACAGAACGCCGACGCCTTCCTCGGCGACTACCAGAAGTACGAGGTCCAGCTCGGCGGCGCGTGCGCCAAGATGGGCCCGCTCAGCGGGCGCGGCGCGACCACCATTCACACTATCCACGACGGCCGGCTCTTCACCTTCGCCTCGCCAAGTTGCAAGGAGAACTTCCTCAAGGACCCCGAAGCTCGCACCGATCGCCCCGACCCAATGCCCGCCACGACCCCCGAGTCACTCGCGCGCGGCCAAGAACTCCTCACCCTCATGCTCACAAGCATGGGCGGCGCTGCCAAGGTCGACGCCATGTCCTCCCTCCGCATGGAAGCAACCACGCGCGAGAAGCAGGGCAGCAAGGACTACAACCACCGGCGCACATGGATCGCGTCGTTCCCCGACAAGTTCCGGCGCGACGACGACTGGGACGAATACAAGTACGCCATGATCGTCACGCCCGACTTCGGCGTGATGGCCTACTCCCAAGTCGAAGACATGCACCCGCAGCAGCGCCTGGCGCTCTCACGCGGCCTGTACCACCTCCCCGGCGTCATCGCCAGGCTTCGCAGCCGCGACGACTTCATCGCCGTTGCCGCCGGCGCCGTCACCATCAACGAAACCAAGGCCGAAAAGCTCACGGTCTGGTTCGACTCGACCGCCACCACGCTCGCGATCGACCCCGCCAGCGGCAAGGTGCTCGCCGCGTTCTTTCGCGACCGCGGCAAGGGCGGCGCCATCGGCGCCATCGAGATGCGCTCCACAGACTGGCGCGACGTCGACGGCCTGACGCTCCCCGCCGCCGCGGAAGCCTGGTTCAACAACGAACGCTGGGAGGGCGGCGACCTCAGGCCCGACACCCTCGCGATCAACGACGTGAGCGCCGACCTCTTTACCAAGCCAACGCCAAAGGAGTAGGCGATCGCTCGCGCGCCGCTCGCACGCCAACGCCCACGGTGAGCGGAGCGAGTCGTGATCGTCATGGTACCAAGAAGCTGTTCGAGCAAGCCCCGGGCCACGGGTCCGCGCCCAGGCCGGGTAGAAGCACAAGCGCGGAAGCGTTCACGATACTCGCTCGGCATGAAAGTCGTGCGCGATGATGTACGATCCACCGATGTCGAGCATGAACACGGGGTGCGCGCGTACCTCTGACGGAAAAGGCGCGCTTCCTGTGAAGTAGTGCGGCGATCTTTCCGGGATTGAGGTTTTCAGTCCGAACTGCTCCAGTACCCTGATGTACTCCAGCATCAGCGGCTCGGGGCCGCCCAGGGAGAAATAGCCGATCGCGGGGTTCCAATGACTCGGAGACAACTCGAGGAATGCGCTATTGACAAACGCGTCAATAGGCCACCAATCGCCAACCACCTTGCGGTGAGCTTCCAACACCTTGCCCAGAAGCGGCGCCGGGTCGAGAACTCGTCCAGTCAAATAGATGCTGCATTCGGGTTTCGAATATGGCCATAGGGCTACATGTTCGGAGTCGAGACAGATGCCGCCGCCGGAATCGGGCACCAGCCGATAGACGAGCGGATTCGGCGCGACGATACGCCACCTCTGATCTGCATCGCTCCCGGGAACAACGATCGTGACCGTAAGATCGATCGCTGCTTCAGCAAAGGACACGGCATCGATCGATGCGCACGCCTCATCCCATGCGTCGTTGGCTTCCTCCATCTCCGTGATTGCCCGGAACAAGTCTTCGAGCATGGCTGACTCGCCAAATAATCGGCGCCTCACATCCCCAGCTTCTCGCTCACAAACGCCCCGACCTTGTCCAGCGCGATGCGCTGCTGCTGCCCGCTGTCGCGGTCGCGCACCGTCACCGTCTGGCCCGTCAGTGTCTCGCCGTCGATCGTGAAGCAGAACGGGCAGCCCGCCTCGTCCATGCGCGCGTAGCGCTTGCCGATCGACTGCTTCTCGTCCATCTCCACGGCGCCCACGCGCCAGAACTTGTCCGACAGCTCCGCGTGCAGCTTCTCGGCGATCTCCGGCATGCCGTCCTTGGCGACCAGCGGGAA
>JAEUJA010000158.1 GCA_016793195.1 Phycisphaerae bacterium
CCGCTCCGCCGGATCGGGAGCCAGGGCGACCTGCCCGGGTATTTCGCCCAGCCCAAGGGCGTGGCGATCGATCCCGACGGGCATGTCTATGTGGTGGACGCCCAGTTCGAGGCCGTGCAGGTCTTTTCGCCCGAGGGACGCCTGCTCATGACGATGGGGCGCGAGGGGCGCGGGCCGGGCGAGTTTTGGCTCCCCGCCGGGATACACATCGACGCAAAGGGACGCGTCTGGATCGCCGATTCATACAACCAGCGCGTGCAGGTGTTCCAGTACCTTGGAGAGAGCGCCAACGACGGCACGAGCGAGGGTGGCAAGCCATGAACGCGACGCGGGGTTCAACGCGAATGACGGCGCGAATGACAGCGCGAATGACCGCCCGGACGGCCCTGTTGGGCGCGGTGCTCGCCGCCGCCGCCGTTCGCGCCCAGACCGTCTCGATGGTCAGCAGCCCGCACGACCTCTCGGCCGGGAGCGCCGCGAACATCCGCGCCGCCAGCGAGGACCAGGTCTGCATCTTCTGCCACACGACGCACAACGCCTCCCCCATCGCGCCCCTGTGGAATCGCGCGGTCTCGCCCCAGGCCTACGCGGTCTACACCAGCCGCTCGCTCGACGCCAGGCCCGGCCAGCCCACCGGCGATTCCAAGCTCTGCCTCTCCTGCCACGACGGGACCATCGCCCTGGGCAGCGTGCTGAACCGGGGGCTCACCTTGGGCGACGTCGCCACGCCCATCCAGATGTCGGGCGGCGTGACGACCATGCCGCACGGCCCAGGCAACATCGGCACCGACCTCCGCGACGACCACCCCATCTCCTTCCGCTACGACTCCGCCCTGGCGGGCAAGGACGGCCGACTCCGCGATCCCGCCGGCCTCCCGCACCAGATCAAGCTCGATCCAAACCGCGAGCTGCAGTGCACCACCTGCCACGACGCGCACAACAACGCCTTCGGAAAATTCCTCGTCATGCGGAACACCAATTCCGAGCTGTGCGTCTCCTGCCACGCCATCGCCGACACCGACATCCAAGGCCACGCACGCTGCATCGACTGCCACCAGAGCCACACCGCGCCCAGCGGCCCGCACCTGCTCAAGCAACGCACCGCCACCCGCACCTGCACCAGCTGCCACGATGGCTCCCACCCCGGGGCCGTCGACATCGCCTCCGACATCACCAAGATCAGCGCCCACGACACCTCCGGCGTCGGCAATCCCGACGCCGCCCTCCAGTCCCAGTCCTCCTGCACCAGCTGCCACGACCCCCACACCATGAGGCGCGGCACGGGCGCCCGCTCCACGGGCACGGGCCCCCGGACCGGTTCGCTGGGGCGCCTCGGGCAAATCTCCGGCGTCAACGCCTCGGGCTCGCCCGTGCGGGTGGCGACCGCCGAGCAAGAGGTGTGCTTCAAGTGCCACGCCGACGGGAACACCGTCCCGCCGATCGTGCCGCGGAAGATCTCGAACAACAACACGCGCCTGCAGTTCAGCCCCGGCGCGGTGTCGATGCACCCGGTCGGAACCCCCGGACGCGCGTCGCAGGTCCCAAGCCTCCGCCCGGGCTGGAGCGCCTCCAGCACCATGCGCTGCGGCGACTGCCACGGCAGCGACGCCGGCGCCCCGGCGGGAATCCACGGCTCGAACAACCCCGGCCTCCTGGTCGCCGCCTATGAAACCCGCGACTTCACCGGCGAGAGCGCCGCCACCTACGCGCTTTGCTACCAGTGCCACGATCGCGCCAGCATCCTCGACAATCGCTCCTTCCCCGGGCACAAGCTCCACATCGTCGACAAGCAGACGCCCTGCGCCGCCTGCCACGACGCCCACGGCATCCCCAGCGGCCAGGGACGGCTCGCCAACAACTCACACCTCATCAACTTCGCCACCGCCATCGTCTTCCCCGATCGCGCCACCGGAAAACTCGAATACCGCGACACCGGCGGCTTCACCGGCGAATGCTTCCTCTCATGCCACGGCGTGGACCACTCGCCGAAACGCTACCCGGTCGGCCCGTAGCCCAAGAAATTACCCATTTTTACATGTCCCACAATTGGGAATCACTGATAGAGTGATTCTTGATTGTGGGATTTGTGGCTTGGATTGTGTGGAAGCCGGGGTTTCAGGGCTGGTGAGAGGTGGGCACGGCGTTTGCATCGACCTTGGGCGGATTGGTGCGTTCTCGTTTCTGGTCGTGCTTCCGGAGGTTTCCATGAACACCGTGTTTGCCGCGATCGTGGCGTGCCTGCTCTCGGGCCCGACGCCGTTGTCGCAGGATTCCAAGCAGCCGCCGCAGGACAAGCAAGAGCATCCGTCGACCAACCAGCCGTCCAAGAAGCCGATGCCCTCGGGGCATCCCGGCCTGAGCAATGAGCCGGTGGACTGGCCCAAGGCGCGCCCCGAGGACGTGCAGTCGATCGACGCGATCGTCGCCGCGTTCTACAAGCTCCCGGCCGGAAACCCCGGCGAGGCGCGCGACTGGGGGCGCTACGCCTCCCTCTTCACGCCCGACGCCCGCATGGTCCCGGCCCGCTCCGACGATCGCGGCGGGGCCATGGCCATGTACGTCCCCATCGGGCAGTACATCGACATGAACAAAAAGTACTTCGAGAAGGGCGGCTTCCTCGACACCGAGGTCCACCGGCGCGTCGACACCTTCGGGCACATCGCCCAGGTCTGGAGCACCTACGAGTCGCGCCACAGCGCCGCCGACAAAGACCCCTACATCCGCGGCATCAACAGCATCCACCTCCTGAAAGATCACGACCGCTGGTGGATCGTCAACGTCTTCTGGGATTTCGAGACCCCGGGCAACACCATCCCGCCCCAGTACCTCCCCGAGCCCAAGGGTCAGCCCGCCCCCGAAACCAAGCCCGAAATCAAGCCCGAAACCCAGCCCGAAACCAAGAAGGAGTGATCCCTCGCGATCGGAACCGCGCATGCCGACCAAGATTCTCCTGGTTGAAGACGAGCAGCTGCTCCGCGAGTCCCTCGCCCAGCTCCTGGGCGAGGAGGGCTATCACGTCGTGCAGGCCGCCGACGGCAAGGCCGGCTACGACGCCGTCCTCGCCGAGACCTTCGACCTCGTTCTCACCGACATCCGCATGCCGGTGATGGACGGGCTCACGCTCCTGAAAAACCTCCAGCAGGTGATCCCGCAGACGCCCGTGATCGTCATCACCGCGTTCGGCACGGTGGAGTCGGCGGTCAACGCGATGCGCATGGGGGCGGCCGACTACCTCCTCAAGCCCGTGCAGTTCGAGGACGTGCTCATCCGCGTGAGGCGGGCCATGGAAGTCGGGGAGATGCGCCGCAACCGCAGCATCCTCACCGAGCAGCTCGCGTCGCAGTCCACCTTCCACGACCTGGTCGGCGATTCGCCCGCGATGGCGGGGCTCTTCGCGCTGGTGCGCAAGCTCTCGGGCGTGTCCAGCAGCGTCCTGATCGTCGGCGAGTCGGGCACGGGCAAGGAGCTCTTCGCGCGGGCGATCCATTACAACGGCATCACGCGCGACAAGCCCTTCATCGCCGTCAACTGCGGCGCCATCCCCGAAAACCTCATCGAGTCCGAGCTCTTCGGGCACCGCAAGGGCGCCTTCACG
>JAEUJA010000079.1 GCA_016793195.1 Phycisphaerae bacterium
CGACGAAGTGGCCCTGGGCCGGGCCGGTGATGCCGTAGGCGTAGTTGAGCCCGGTGTTGAACCACTGGGGCGAGTTGGGGGCCGCCATCTGGTGGACCATCATGTAGACGAGTTCGTCGTAGAAGGCTTGGGCGTCGTCGGCGGAGTCGAAGTACTTGTGCTTCTCGCCCCAGTGGCGCCAGCAGCCGGCGAGGCGGTTGATGACCTGGCGGGCGGACTTCTCCGGGCCGGTCGAGCCGTCGGCGTTCGGCACGCCCGCCTTTCGGAAGTACTTGCTCACCATGATGTCGGTGGCGAGCTGGCTCCAGGTCTCGGGGACCTCGGCGTCCTTCATCTCGAAGACGACGGAGCCGTCGGGGTTGGTGATTTTGGAAGAACGCTTCACCCATCCGACGGTGGCGAAGGGGTCGCGTCCTGCGACGGTGAATTTGCGGGAGATCTTCATTGGCGCGTCATCCGATTAACGAGGCAATGGGGAATGGGCAATGGGCAATGGCATCCATAACGCCCAGCCCGACACTATTTTTCCAAGACACGAATCAGTCCGCTGAGCGGCTTGGCAACTTCGTCGACCAACATTGACAGCCGATGCGATTGCTCCTCCGCGAGAAAGCCGAGATCGACCGAGACGATGGCCTGAGATTCGAGTTCGAACAAAGACCCTCGAGCAATCCGAAGGAATCGCAAGTAGTCCTGCCGACTTCCCCGCCCGTAGCCCTCGGCGATGTTGCTCAGCACACCGACCGCAGCTCGACGCATCTGTGAAACGAGACCAAATCTCTCGCTGCCGGGGAAGTTCCCGGTGAGTTGATACACCAATCGGACCAACTCGCGGGCCCTTTGCCACGCGACGAGATCTCGATAGGACTGAATCGACTTGGACATGCAATGCTCGCATCGCGCGACATGCTCCGATCAACCAAACAGCACCCCAGCACACCACGAGTAGGCCCGACGAATGACTCCACCACGAAAGGATTCGGCGATCAGGAATCGCATCTCTGCCTTGTCCTGGGTCCAACGTGAATAGCCGCCGCGCGGCAAATCGTCCAGCATGGTCTGGCAGAGCGTCGTGATTCGCTCATCGTCAAAGCAACTCAGGAGCTTTGACGTCGCGTGGATGATGTCTTCCTTGGCCTTGTTCGTCGAATACCGCTCGAACTTCGCGGCCGCACTCTCCCAGCGTTTATACCGACTCCTCCGGAACAACGCGGAGCGAGGTCGATTGGAACTGGGCAACTTGAACAAGTTCTCAGCGAACTGGATGCGGTTCGACAGTCCTATCCCACTCACGCTCATCGACGTTGCTCCCACTCTTCCATTGCCCATTCCCTATTGCCCATTGCCTTCCCGCTCAATCCACTTTCGGCAGCGTGAGGCCGCCCTGGTCCTGGTACTTGCCGCCCTTGTCCGCGTAGCTCACCTCGCACACCTGATCGGCCTTCAAGAAGACGAGCTGCGCGACGCCCTCGTTGGCGTAGACCCGCGCGGGGAGCGGCGTTGTGTTGCTGATTTCCAGCGTGACCTTGCCGCGCCATTCGGGCTCCAGCGGCGTGACGTTCACGATCAGGCCGCAGCGGGCGTAGGTGCTCTTGCCCAGGCAGATGACCAGCACATCGCGCGGGATTTCGAGGTATTCGACGGTTTCGCACAGGGCGAAGGAGTTGGGCGGGATGATGACGTATTGCTGGCCGTCGGGCTTGTGGCCGACGTCGACCTCGACCATCATCTCGTCGCTGAACTTTTTGGGATCGACGACGGCGATGTCGCCGGTGCGGGGCGTTGGGGTGAAGATCTTGAAGTGGGTGCCGACGCGGACGTCGTAGCCGTAGGAGGAGACGCCGTAGGAAATGCGCCCGGGGCGTTTGGTCGCCTTCTCAAAGGGCTCGATCTTGACGAGCGCTCGGATTTGCCTGTCGGAAAGGACGCCCACGATTCACTCCAAGAGACTTGGCGAAGATTCTGACTCTTCGCACGAACGCGCGTACTCACGCCGCGCATGGCGCAGCGACACACTTGCCTTGGCGGCGCGTGATCGAACCCGATCACGCGGAGCGCCTTGGCCTCGGACGCTTAGTTCTTTTTTTCCACCCACCGCGATCGGAGCGAGGATCGCTCCATGTGGCCCATCCCACCGTCATCCACCCGCGACGCTCTGACGCACACCCATCGCATGCCCGAGCCCTCACGCACCAACGAACCCACGATTGACGGCGTCCCGAAGCCCGCACGGCCCTGGCCGCCGCCGCCCACACCAACAGAAAGCCCTAGACATCGGATGCTCCGATGCCCTTTCAAGACCCGATCATAATCCTATCAGATCGACCTTGAAGCCCGCATGAACGTCCGACAAAGACTCAGTCGGCCCCACCCGGTCGGCCAGGTGGGACCAACAGGATACCACTACAGATCGTACCTGCAAGCGACTCCGTCCACAAAATGCTGTTGACAGGACTGCCGACAGCTGCCGACAGTTTGTAAGCCCATGAAGAACGATGACTTATGCTCGAAGAAATCATTTCTGTGGGATCCTCTCCCACGACGGGTAGGGTCGAAAGCGGCGGTTGCCCCCACCTGAACCACGAGCCCTTGTGGATAACTTGGCAAATCATCGGCTGTTCGGGTCTTGCGCCTCTTGATGCGACCGCGGATCGGGCGTTTGGGGTGATCTCAAAGGATGGACGATCGATTTCGCCGCACCCGCGGAGGTGGCGGAGTTCGTACAGTGTGCCCCCTGGGTGTGACGGCCGCGCCGCACGGCGCGTGAACACGCCCGCGTCCCCGGCGTCCAACCGGCCCGGGATCGGAGCAGTGCATGAAGTGGCGGAGCGCGGTGTCGCGTGGTTTGGCGTTGGGTCTGGCGGCGGGCGTGGCTGGCCTGGCCGCGATGCTGGCGGCGTGTGAATCCTCGGAGCCGGTCAAGGCCAAGGAAGTGCGGCCCACCATCGTCCGCGATGTGCCTGATTTGCTGCGGGAAACCATCGGCGCGCAGACCACGTTCGCGGGGGTCGACCCCACGCTGGTTTCGGGCTACGGGCTGGTGGTGGGCCTGCGCGGCACGGGCGGACAGAACCTCCCCGACAGGATCGCGGCGACGATGGAACGCCAGATGGGGCTCAACGGCATCGGGCGGGGCGCCGAGCTGAAGGGCACCCCGCTGGACGGGAAGTCGCCGCGGGAGGTCCTGCGGGACCCGAATGTAGCGGTGGTGCTGGTGACGGCGTCGATTCCCCCGGGCGCGCCGCAGGGATCAACATTCGACGTGTTCGTGCAGAGCGTCAACGCCTCGAGTCTCGAGGGCGGCACGCTGTGGACCACGGAACTTCGTCTGGGACTGGCGAACACGTTCGGGCAGGTGCAGCCGCAGAAACTTTCCGAGGCGCACGGCCCGATCTTTGTCAATCCGTTCATCGATCCGGCGAAGATGACGCGGACTTCCGGGCGAATCCTCAACGGCGGTCTTGTGACGTCGCCGTTCAAGGTCGAAATCAGGCTAGACAATGACTCGCACGCGGTGGCGCGCTCGATGGTCTCGTCGATCAATTCTCGCTTCCCCGAGGGTCCCGGCGACCGCGAGCCGACGGCGATCGGCCGGACGGGGAGCAGCATCGCGGTGCGGGTTCCGGCGGCCTACCGGGACAAGCCCGAGGAGTTCCTTGATCTTCTTCGCGCGGTGCGGGTGGACGATCGCACGCCGGTGGAGGAGATCGCCCGGCGCTATGTCGAGGGGTTCAAGTCGCAGCCTGGCCTGTCGAACGAGTTTTCGCTGTGCATGGAGGCGCTGGGGCCCAAGTCGCTGCCGTTCTTGAGAGATTTGTACGATTACGCGGAGATCGGGCCGCAGTTCGGCGCACTGCGTGCGGGGGCCAAGCTGGGCGACGCGCGGGCGGCGGTGTTCCTGCGGAAGCTGTCGAAGGAAGGCAACCCGGCGCTGCGTCCGCGGGCGATCGCGCTTTTGGCGGAATTGGACGCCGGGCCGACGGTCGACGTGGCGCTGCGCGACATCATCACGGAGTCGGACGATCTCTTGGTTCGAGTGGCGGCGTATGAGGGCCTGGCGAAGCGAGCCGAGGCGGCGCAGCTGGCGCGGTTCATGCAGCAGCTTCGCGGGCGCGAGGACAACCTTGCTGAACAGCTCCCGTTCGCGTATTTGGAGGCCCGGTCGCAGTTGGTGCTCCCCGGCGGGGGATTGCAGGGATTGTCGCGTCTGCCGATTCGGACCCGATCGGGGCGGGTGAAGTACTTTGTAGATGTCGTGCCGTTCGGCAGGCCCATGATCTATGTGACGCAGGCTCGCGTGCCGCGGATCGTGGTGTTCGGCGAGACGGCGGAGCTGCGGCGTCCGGTGTTTGCGTCGGCGTGGTCGGACCGGTTCATGCTCGACGGCGGTGGCACGGGCGAGCCGATCAAGCTGTACTACCTCGATGAGCGGACGGGCGAGGCGACCAAGGGCACGGTCGAGGCGTCGCTCTCGCTCCTGACCGAGTATCTCGGACGGGAGACCACGGCGTCGGACCCCAGGGCCGGCCTGGGCATGACCTATAGCGAGGTGGTCGGCACGCTGTACTCGATCCACAAGTCGGGCGTGACGGGGGCGGCGTTTGCGACCGAGCAGGACCGCCTGATGAGCGAGCTCTTGTCGGCCCAGCAGGCGTCGCGGGTGAAGGACCGCCCGGAGACGCCCGACGACGTGCCGGAATTGACGGTGTTTGACACCGGGTCGGTGCGTCCCACGGGCTTGGACGAACTGCCCGACGTGAAGCCGACGATCACTCCGATCGCGCCCGCCAAGAAGGACTCGGGGGAGTAACGAAGCCCGCGAGCGAAGAATCAGGCGTGAATGGCTGCATGGGGGCGGGTTTTCCGCTACCATGCGGCACGCCCGTCGATGGGCGGATTGGGGTAGCGGGCGATCGCACGGATTCGCCCGGGGCAATGCGCGGGGATGCGGAGCATCCCTTGGGCGACAGGAGGTTGCCGCGGTATGCGTCTGGCCAAGCTGACAGTCAACGGCTTCAAGTCTTTCGCCGATCAGACGGAATTCACATTCGATCGCGACATCACCGGCATTGTCGGCCCGAACGGGTGCGGCAAGAGCAACGTGGTGGACGCGATCAAGTGGGTGCTGGGCGAGCGCTCGAGCAAGAGCCTGCGCGGGACGGAGATGCTGGACGTGATCTTTGCGGGGTCGGCCGCACGCAAGCCGTCGGGCATGGCGAGCGTGACGCTGACGTTTGAGAATCCGGTGCTGGAAGAAGGCACCAGGCAATGGGCACTCGGCACTCGGGAAGAGAAGACCGAAGAGGGCACTGGGCATCAGGCATCGGGCATCGGGGAAGAGAAGGGCGAAGAAGGCACCGGGCACTTGACAGTCGGCACGACGGAAGAGAAGGCGGAGGAGGCCGCGGCGGACGCGGAGGCTGCGGTTGTTGAAGCGCATGTGCGGGGCAAGCGGGGTCTGCCGATCGACGCGGACATCGTCGAGGTTGAACGCCGCCTCTATCGCGACGGGACGAGCAAGTATGTGATCAACGGGCGAGTGGCGCGCCTGCGCGACATCCGCGATTTGTTCCTCGACACCGGCATCGGCGCCGACGCGTACTCGATCATCGAGCAGGGCAAGGTCGACGCGATGCTGCTGGCCAATCCGCAGGAACGGCGCACGATCTTTGAGGAGGCGGCCGGGATCGCCAAGTACAAGCAGCGCCGGCTCGAAGCGCAGCGCAAGCTCGATCGCACGCAGGTCAACCTGACGCAGGCCCGCGACGAACTCGATTCGACCGAGCGGCGTTTGCGCCTGGTGCGGGGTCAGGCGGCCAAGGCCCGCAAGTTTCAGACGCTGGACCTCGAGCTCCGCTCGTGGCGCATGGCGCTGGCATTCGAGAGCTACGACGACCTGCGTCAGCGACTGGAAGGGCTGACCTCGCAGCAGGCGCACCTGGAAACGACGCGGCAGGACGTGACAAGGTCGCTGTCGGAGATCGAAGCGCAGAAGCAGGAGCTCGACCTGCGGGTGCACGAATCGATCGAGGAGCTGAAGAACGCCGAGCACGAACGGCTGTCGGCCGAGCACGACCGGGTGCAGGCGACGCAGCGGCGCGAGATGACGCAGCGGGCGCTGGAAGGGGCCGAGTCGCGGCTGGAGTCCGATGCGCGCCAGCTCGAGTCGCTGGGGTCGCGTCTGGCGGGCACCGAGACAGAGGCGGTGGAGCAGCGTGAGGCCGTGGCGGCGATGGCCGAGCGGTTGAATGAGTGCGAGCGGGCGCTGGCGGCGGCGACGAGCGAGCGTGCGGGCGTGATGTCGGAGCTGACCGAGCGTCGCACGGCGGTCGGCGAGCGCCGGGCGCGCGCGTCGCAGATCGATCGAGAGCGGGCGGTGTTGCTGGCGTCGATCCATGCCGAGGAGCGACGGGCCGACGCGGTGCGAGAGCAGTGCGACCGTCTGGCGGCCAAGGGCGAGCAGCTGGGGACCGAGGCGGCGTCGATCGAGGAGCAGGCGGTCCGCGCCGCGGCGCAGCTGGAGGCGGCCCGCGAGCAGATCGCGTCGTCGCAGGCGCAGCTGGGCGAGCACGATGAGCGGCTGGCGCATCTTGCGAGCGGTCGGCGCGAACGGGCGGCGGCGGTCGCGGAACTCGAGCAGGAATCGGTGCGGCTGGAGTCGCGGCGCGCGACGCTGCGCGAGATGGCGCAGGCCCGGGTCGGGTATGCGCAGGTTGTTCGCGAGGTGCTGGACGCGCGCGATCGCGGCGAGGCGTTTGCTCGCGTCGTGGCGCCCTTGGCGGAGTTGATTCAAACCGAGCCCGGGCACGAGGCGCCGGTCGAGAGCGCGCTTGGGCCGCTCTTGCAGGCGCTGGTGGTGCCGACGCTGGCGGACTTGCCGGCGGCGGAGGACCTTTCCAGGCTGCGTGGACGGGCGACCTTTATCGCGATGGAGTCGGTCGGCGCGGCGGCGGGCGTGATCGCCACCGAGGCGCTTGAAGTGTTGAGCGCCGGGCGGATGACGCGCCTTCGCGACATGGTCAAGCCTCGCGGCGACGGCGCGGGGCCGGTGAACGTTGATGCGTTGCTCGATCGCGTGCTGGGCTCGACGCTGGTGGTTGAGCACGCGGACGCGGCGATGCTGCTGGGCGCGTCGCTGGGCACGCCGGCGCGATTCGTGACGCGCGACGGGCTGGTGCTGGAGCCGGACGGGCGCGTGATCGCCGGGCCGCTCGCGGCGGGCGAAGAGGGCGGGCTGCTCCAGCGGCGCGGCGAGCTTGAGCATCTTGATACGGTGCTCGACGAGCTTGCGGTGCGGCTCGACGCGGCCCGGGCCGAGCTCGCGTCGGTCGACGGCGAGGCGGCGGGGCTGAACACGAGGGCCAGCGAGCTGCGCTCACGCCTCGCGGGCGAGCAACGCCAGTTCGCGGCGGACCAGGCCCGTTTGGAGCGGCTCGACGCCGACGCGGCCCGGTCCAAGCGCGAGCACCGCCAGAGCACCGAGGAACTTTCGCAATTGCGTCAGCGGATCGCCAGGATCGAGAGCGATCGAGCGGGGCTGCGCGAAAGGGCCGACAGTTTGGCTCGCCTGCACGACGAGCAGGTGCGCGAGGTCGAGCAGCTTGAATCGGGGCTGGGTGAATTGACGCGGGCCGGCGAGGCGGCCGCGGAGAGGATGACCGGTGCGAAGGTCGAGGTCGGGAGGCTCGCGGAGCAGGTGCAGGGCGCGAGGCGTGAGGCGAGCCGTCTTGAGATGACGCGCGACGATCTGATGCGGCAGCAGCGGGACCTGTCGGCGCACGTGGAGCAGGCCAAGGCGTCGATCGAGCATCATCGGGAGGTGGCGGCGGAGTCGGTGGCGAGGATCGAGGCCGCCACGCTGAACGAGGCGACGTGGAAGCAGCGCGTCGAGGCGGTGCGCGAGCGGTTCGAGGGTGTGCAGCGCGAGGCGCAGGAGGTCGGCGAGCGGGTGGCGAGCGTGCGCACGCAGGCGCAGAGCGTCGAGCGTGACTGGCACAGTCTCGAGGTCGCGCGGCGCGAGCTGGAGATCAAGCGTGAGAACATCGAGGAGCGCACGCAGGAAGACGTCGGCATCGACCTGGCGTTTGAGTACGCCGACTATCGCGAGGTGATGCGCGAGGGCGTGGCGCGGGTCGCGGTCGACGAGGCGCAGCGGTGGGTCGACTCGCTGCGCGAGCAGGTGCGCGCGCTTGGGAGCGTCAATCTCGACGCGATCGGCGAGGAGTCGCAGCTGGCGGCCCAGAACGACGATCTGGTGCGTCAGGTCGCCGACCTCGACGCGGCGAAGGCGCAGCTCGAGGACCTGATCGCGAAGCTGAACGAGGTCAGCCGCTCGTTGTTCGCGGAAGTGTTCGAGCGGATCCGCGAGAACTTCGGCGGGCAGGACGGCATGTTCCGGCGGCTCTTCGGCGGCGGGCGTGCGGAAGTGCGGCTGATGGGGCTGGTCAAGGAAGTCGAGACGCCGACGGGAATCGAGCGCGTGCAGACCGATGAGATCGACGTGCTGGAGTCGGGCGTGGAGGTGATCGCCAAGCCGCCGGGCAAGGAGCCGCGCTCGATCAGCCAGCTCTCGGGCGGCGAGAAGACGCTGACGGCGGTGGCGCTCTTGATGGCGATTTTCCGGTCCAAGCCGTCGTGCTTCTGCGTGCTGGACGAGGTGGACGCGGCGCTGGACGAGGGGAACGTGACGCGGTTTGCGAGCGTGATTCGCCAGTTCACCGATCGCTCGCGCTTCATCGTCATCACCCACAACAAGCGGACGATGCAGACGACGGACCAGCTCTTCGGCGTGACCATGCAGGAGCGCGGCGTGTCGAAGCGCGTCAGCGTGCGCTTCGAGCAGGTGGGCAAGGATGGGAGCATTCACGGCACGGAGACGGGAACGAGCGGGGCAATCGGCGAGGCGCGCGACAAGGAAAATGGCGCGGCACGCGCGGGCGGCGAATCCGAGCCGGCGCTGGTGGCGGCGGGCGCGGACAGTTCGGGCGGCCCGGTCGCGATTGGTACTTCGGGCGTCGTTCCGACGAACGCGCCGGTGGTGAGCACTCCGGCGAGGACGACGAAGAAGGTTGGCTCGCTCCGGGATGCGCTCGCGCAGATGCGGGAGGCGGCGGAAGAGAAGACGAAGCTCAATTAGGAAGTCACGAAGTCAGGAAGAGGCACCCTCGCGTGCGCGTCGGGCTCGTCAAGACGAGTCTCCAAGTCACGAAGTCATTCGGATTCTCTCTCAACTGGTGTGCAAAGAGCGATCGGAACCTGAGGCCGTCATTCCCCGAGCCCGCCGTGGGGGTGCCCAAACGCCCGATGTTGAGCGAGAACCCGGCTTTCACGCCGGCGGCCCCGTTACGCAACACCCATCGCGGCCAGTTCTTTGAGCAATCTGTGCTCGTCCCAAGTTTCGACTCCCAGTTCGCGGGCCTTGTCGAGCTTGGAGCCGGCCGAGGCCCCCACCACTACGACGCTCGTGTTCCTTGAGACCGAGCCGGTAATCGGCCCTTCACCGTTGCGTTTCTACTTGGTACAGTGGCGGCATGGAGATTTCGATTCGCCATCGAGACGGTTTCGCCGAAGCTCCTGACCCGGTGCGCCGCATGATGGAAATCACAGAATCGGGGCACTACTGCTGCATCTGCTATGAGAAATCAAGGGGTATTACTCACGAGCGGGTGGTTGAGCCCATGCACCTGGTAGATGGTGCGAGCGGCCTCCTGGTTCGGGCAATTCAGATAGAACCTGAGCGCGGGCTCCGTTGCTTTGCCGTGTCCAAAATCGTGAGCGTCGGTCGTCACGAAAGACCGCTACCGCCAAAGTCCCGGGCAAGAAACACGTTTTCGTCGGGCGAAGTTCGTCGTCTCCCAACTCCATCTGTGCTTCCGAAGAAGGAATCGCACAGTCGCTCTCCTTGGGCGTCTACGTCATTTACTCAGTATTTGATGCGACTACGGGAAGCCCTGGTAGATGGTCGACTGGATGGAGACGAAATCGAGGAGATCGCAGCAACCCGGGTCGCCATGTCCATGCAACCCGAACAAGTCGCTGCCGCGCACGCCTACTTGTTGGGAGAGGAATTGCTCGCCATGAGCATCGACGGCCAAGTCGACGATCAAGATTGGGATCGGTTCCGTGCCATCCGTGCCTCGCTTCGTACGCTCGGCTGGCAGGAGTGAAGTGGCTACTCGGGATGGTCAGGCCACATCCTCTCTAGTCGCTCCAATAGAGTCGGCTCGTCCCAAATCTCTAAGCCCAGCGATTTGGCGTCGGCGAGCTTAGACCCTGCGGATTCACCGGCAATCACCAGATTCGTACGTTTGGACACGGCGCTCTTTACGCTCGCACCGAGCGACTCCAGTATCTCACGCAGTTCCTCCCGCTCATATTTCTGGAGTGTGCCCGTCAGAACAATCGACTTGCCGGCGAGCGGGCCAGATTCGCGTCGGCTCGTCTGATCGAACTCGTGCGAGTTCAGATCAACTCCGAGAGATCGTAATTCCGAAAACAGACTCCTCGCTGAGCCGGAGTGAAGGTAGTCGAGGACGGGCTGAGCGGTCTCCTTTCCGAGACCAGTCTCAAGTCGGTCCGCGGCATTCTTCGGCAGTCCTCGCTTTGCCGCTTCATCTGCAGACAGGCTCTTGGGGCACAGTTGCCAAAGTGCCGCCTTCTGAAGCGAATCGACTGACTCAAAGTGCCGACCCAACTGCTTTGCAGTTACAGCGCCCACGTGACGAATGCCGAGCGACGCAAGCAGCCGCGATAGCCCAGCACCCTTCGCTTTCTCAATCCCCTCCAGAATGCGATTGACTTTCAATTCGCCGAATCCCTCAATCCCGAGCATTGCCTTCTTATGGCGTTGCAAACGAAACACATCTGCAAACCCCGCGAGCGGAATGACTCCCGTTGCGCGAATGGCTTGGATGGTCTCCGGTCCAAGCCCGTCGATATCCATCTGCCGCCTACCCACAAACCAATACAACTTCTCTTCGATCTGGGCCGGACATTCTGGATCGAGACAGAATCTACCTGATTCATCCATTGGGCCAACCGGCGCAGGCGGGCCCGCCTCTAGCAGCGCCTCATCCCGTTGCATTCGCTCTTCCAATTCCTTCCTCTTCTCTACAACAGCCCTTTCAAGGCTCTTTTTTGCCTTCTTGATGATCTCGGGAAGTTTTGGAAACCGCTCGATCTCCGCCAATCTCACGGAGTCGTACTCGACCTCCATCGGGCCCTTGCACGCGGGGCAGCGCTCGGGCGCGTGGATTTTTCTCGCGCCCTTGGGGCGTTGCGAGAGATCAACGCGCAGGACGTAGGGGATGATCTCGCCGGCCTTCTCGATCTCGATCATGTCCCCTTCGCACAGGTGCGTGCCGGGGTCTTGATCTTCGGAGAGGGAGAGGTCGGTGCGGATGCTTCGGAGCCAGCCGTAGTTGTGGAGTGTCGCGTGCTGCACGACGCTGCCGGCCAGGAGCACGGGCTCCATGACGGCGCGGGGCGTGACTTTGCCGGTCTTGCCGACCTGGTGCTCGACGCGGATGAGGCGAGTGAGCTTTCGCTCGGCCGGGTACTTGAAGGCGATGACCCAGCGCGGGCTCTTGGAGGTCGTGCCCAGCGCGTCCTGCTGCGCGAAGGAATCAACGCGGACGACCATGCCGTCGGTGGCGTAGTCGAGCGTGCGGCGTTTCTTGTCGAAATCGTCGATGGCGCGGAGGGCCTGGTCGACGCCGCGGCAGGGGCGCACATGGGGGTTGACCGCGAAGCCGAGCTGCCTGAGCTTGGCGAGGAAGTCCGAGTGCGACGGCGCGAAGTCCTCGGGCATCACGCCGCGGCCGTGCGGCACGAAGGCGAGTCGGCGCTTGGCGACCTCCTTGGGGTCGAGCTGCTTGAGGGTGCCGGCGGCGGCGTTGCGCGGGTTCATGAGCGCGTCCTCGTCGGCGAGCTCTCGCTCGGCGTTGATGCGCTCGAACTCCTTGAGAGGGAAATAGACCTCGCCGCGGACTTCGAGCACATCGGGCGGGCTCGGCGTGTCGAGCGTGAGCGGGACGGAACGGATGGTTCGGGCGGCGTGGGTGACGTCGTCGCCTTTGGAGCCGTCGCCGCGCGTGACGGCCCGGACGAGCAGACCGTTCTCGTACCGGAGCGAGAGGGCCACGCCGTCGATCTTGGGATCGGCGGTGAGGGCGATCGGTTCGCCTGATGATGAAGCGAAGAGGGAATCGCCGCTCGAGAGGCCCTTCACGACGCGGGCGTACCACTCGCGGACGTCGGGCTCGGAGTAGGTGTTGTCGATCGAGAGCATTGGGACGGCGTGGGCGACGGAGCGGAACGAGTCGATGGCCTCGCCGCCGACTCGCTGGGTGGGGCTGGTGGGGTCGGCCAGCTCAGGGTGCGCGGCTTCGAGCGCCGCCAGCTCGGCGAGCTGGCGGTCGAACTCGGCGTCGGGCATGATGGGCTTGGCGTCGACGTAGTAGGCGCGGCTGGCTCGATCGAGAATCTGGCGCAGGTGCTCAATGCGCGTGCGGGCTTCGCGCGGCGCGGGCGTGGACGCTGAAGCCGGCGTGGATGGGGTGTGTCCCTTGCTCACGGCCTCATCGTATCGGCGCTCGCAATCCGGCGCGGATCGTCTGCAATCCGGGCGGTATGATCGGGCATGACGGCACACCTCCTCGACGGCAACGCCCTGGCTCGAACGTACCGCGAGTCCATCCGGGCCCGCGTGAAGGCGGTGCGGGACGCCGGCGGCGAGGTGCGGCTCGACGCGGTGCTGGTCGATTCGGGCGACAACGGGGCGCGGGTCTACGCCGAGAACCAGGGCAAGACCTGCCGCGAGCTGGGCATCGAGTACAAGCTGCACGAGCTGGCGTCGTCGAGCACCTACGACGACATCGCCGGTCGCGTGCTTCTCTTGAATAACGAGGAGCACGTCTCGGCGATCATGCTGCACATGCCGCTCCCCGCGGGGGTTGAGCCCTACCGCGTGCAGCGTCTGATCGCGCCGGAGAAGGACGTCGAGGGCGTGAACCCCGCGAACATCGGCAACGTGGTGTATGGGCGATCGTCGCTGGCGCCGTGCACGGGCCTGGCGGTCGTGAAGATGCTGGAGCACACGCACCAGGAGCTGCGTGGCCAGTGCTGCGTGGTGGTGGGTGCCAGCGACGTGGTGGGCAAGCCCATTGCCGTGCTCCTCATGCGCACCGACGCGACCGTCATCTCCTGCAACAAGTGGACGCACGATCTGGGTGAGCTGACGCGGCTTGCGGACGTGCTGGTGGCGGCGGCGGGCGTGCCGGGGCTGATCAAGGCCGACATGGTCAAGCCCGGCGCGACGGTGATCGACGTGGGCGTCAACCGGGTCCACTCATCCGACGGCAAGACCAGGACCGTGGGCGACGTGGACTTTGAGGCGGTGAAAGAAATGGCGTCGTGGATCAGCCCCGTGCCCGGGGGCGTGGGGCCGATGACGGTGGCGATGCTTTTGCTCAACGTGATTGAGGCCGCGGAACGCCGTGGCAAGGCGAAAAAACCAGCCTGACCCGGCAATCCACCGAACGAAAGCGAGTTTGGCCGCATTGACACGGGGGCGCGCGTCCGCTTCAATCATGGGTACGCGGCGTCATGGAACGATGCTGGCGGCAGTCGGAAGAAGTGAGGGGTCATTGCGATGGAGTCGAACATGCTGACGCTTGGCCTCTTGCAGAACCTGAACGCGTGGGAGATTCTGCTTATTCTGGCCCTGGGTCTGCTGCTGTTCGGGCGCAAGCTGCCCGAGGTGGGGCGCAGCCTTGGGCGCGGCATCGTGGAGTTCAAGAAGGGGCTCAAGGGCGTGGAGGACGAGGTCCACGCGGCTTCCATGCCCCAGAACCAGCCCCCGGCGTACCGCCCGCCGCTTCAGAATGGCGGGAATGACGTCCGCGTTAGCCGCGCCGACGGCGTCGAGGCCGCGCCGGCCAAACCGTCGGAACCCGCGAACTAGCGGCGTTGTCTGACCATAGAGAAAGATTCTGAACCGGGGCCCATTGCGGGGCCGATGGTGGTTGTTCGCGCGAAGGCCTCGCGCTCCCTCTAGGATGAGTCCATGACCAAACTCCAAGTCTCCGCTCTCACCGCCGCCGCCGTTTTCGCCAGCGCGGGCGTCGCGGGCTCGGTGCATCAGCCCGCGGCCCAGCCGGCGGAACCTCCGCCGGTCGTCGAGGTCACCGGCGACAACACCAAGATCACCCAGTCGTGCGTGGTTCGCATCGCGCCGGGAGCCGTGATCGCCGACGCGGACAACAACGGCGTGATCCACATCGAGGCCGACGGGGTCACCGTCAAGTTTGAGGATGGCTCGACGCTCCGCGGCGCATCGCCGGACACGGCGTGGGACACGCTCACGGGCATTGGCGTCCGCGTGGACGGGCGCAAGGGCGTGCGCGTGGAGAACGCGCGGGTGCACGGCTTCAAGGTCGGCGTGTACGCCTCGGGCACGCCTGAACTGACGCTGGCTGGGATTGACGCCTCGGACAATTTCCGCCAGCATCTGAAGTCGACCCCGGCCGCGGAGGACGCCTCGGACTGGCTGTACCCGCACCACAACGACAACCACGAGTGGATGACGAATTACGGGGCCGCGATCTACATCGAGCGGTCGGACACCGTGGTGGTGCGCGACGTGCGGGTCCGGCGCGGGCAGAACGGGATCGTCCTCGACCGCGTCAACAAGTCGATGGTCTACGACAACGACTGCTCGTTCCTCTCGGGCTGGGGCGTGGCGATGTGGCGTTCAAACGAGAACGTGATCTGCCGCAACCTGCTGGACTTCTGCGTGCGCGGGCACGTCGAGGGTGTTTACAACCGCGGGCAGGACTCCGCCGGCATCCTGATGTTTGAGCAGTGCTCCAACAACCAGATTCTGGAGAACTCCGCCAATCAGTGCGGCGACGGCTTCTTCGGCTTCGCGGGCATCGAGGCGATCGGCGAGGCCCCCGCCCCCACGCCCGACTTTGATTACACCCGACGCGGGTGCAACGACAATTTCTTCATGGACAACGATTTCTCGTTCGCCGCGGCCCACGGCCTGGAGCTCACCTTCAGCTTCGGCAACATCGTCGTTCGAAACCGCATGCTCGAGAACGCGATCTGCGGCATCTGGGGCGGGTACTCGCAGGACTTCCTCATCGTCCAGAATCAGATCCACGGCAACGGGGGCATGGCCTATGGCCTGGAGCGCGGCGCGATCAACATCGAGCACGGCTCGGGGAACCGCATCTACGCCAACAACATGCAGAACAATCGCGCCGGCGTCCACCTCTGGTACGACGACGACAAGGACCTCCTCGCGAAGCCCGGCGTGAAGGCCAACTACCGCAAGGGCCAGGGCAACAAGGTTGCTTCCAACGGCATCATCATCGACAGCAAGTTCCCCATCAAAAACCTCCGCGAGGGCGAGAAGTATTACGCCCTGCAGGTCCGCGACCTCGTGGGTGGGAGCATCGAAGAACTCGGCTGGGCTCTGAACCAGATCGTGCTCGATCGGCCCAACGCGGTCGAGTCCGACATTCCCGCCGGCCTTGTGCTGAAGGCTGAAGGCGCGCTGAACGGATACAAGGTCCCCACGCCCAACAAGGTGGGCATAACTCGCCCGATCGGGATGAACAAGGCGATCCGCGGGCGGGCCAACATCATCATGACCGAGTGGGGTCCGTGGGACCACCAATCGCCGCTCGTTCGGCTGACGCGATCCGGCGCGGGCGAGGTGGCGTATTCGCTGTTCAAGATGTCGCCGCAGGTCGAGATTCAGGTCGCCGGCGCCGGCGTCACCCCGCAGATCGTCAAACCATCCGCGGCGTCGCCCGAGGGAAGTGTGGCGCTCAAGGCCGCGCCCCCGGGCGTGTATCCCTACGAGATCGTCGTGACCGATTCGGGCTTCCGCCAGTCGATCAAGGGCGTGCTCACCGCCGCGACCTGGAACGCGACGTTTTTCACATGGCCCGCGGACGTCGATCCGCGCGAGAAGCTCGAAGCGTGGCGGTCCCTGGCGGCGGGACCGAGCGCCAAGCAGGCGACGCTCGACAACCTCGCGCTGAAGTTTGCGATGGGCGGCCCGGGCACGCTCGCGGGCGTGAAGGACAAGCTCGGCCCCGGCGCACCCGGCCAGGATCGCTTCGGCCTGGTCGCCACCTCAAAGCTCCGTGTGCCCAAGGGGACCTGGGCCATCAGCACCACCAGCGACGACGGCGTGCGCGTGCTCATTGATGGCAAACCCGTCATCGAGAACTGGACGTGGCACGGCCCGACCAAGAACCAGGGCACGTTTAGCGTCGATCAGGATCGAGAGGTCGACGTCGTGGTCGAGTACTTTGAGATCGACGGCTTCGCCACCCTCGAGCTCGACCTCACGCCGGCGGGAAAATAACCCCGGCGCGGGCCGCGCCTCGGGTCGTTCGTTGGCCGATCGCTCCGGCTGGGCGTACACTTGTCGGACTTGCCGAGGTAGCTCAGCTGGTTTAGAGCGCTGGATTCATAACCCGGAGGTCGGCGGTTCGAGTCCGCCCCTCGGCATTACCACCTATGGGCCTCAACACCCAAGAATCTCCGACCCTGCGCGACCGCGTCGCGAAGGTGATCGACCTCATCCGACCTGCTGTGCAATCCGACGGCGGGGACCTTGAACTGGTCGACATCACGGCCGACGGGATCGTGCAGATCCGGCTGCACGGGGCGTGCGTGGGCTGTCCGTCGAGCGCCCTGACGCTGCAAACCGGTGTGGAGCGGAACCTCCGCAATCACGTCCCCGAGGTACGGGGCGTGCAGGCCGTCGCGTGATTGCCGGTTTTTGTTTGGTTTTTCTTCATAAGTCCTTGACGCAACAGGCCTAGGAATCGGCGAACGCCCCTTCCAAATCGTCCGGCTTTCGGGTATAACGTCGCCATTGGTGGGAAGCGGCTCAGGGAGATCGAGCCGCTCGGGTGGGAGTGATTCCAATGCTGGTCATTACGCGGCGTGAGGGCGAAGAAGTCGTCATCGGCGATCCACGGAACCCGATCGGGGTGGTGCGGATCGCGTCGGTCAAGGGCGAGCGCGTTCGCGTCGCATTCGACTTCCCACGGGAGGTCGAGATCAATCGGCGTGAAATCGCCGACCAGATCGTCACGCAGGAACCGAGCGTGGTCGGCGTGATCAAGCCCGAGACGGCCTGAAGCCGAGTTCCAAATTGGCGCCCCGTCGGAGCGTGGCGGACGATCGAATCTCGCGCCGGGTCGTGTTCGCGCTCGCTGGCGTCACAGAAACAAGCCGGGCCGATACCCACGTCGCGATGAACTCGGCACGATTTTTCCGCGTCTCGTGAGCGGTGGACGGCGCCCGGGCCCAACCCCTGGTGTACGCGACGCACCGAACGTGCGATTGAACTCTTTGCCTCATTGAGCTTCCTCCTCTTGCGGCCACGATCAGGGCAAGAGAGAGAGGAGGCAGACCATGAAGCGTGTGTTCGCAGCTTGGCTTGTGCTGGCCGCAGCGTCGGGAGCCTCGGCCCAGAACATTCTGTTCAACGGCGATTTCGAGGCACCGGCCTACGTCAACACGGGCCAAACCCAGGTCGGGCCGAGCCAGCAGAAAACGCTGGCACGCGACGACAGCGTCGCGGATTACTACGACTCGATCTTCGGGATCATGGATTGGGTCCATAGCTGGGCCGACGTCGGCTTCGGCGAGGGCTCGCGCGACGCGGGCCTCTCGCGGGTTGACTACGCCGGGAGCGGTGAGACGCAGTACGCGTTCATCAACAATTGGGAGACGCGTCTGAGCCAGGTCACGCCGCACACCATCGCCGCGGGAGACGTCTTCGAGGCCAGTATCAAGGTCGGGCCGCGGGGCCTCAACCAGGGCGGGCGCGTGCAGCTCTGGGCGGGCGTCCCGAGCGCTCAGAACCCCGACTTCTTCGAGGCGTCGGCGATCCTGCTGGGCGAGACGACGCTCGGTACCAGCGATTGGACCGCGTTCACGCCCGATGTCACGCTCGATCTTGATACTTGGAACTCCGCATCGCTGAGCGTCTCCATCGCCGGCGGCAGTCCGGCCGTCGGGATGCCGCTGACGATGTCGTTCCTGACGAGCGATGGCTCGTGGGGCCCGCTGAACTTCGACGATGCGTCGGTCGAAGTCGTCCCTTCGGCGGGCACGTGGGCGCTGGCGGTGGTCGCGGGCGCGTTCTTGCTTCGGCGCGCCCGCTGACGCCGCCTTGGGGAGAGACGGGAGAAGGGCGCCCCCGTGATTGTCGGGGGCGCCAGGCCGCGGACGTGTTGAGAAGAGCGCGTTCGCGGCTTTTCTATGGCGGCGTGACACTCTCGACGTTGTCGCGTCGACCCGGCCTTTCACGCAGACTCAGGTCCGGCGTCAGACGACGCAGAAGCCAGGCCGGAGCAGACGGCGCTGCGGTGCGACCCGGTGCTTCGGTCAGAACAAACTCGGCCCGTCGTCGACGGGCACGAGCTTGCCGTTGACGAGCCTGACCTTGGGCTTGCTCGGCTTGGCGGCCGACCCCTCGGGGGCCTTGGTGACCTTGGCCACGAGGCGAGCGGTCTTGGCGTCATCATTCGGCGCTCGCTTTTCGGGCGACTGCTTCGAGGACGGGCCGGCGACAGGTTTGCCTGCGAGCCCCTTTTCTGGCTTGCTTTTGGGCTGAGGTTCGCGCTTGCCGGTCGGCTTTGCAAGGGGCTTGGCGCCGCTCTTCGACTCCTCGCGCCCGCCCCGGGGCGAATCGTCGTCACGGAGCGACGCAACCATTAGAGCCGCGGCCTCGGCCTTGGAGAACTCGAGCGGCGGCGCGTCCGCGTCGCGTGATGCCTTACCGCGCTTGGCCTCGGATGCGGGCTTGCGCGAATCGCTCGATGGCTTGCCGCGGGGCTTGGGGAGGTCAGTCAGTTCGAGCGCGGGCGGCGCGCCGGCCTCGCGCCCGGATCCATCGGGCGTCGGCGCGTCGACGATGATGACGCCGTCCTGATCGCTGGGATCGTCTTTGACCGCCTTGCCTTCCTCGTCGAGTTCCACGTCCGCGATCGCGGTCTTGGACTTGGCCTGTTGCAGGAGCGCGTCGTAGAGCTTCTTGGCGTCGGCGCCGGTGATGGCGTTGCAGGCCTTGGCGATCTCGCCGATGTATTTCTGGAAGACGTCGCGGCGTTCGCCCTCGCGCTTCATCTTGGCGCGCTTGCGCAGGTAGATGCCGAGCTTGCGCCCGCACTCCATGAGCGCGAGCTTCATCTCCTTGCGGATCTCGTCGTAGTCGGCGATCGCCTCCTTGGATTCGCTGGTGAACGGCACCCACACGCTGGCCATGTGGATCATGATGACCAGCGGTCCCACCGGCAGGCTGTTGCGCGGGTGCTGCAGGTCGTAGTTCCGCCAGTTGGTCTCGGTGACGGCCTTGAAGCTCGAACACGCGCTCTGCTGAAAGAGGAGCGGCACGCGGTTGGCGAAGCGGATCACGCGGGCGGAGTCGTCGGCGGGCAACTCGCCGCCGAACGCGATCGCGGCCTCGATCAGGAAGGGTCGCCCGCGGTAGATGTCGGGCTCGCGGCTGGAGGCGGCGTAGAACTCGGCACGCACGCCCTTGAACATGCCCTTGAGGAGTTGCTGGACGCCGATTGGCGCCAGGCAGTCGGTGGGCGGCGGCGCCAGCTTGGAGTCCTGAAATTCCTTGTACAGCTTCTCGGCTTGGGGCGGCTCGATGTCAGCGGCCTTGGTGCGGCTGGTGACCTTGATCTTCGAGCAGAACTCGCTGGCGGTGGACGGCGAGATGCGGCAGAATTTTTCCTGAAGGAACGCGTAGAGCGTGCCGCCCTTTTCGGCGGCCTCGTAGTCCTTGAGCATCTGGAGCAGGATGCCGAGCTCGATGCCCTTGGGGTGCGGTTGGATTTCCTTGGTTTCGGGCGGGAGCTCGCCGACGGCGCGAGGGAAGACGACCAGCGGGCCCAGGTCTTCGGTGACCGCGGGCGCGGCCTTGGACGAGCCCGGAGCGCCGGCGAGGGATTCCGGCTCGCCGTCCTTGCTCGCAGCGTCGGCGGTGACGGGCTTGCCCTTCTTCAAGAGCGGCGTGTCGTCCTCTTCCTCGATCGTGCGGGTCGGGCGGACGAGCACGACCTTGGCGTGCGGGTTGGCGATGGCGGTGAGTTCGAGGAACTCGTCGACGCTCCCGCGGCCTTTCTGGTACTTGCCTTCGAGCTCGATCGTCACGCTCGTGCCGGTGGGGAAGCTCGCGGGGCTGAGGAACTCGCCCCGCTCGGCGAGTTCGCGCACGGCGGGGTTGAGATCGCGCAGGCGCGCCAGCGGGAAATCGTCGGTCTCGTCGTCGGCGGTGACCTCGGCGCGGTTGGTCTTGGTGTTCATCGCCAGCTCGATGTGGTGCGCGGCGTTGCGCGCATCGGGCCGGGTCTGGATCATCATGGGCTTGCCGGTGGTGATCAAGCCGTACATGCCGGCCGCGGAGATGCCGATGCCCTGCTGCCCGCGGGACATCTTGAGACGGTGGAACTTGGAGCCGTAGAGCAGGCGACCGAAGATGTTCTCGACCTGCTTACGGACGATGCCCGGGCCGTTGTCGACGACGGTGACGCGGTAGCGCGAGGCCTTGGCGGCCTTGGGCTTCTTGCCTGCGTCCGCGGAGTCGTCTTCGCCCTTTTTCGCCGGCTCGCTGTTTCGCGATTTGGCGTCTTCCAGGTCTTCGATGACGACCACGATTTCGGGCAAGATGCCCGCCTCTTCGCAGGCGTCGAGGCTGTTGTCGACGGCCTCTTTCACGGTGGTGAGGAGCGCCTTGCGGGGGTTGTCAAAGCCCAGGAGGTGCCGGTTCTTGGCGAAGAACTCGGACACGGAGATATCGCGCTGCTTGGCGGCCATGGATTCGGCCGTCGCGCGGGGGGGGGATTTCTTGGGCGTCGTTCCGTCTTTGGGCAACGGGAGTTCCAGGACAGGGGATGGCGACATAGCGGTGCCCTCCTTGGCATCGGCGCGGCGCAGTGTATGGCGGGCGGGCGGAGAATGGCCCGCGGCGGGCTGCCTGGCAGCCAAGTTTGGCTTCTGATCGGGAGCCCATGAAGACTGCGCAAAACGCGCCGACGGATCGTGCGGGGGGAAGCGGCGATCGTTATACTTCCCCCGCCCAGAGAGGGCCCAGACAGGTGCTTAGCGCGGGGTTCCGCCCGGAGGAGGAGGGACTTCTTCCGGTCTCGCGCTCGGCCTACTTCCCTGTCCGGTAGGAGGGTAGATATGAAGCTGATCCTTGGATTGGCCGCTTTGGCGGCCAGCGCGGGCGTTGCGTCCGCGGCTGTCACTGTTTCGCAGTGGGACTTGAATGGCGCGGCGGGCGATCAGGCCTTTACGGCCGGTTCCGGCGTGGCCAACGTCACCGCCGACAACCTGACTCGCGGCGCGGGGCTGACCGCCAACACCGGCGGCAACTCGCTCAACTCGGCTGGCTGGACGCAGCAGGCCACCGACTATGTCAGCCTCGGCATGACGGTCGCGGGCGGCTTCGGCGTCGATCTCAAGGAATTCTACTTCGGCGCTCGCTCGTCGAACAGTGGCCCGGGCCTCATGGGCCTTTACTACAGCGGCGACGGCTTCGCCAGCCCGATCGCCTCGTTCGTCATGCCCTCCGGCTCGGTCTTCATCAACCAGGTCGTTGACCTCAGCGCCCTTCCGGTCCTGACCGGCAACGTGGAGTTCCGCTTTGCCCAGATCGGCAACGTGGCGGCCAACGGCGGCTCGACCAGCGCCTCGGGCACCTGGCGCATCACGGCCTACTTCGTCGGCGGGGTTTTCGATCGCAACCTGCAGTTCACGGGCGATGTTGTCCCCACCCCCGGCACGATCGCGCTCTTGGGCCTGGGCGGCCTGATGGCCGGGCGTCGCCGCCGCTGAGTCCATGTTTCTCGCGTCGGCCGCCGAATCCTGACCAATTTTCGGCGTCTGACTTCGGTTTGACCACAGTTCAGAACGACACGCCGGGGCGCTTGTGGCGCCCCGGTGCTGTTTTTGAGGCGCGAGCGAGCGGGTCACCGGCCTAAACTTTCTTTCACCCATCGCGACGCGGGCGAGCGCCCTCTCGCGGCATTTCGGAGAACGAATCATGGAAACGACGCTCATCATCCTCAAGCCCGACGCCGTGCAGCGCGGGCTCACCGGCCGCATCGTGTCGCGCTTCGAGGACAAGGGCTTGCAGGTGGTCGGCATGAAGCTCATGCAGATCAGCCAGCAGCTCGCGGCGACGCACTACGAGGCGCACAAGGAGCGCCCGTTCTATCCCGGACTGGTGAAGTTCATGACGTCCAGCCCGGTGGTCGTCATGGCGATCCGCGGGAATGGCGCCATCACCATCGCGCGAAACATGATGGGTGCGACGTTTGGGAGCAAGGCCAACCCCGGCACGATCCGCGGCGACTTCGGCGTGTCGAACTCGTTCAACCTGATTCATGGCTCGGACAGCCCCGAGGCCGCGGAGCGTGAGCTGAAGCTGTTCTTTGCCCCGGGCGAGGTGCAGAACTGGCCACGCCACGGCGACCAGTGGATCTACGACATGTCGGGCGGCAAGATCGAGTAGGTCCCCAATTGCATTTCAAGTTCGATTGCGCCGGGCCCGAGGAACTCCTCGGGCTCGGTTTGCACTTTGGATGTGAACCCTTGAAGGGTGACCGAGCGAAACGCGAGACGCGGCGCGTCGGTACGCTGTGAGCATGGAATCCTCATCTCATGCGTTGCTCTCGCGTCGTGCCCTGTGGGTCTCGTTCCTGATGCTGGCGGTGTGCGCGATGCTGCCCCGGGCAGGGGCGACAGCGGCCAATGAGGGCGTCGCGCGCGGAGGCAGCGTGGACGGGGCCCAGTGGCTGTCGACGGGCGTCGAGCCAGACGGACGCCCGTGCCCGCTGTTCCGCGGCGAGTTCACGCTTGACCAAGACGTGACAAAGGCGACGCTGTCGATCGTCGGGCTGGGGCACTATCGCGCCACGATCAACGGGCAGC
>JAEUJA010000130.1 GCA_016793195.1 Phycisphaerae bacterium
TCGACGGCGGCCGCGGAATCTCCGCCGCCGACGACGGTGACGCAGCCGCGGGTGGTGGCGTCGGCCATGGCCTTGGCGACGGTGCGGGTCCCGGCGGCGAAGGGCATCCACTCGAAGACGCCCATGGGCCCGTTCCACACGACGGACTTGGCCTTGGCGATGACGGCGGCGAACTCGGCCTGGGTCTTGGGGCCGATGTCCAGGCCCATGAACCCGTCCTTGATGTGCTCGTCGAAGACCTGAATCTCGCCCATCGACTCATCGAACTGCGTGGAGCAGACGTGGTCCTTGGGGAGATACAGATCGGCTTTCAGGTGTGCGGCCAGTTCGATGGTGCGCTTGGCGTCGGCGATGCGGTCGCTCTCGACCTTGCTCGATCCCACGCGCTTGCCGAGCGCGGCCAGGAAGGTGTAGGCCATCGCGCCGCCGACCAGCACCGCGGAGGCCTTGGGGAGCAGGTGCTCGATGGCGGCCATCTTGTCGGAGACCTTGGCGCCGCCCAGCACGACGACGAAGGGCTTGGCGGGATTGGCCAGGGTCTCGGAGAGGAACTTGATCTCGCGCTCGACGAGGAAGCCGGAGACCTTGGGGCCATTGACGGCCTTGGGCACGGCGACCATGGAGGCGTCGGGGCGGTGGCAGGTGCCGAAGGCGTCGTTGACATAGACGTCGGCGTAGGCCGCCAGCTTGGCGGCGAAGGCGGCGTCGCCCTTCTTCTCGGCCTTGTGGAAGCGGAGGTTTTCGAGCAGGAGCACGTCGGCGTTCTTCATGGCGGCGACGGCGGCGGCGGCGCCGGCGTCGATGCAGTCCTGCGACGGGAACGCGACGGGCTTGCCGAGCAGCTCCGACAGTTTCTTGGCGCAGGGCGCGAGCGAGTCCTCGGCCTGGTAGCCGGCGCCCTCGGGGCGGCCGAGGTGGGAGCAGAGGATGGCGCGCCCGCCGCGATCGATGACCGACTTGATGGTCGGGATGGCGGAGCGGATGCGTCGGTCGTCGGTGATCGTGCCGTCCTCGATGGGGACGTTGAAGTCAACGCGGATGAGGACCCGCTTGGAGGCGACGTCGACGGATTGGATGGTTTTCTTGGGCATGGGATTGGGTCCTTGAAAGGCGAGGTCGAAAAAGCGCCCGCGGATTGAAGGGCAGCGCGCTCCCGCGAACGGTTGCTTCGCTTGGGAGTGGTCGCTCGCTCCTTTGGTGTGGGGTGCTTGTGGTGGCTGATTACTCGAACATGCGGTCGAGGCGTTCGCGGAGGTTGGCGGCGCCCTCGTTGCCGAGGCGGTCGCGGAGCTTTCGGAGGCGGGTGGCGACGGAGGCGTCGACGAGCTGGTCGCCGATGCGGAACTTCACGCCGCCGATCATGGAGCCGTCGACGTATGGGTGGACGACGACCTCTCGCTTGAGGCTTCCCTGGAGACGCTCGCGGACGGAGGAGAGGCCGGCGGAGTCGAGGGGGGAGGCGGTGAAGACATCGACCTCGACGCGGCCGAAGGCGGCCTGGACGGCCTGATCGAGGGCGGCGACGATGGGGATGATGTAGCCGAGGCGTCCCTTGCGGTTGAGGACGAGCAGGAAATTCAGGGTGAGGGTGTCGACGGCGTTCTCGAACATGGCGCGGAGCGACTGGGCCCGGTCGCGCGAGGCGACGACGCGCGAGGCGAGGAACTCGTTGAACCTGGGGTTTGAGACGGCGAGCTCGAGCACGTCCTGCAGCTGGCCGAGCACGGCCTCGACCTTGTCGCGGCCGCCCTGGGCCATCGCCAGGTCGATGAGGCTTCGGGCGTAGGTCTTGGCCAGGGCGCCGGGTTGGGTGTCGATGAGGGGCATGGGGGGTTCCAAATCACCAAATTGCCAAATCGCTAAATCGCCAGATGAAAACCCGTGCGAGGATCGAGATCAGTTGTTGGTCGAGGTGAGTTCGCGGAGGGATTCCTGGACCAGCGCGTCCTGGTCGCCGGCGTTGAGCTCGCGGCGGAGGATTTTGGATGCGACGGCGGTCGAGAGGTTGGCCTGCTGGGTGTACATCTCGGTGATGGCGGCGCGCTTGGCGGCCTCGATGTCGCGCATGGCGCGCTCGCGCATCTGGCCGAGCTCGACATCGGCCTTGGCCTTGAGCTCGGCGGCGAGGGCGACCTGCTGGGTGCGTGCCTGCTCGATCATCTTCTGGGCCTCGGCGCGGGCCTGGTTGAGCGACTGCTGGTACTGCTCGAGGGCGTCCTTGGCCTGCTTGCGGGCGTTCTCGGCGGCCTCGATCTCGTCCCTGATCTTGCGGGCCCGCTCGTCGAGGCCCTTGGTGATGGTCGGCCACACCTTGCCGGCCAGGACCGCGAAGACCACCGCAAAGACGACCAGGGCGGTGATGGCGCTGGCCACGCCCTGGCTGACCGTGGCGATCGCGCCCTGCTTGTCAGCGTGGGCGTCGTCGGCGGCCGCCGCCAGCGCGGGGGCGAGGATGGTGGAGAGGGCCAGGGCGATCGAACGGAGGCGGCTGTGCATGTCGGAAGCTCCCGTGGAGGAGGGGGATTCGTGTGAAAAGCCCGGCGCGGCCCCTTCGGACCGCGCGGGGTGATCGATTACTTGGCGCCGAAGCCCGCGAAGACGGCGAACAGGGTCGCACCTTCGATGAGGGCGGCGGCGAGAATCATGTTGATCTGGATCTTGCCGGCGGCCTCGGGCTGGCGGGCGATGGACTCGACCGCGCCCTTTCCGACCAGGCCGATGCCCAGGCCGCCGCCGATAAGGGCCAGGCCGGCGCCGATGACGGCGAGGCCCTTGCCGACCGACGAACCGGCGGCATCCTGGGCCATGGCGAGGGACGGTGCCGCGGCCATGACGGCGGCGGCGAGCAAGGTGCTCTTGGTGATCAGCTTGGTCATCATTCGAGAAGCCCTTTCGGAACGTTGTGCTCGGGGGTCACAGGCCTCGCGTTATGCGAGGCGAAAAAGGCCCGTCATTCACGCGTGAGCGTGCTCGTGGCCGTGGGCATGGTCGTGCCCGTGCTCATGACCATGCTCGTGAGAGTGATCGTCGTGGTGGTCCATCAGCGAGATGAAGATGGTGGTGAGGAACATGAAGACGAACGCCTGGAGGAAGGCGACAAAGAGTTCCAGGAACATCAGGGCGGTGGTGGCCAGGACGCTGACGACGGTGATCGCGCCGTTGGTGCCGTAACCGCCGCCGGAGAGGGCCGAGGAGATCGCGCCGCCGGCGAAGGAAAGGAGCGTGGCGATAAGCACGTGGCCGGCGGTCATGTTGGCGAAGAGTCGCAGGGCCAGGGCGAAGGGCTTGATGATGAACTGCCCGGCGGCCTCGATGAGCAGGAGGAGCAGGGCGATGGGGAGCATGTAGATGGGCAGGCCGCCCATCATGTGCTTGATGAACCCGCCGATGCCCAGGCGGACGATGGCGGCGACGTTGAAGACGATGGCGGCGATGACGGCGAGGGTGCCCGTGACCCAGATGTTTTGCGTGGCGGTGCCGCCGACCCAATCGGAGTGAACACCGACGACGTGCAAGACGTCTCGGATGGGGGTGAGGCCGAGGAGGTTGTTGACGAGGATGAAGAAGAAGATGGTCCAGAGGAAGGGCATGAGCTTGTTGGTGCGGTCGTGGAGGAGCGGGCGGGCGACCTCCTCGCGGAGATAGACGCAGATGACCTCGATCATGTGCGCGAAGCGGTTCTTGGTGACGTAGGCCTCGGCGCCCAGACTGGCGGGGCCGGTCTTGATCTTTCCCGCGGCCCAGAGGCCGACGAGGATGAGGACCAGGCCCGACAGCACGAGCACGCCCTGGTTTCCCGACCAGAGCCAGTAGCCGTTCTCGCCGCGGATGGCGGCGTGATTCACGACGTGGTCGAGCGGGTCCTCGGCGGCGAGGATGACCGGGGCCAGGAGCAAGGGAAGCGAGAGGCTCATGCGGCTTTCCCGTTGGAAGGTGCCCCATCCAGCGGCGCGGAACGCCGACGCTCGATGGTGGCCAGGATTTTGACGGCGGTGGTGACTTCGATCACGAGCAGAAGGAACACGCCGGACACCACGCCCACAAACAACGGGCGGGACAGGACCTCCGGCGAACTCTCTCGAACGGCGTAGCAGAATCCCAGCGAAAGCAGGATGCGCCCCACCCCGGCGGCCATGACCGCCACGCCCCAGTATTCGGCCCGGACGCGAAGCACGACGGGGGCGAATGTCGCGACGGCGCCAAGGGCGCCCGCGATCAGAACTGTTCGACGTGTAAAGGCGTCGGCGCC
>JAEUJA010000144.1 GCA_016793195.1 Phycisphaerae bacterium
CGGGTGGCGTACTCGATCATCATGAACAACGTGCCCGGGCAGTTTGGCGGCGAGGCCAAGGACCTGCACGAGGACATCATCCAGGTGCTGGACCAGTGGCTGTCGCGCCAGGACGATGACCGGTCGCGGGTGGGCGGGTAGGGCGAGCGGGCGGCGCCGGTCGCGGCCGTGATTGAGTGAAAAAAAGCCGGGAATGGGCGTGCAACTCTTTTGGGTTGCGTCGCTATCACGCGGAGTCGCATTCTCGAACGGAGGCTCTATGAACACAGAGCGGCGGTGGTGGCCCGTGGCGGCGGTTGCGTCGGCGGTTGTGGGCGTGGTCATGCCGGCGGCGGGGCTGGAGTGCGCGGCGCACGCGATGGGAGCGCGCGCGCCGGACGCGGCGACGGAGCCGCCGACGCTGGTTTCCCAGGACTTTGAGGGCGCGGCCTTGGGCGGCGTGCCGGCGGACTGGCGGGTGACGACGCCTGGGTACAAGGGCGCGGTGGTCGAGGGCGGCGCGGGGGGCACGGCGCGATCGCTGCGGCTGGCGCGCGAGGGCGAGGGCGACACGGGCGTCCTGATCAGTTTTCAGAGGTGCGAGGCGCTGCGCGGGCGGATGGTGACGCTCAGGGCGATGGTGCGCGTGGGCGAGGGGTCGCGGGCGGGGTTGTGGCTGCGCGTCGATCGGGAGAGCCAGGAGCCCGGGTTCTTCGACAACATGCACGACCGCCTGGTCACGTCGGCGGACTGGGGCGAGTATGAAGTCACGGGCGACGTGGCGGTGGACGCCTCGGGGATGGTGTTCGGGCTCCTGGTCTTCGGGCCCGGGCCGGTGTGGGTTGATTCGATCACGCTGACGGACGCGGGGAAGGCGGAGGTCCGCGGGCCGGATGTCGCGCCGCTGTCGGAGCGCGGGCGCGAGAATATCGTGGCGCTGGCGCGGGTGGTGGGGGTGCTGCGGAGCTTTTCGCCGACGAGCGAGTCGCGGGGCGTGGACTGGGACACCTACACGATCAATGCGCTCGGCGCGGTCGAGGGGTGCAAGGACGCGGACGAGCTGGTGGCGACGCTGGCGGCGTGGACCACGCCGATCGCGCCGACGATCCGGTTCTGGCGCGGGACGCGCGAGGACGCACCGGCGGAAGAAGGGCGGCCCCAGGGCGCGACGGGCGCGGTGGCGATGGTGCACAAGGGCTTTGTCGATCCCGCGCTCGAAGCGTCGCAGCGCCGGATGAACATCTATTCCAGCGAGCGCGTCAGGATCGACCTCAACGCCGCGGCGACGGACTCGCGCCCCGCGCCGGGCGAGGCGGTGACGATCGGGCTTGGGGGCGATGTGTTCGCGCGGGTGGTGATCGCGCCGTATGTGAAGGGGGAGCGCACGCTCCCCGAGGCGACGGCGGAGCTTCCCAAGCCGGTCAAGGAGCGGGGGAAGGGATGGCGCGCGACGCCCGGCGAGCGTGGCGTGCGCTTCGCGGCGCTGGTGGAGGCGTGGAACACGCTCAACCATTTCTATCCGTACTTCGACGTGGCGGAGACGGACTGGGTGGCGGCGTTGCCGGCGGCGCTGGACAAGGCCGCGACGGACGCGACGCCCGAGGCGTTCTGGCGCACGCTGGCGATGATGCACGCGAAGATCCGGGACGGGCACGGGTGGACGGGCGGGCCGGGCGCGTTCATGGTGATGCCGCGCCCGTATTCGAGCGAGTGGGTCGGCGAAGAGATCGTGGTTCGGAGGGTCTCGGACAGCGTGGCGGATCGACTGTGGCCGGGCGACGTGATCGAGTCGATCGACGGGCGGCCGATCGAAGAGCTGTACAAGGAGATCGAGCCGACGATCTGCGCCGCCACCAAGCAGTGGAAGCGGCACCGGGCGCTGTCGCTGATCGGTTGGGGGCCGGGAAAGATCGGCGGGGACAACGGGGGCGGGGGCAAGGACGGTGGCGGCGACGGGGGCGAGGTGACGCTGTCGATCCGGCGCGGCACGTCGAGCCTGGAGGTGTCGATCCCGCGCGGGCCGCACAAGGAGCCCGCGATGCAGCGCCCCGAGAACGGCTCTGAGCTCGCGCCCGGCATCGTCTACTTCAACCTCGACGGCGCGACCTTGGCGGCGCTCTCGGCAAACCTCGCCAAGCTTTCGGCGGCCAAGGGGATCGTGTTCGACCTGCGCGGGTACCCGGCCGACGCGGGTTCGGCGGTGCTGCCGTACCTGAGCGATTCGCCGATCAAGAGCGCCCAGTGGCGGGTGCCGATCATCGCGCGCCCGAACTATCAGCGGGTGCGGTTCGATCCGAGCAACTGGAATCTGCAGCCGCAGAAGCCGCGGCTGACGGGGAACGTGGCGTTTCTGACGGATGGGCGGGCGATCAGCTACGCGGAGAGCTGCCTTGGGATCGTGGAGGCGTACAAGCTCGGCGAGATCGTGGGGGGCGCGACGGCGGGTTCGAACGGGAACGTGACGAGCGTGCAGCTCCCGGGCGGGTACAGCGTGTCGTGGACGGGGATGCAGGTGCTCAAGCACGACGGGTCGCGCCACCACGGCGTGGGGATTCGGCCGACGGCGGCGGTGTCGCCGACGCGCCAGGGGCTGGCGGCGGGGCGCGACGAGGTGCTGGAGAAGGCGGTGGAGGTCGTGAAGGGCAAGCTGAAATAGCGGCGGCAAAAAAAGACCGGGCCCCCGCGTGGGCGGGAGCCCGGTGAAATCAGGCAAGAAGCGGGGCGAAACGATCAGCAGCCCTGATCGAAGAAGCTGGCGAAGTAGTCGTAGTCGTCGCCGTTGACGAAGCCGTCGTGGTTCACGTCGGCGGCGCCGTCGGCGATGTCGAAGGCGCTGGCGAAGGCGTCGTAGTCATCGCCGTTGACGAAGCCATCGCCGTTGAAGTCGGACTCGCAGCGCTTGTCGATGTTGCCGATGTAGAGCATGACGTTGTAGGCCTCGTCCTTGCTGGTGGGGTCGCCGGAGGAGGAGGTGGGGTCGCTGAAGTCGGCGTCGTTGTCGGCGTCGTACACGATCTTGGCGGAGAGGACCAGTCCGCCGAGGTTCTGGGAGGCGCTGTTGGGGAGGTTGCCGAAGTTGGTGTTGTTCCAGCGGGAGGGGAGGACGTTGGCGGACCAGAAGGTGCCGGAGGCGACGGAGTTGCTGTCGGCGACCTCC
Source organism: Phycisphaerae bacterium (assembly GCA_016793195.1). GTDB lineage: Bacteria > Planctomycetota > Phycisphaerae > Phycisphaerales > UBA1924 > JABWBC01. Next base: position 3,137 of record JAEUJA010000144.1, read on the forward strand.
ATGAACTGGACCTGCCACTTGGTCTGGGAGTTCTTGCCGGTGAAGGTGTCGCCGAGCTCGAGGGCCAGCTCGAGGTGCCAGCACATGTTGGCCTCGTCGTAGATGGCGCGGATGAGGGCGGAGTCGAAGTCGATGAAGGGGATGCCGTTGGCGTCGGCCTTGTTGAGGGCGACGGTGGCGAGGAACCAGACGTTGCCGGCCGAGTCGAAGGCGGGCGAGGAGATGGAGGGGCCGGCCAGGCCGATCTGGAGCTCGGGCATGGAGGCGATGCGGCCGATGGGGCCGTCGAGGGCGTCGCACACGCCGTCGAACTCGCCGACGTCGCCGGTGAAGGCGATGCCGTCCGCGCCGTAGTCACCGCGGATGGGCTTGCCGGTGCTGTTGGGGGTGTCGTTCCAGGCGACGAGGCGCCACTGTGGCTGGCTGCTGTCGCCGGGATTGAAGCGAGCGGCGATGATGGCGTTCCAGGGGTTCACGGCGTTGGCGGTGGAAGCGATCATGGCCGCCGCCATGCCGCGTCCCTGGGCGTCGCGGGTGACGGTGACCTGGCTGACGCCGCCGCGGAAGCCGACCTGGGAGCGGTAGTTCTCAAAGAAGCTGGTGGCGTCGTTGTCGAAGGTGTAGGCGGGGCAGACGTCGGTGGGGTTGGCGGGCAGGGTGAGGGTGCGGGTGTTGGCGGGGTTGACCGAGCCGTCGGGGTTGACGCCGAAGACGGAGATGGAGTTGGTGGCGCCGGCGACGCTGAGGACGGCGCTGGTGCCGACGGTGCCGCCCCAGAGGACGCGGGGGGTGAAGGCGGCGCTGCCGCGGTGGTCGGTGGTGCCGGGGCGATGCACGGTGGTGGTGCCCATCGGGAAGCCGGGGATTTCCCACTCGTACTGGGTGTTGAAGTTGGCGCCGATGTAGCGTCCGCCGGCGGTGATGTCGGCGGGGAGGTTCTGCGGCGGGTTGTGGTTGAAGGCGGCGTCGTTGACGACGAGCCAGTTGGTGGCGGCGGCGTCGGCGCCGCCGACGTTGCTGATCTGGTTGCTGATCCCGGGATTGCGGTTCTGCATGCGGACGCGGAAGATGTTGTTGGCGGTCAGGGCCGGGGCGCCGGTCGCGCCAAAGCCGTCGGCGCGGAAGAAGATGTTGCCGCTGGAGTCAACCGAGCCATAGCCGACCTGGGCGGTGTCGCCGGTGCCGACGTTGGTCTGGTTGTTGGCGGCGACGTACTTGGTGACGTAGAGGCGGCCCGGGCGGGCGGGGTCGTAGTTGACGATGGCGCCGAGGATGTTGTTGGAGTTGGTGCCGCCCGCGTCGGTGGAGAACTCGGCCATGCCGACGCCGAACTGGCTGGCGCCGTCTCCGGCAAAGATGTTGGGGTTGATAATGGAGGCCGGGTTGTTGTGGGTGGGGTTGATGCCCTCGCCGGGCACGTTCCAGGCGCGGTAGACGGGCGAGTGGAGGCCGGCGCCGTTCTGGAGCGTGGAGCTGATGCTCGAGGCGCTGAAGAGGCTGCCGAAGAAGGCGGGGTTGGTCTTGCTGGTCTTGATGAGGGGGGCGATGCCGAAGCGCGTGCCGCACGAGGTGTACATCGGGGTCAGGTCGACGACATACGCCGCCGCCTGGTTGGGCACGCCCGTGGTCCACGGATCGAGCGCGTCGCCGGGGAGGCCCGCGGCGTACTTGTCGACGCTGTCCTGAGCCATCACGGGAGCGGCCAGGCCCGCCAGGGCCACGAGCGAAAGAGCGCCAATGCGACGATTCATCCTCTGATCTCCTTCCAAGAGAATTCCAATTTCAACGCGCCGCCAGCCCACGCAACATCAGGAACCAGGTCGGGTCGGCCTTGCCAACCCGCGGTCCATGCTCCTTGGGCACGACTCCACCGTGCCGTCGGACCACAGACCCCTTGGTTTCGCAATGCGGAGGGGAGAAAACTGTATCCGGGCGGGCCCGGCCCTGGTAGCCCGGCCCCGGTCAAAAGCGTGAAGTTTGCGCTCGGAATCCGGGCCTTCGTCGGGGTGATCTGGTCCCTCGCTACAGGGCCGCCGCGATTTTGGCCGCCAGAACCGCGTTCGATTTCACCAATTCCACGTTCGCCCGGAGGGTCACTCCCCCGGACAGCTCGTGAACCGCGGCCAGGAGGGCCGGGGTCAGGTCGCGCCCCGAAACCCCCTTGGCCCGCGCGCGATCCATCGCCAAGTCCAGCCAGGCCCGCCACTTGCCAGCGTCGATCTCGTGCTCCGCCGGCACCGGATTGACGACCAGCACGCCCCGCCCGGAACGTGCCAGCTCCATGCGGATGAACCCGGCCAGGTCGGCGGGGTCGTCGAACCGGGCGTCGACGCCCGCGGTGCTCTCCCGCTGGTAGAACGCCGGGAAGCGGTCCGTCCGAAAACCCACGACCGGCACGCCGAGGGTTTCGAGGGCCTCGCGGGTTGCGACGACGTCGAGGATCGATTTCACCCCGCTGGAGACGACGGCGACGGGAAAGCGTGTGAGGGCGGCGAGGTCGGAGCTGACATCGAAGTGCTCGGCGCAGCCACGGTGCACGCCGCCCAGGCCGCCGGTGGCAAAGACGCGCACGCCGGCGGACGCGGCGAGTTCCATGGTGGTGCTGACGGTGGTGGCGGCGTGTCGCGATCGGTGCATGAGCACGCCGAGGTTGGCGGTGTTGGCCTTGGGGACGTCGGGGGCGGCGAGGAGTTCGGCGAGTTCGGCGTCGTTGAGCCCGACGATGGCCTGGCCGCGCACCAGCGCGATCAGGGTGGGGGACGCGCCGTGTTTGCGAACGATCTCGACGAGGGTGCGGGCGAGTTCGGCGGCGCTTTGGCGCGGCACGCCGTGCAGGAGCAGCGTGGTCTCGAGCGCGACGGCGCGGGGTTCGGCGCGGTTGATGAGGTTGGGGATCATCGGGTCCTTTCGCGGCCCGCGGCCGGTTCACGCCGACGGTTGTTCCACGTCGCGAGTGACGAGCTTGAGTCGCCATCAAATGCACTGTCACTCAACACAGAGGCTCAGAGACACAGAGAAGAAGGGCATGGGCACGGAAGCGTAGATGCCAAACTCCGGACTCAATTGGCTTCTCTATGTCTCGGTGTCTCTGTGTTCATTCCGGATTCCCGGGGCGACGAGTTGGCGAAGCGGATCAGCCATTGCAGTTTCCGGTATCCTGCCGACGCACGCCCGGGCCGGCGTTGGTCGCCGCCCGTGCCGGCAGGAGGTTCTCGCCCCCATGAGCCTATCCGCCCTGGCCCTGAGCATCCTTGCGATCCTCGCGGTCGGTTATGTCGTGTACGGGCGGTTCATCGCCCGCCAGTACAACCTCGACGACCAGCGCACCACGCCCGCGGTCGCCAAGAACGACGGCGTGGACTTCGTCCCGACCAAGCCGTTCTACCTGCTGGGCCAGCACTTCTCGGCGATCGCGGCCGCGGGGCCGATCGTGGGCCCAATCGCCGCGTGCATGGTGTTCGGCTGGCTCCCGTGCGTCTTGTGGATCGTGATCGGGGTGGTTTTCATCGGGGCGGTGCACGATCTTTCGGCGCTGGTGGCGTCGGTTCGCCACGGGGCGCACTCGATCGCGGACATCGCGCGCCACAACCTCGGACGCCGCGCGTATCTGGCCATCGTCGCGTTCATCTGGATCTCGCTGCTCTACGTCATCACCGCGTTCACCGACGTGACGGCCCTCAACTTCGTCGGCAACGACCCGGAGCTCCAGGCGATCCAGGGAGACTTCAACCGCGGCGGGGCGGTGGCGGCGTCGAGCGTGCTGTATCTCGCGCTGGCGTTGGTGCTGGGGCTGGTGCAGTGGAAGCTCAGGCCGCCGATGTGGCTGGTCACGCTGATCTTTGTTCCCGCGACGTTCGCGATGGTGTGGCTGGGCACGAAGATGTCGAACGCGATGGTGTTTGACATCAAGGTGTGGCACGCGGGCATCCTGGGCTACTGCTTCGTCGCCTCGCTGCTTCCGCTCTGGCTGTTGCAGCAGCCGCGCGGGTATCTGGGCGGCTTTGTGCTGTATGTCTCGCTGGCCCTGGGCGTGGTCGGCCTTCTCTTCGGCGGATTCAAGATTGAGCAGCCGGCGATCGCGCCCGGGAACGCCAACATTTTCAGTTGGTTCGCGGGCGGCGACGCCGGCTCGATGTCGCAGCTCATCTTCCCCTTCCTCTTTGTCACCATCGCCTGCGGCGCGTGCTCGGGGTTCCACGGGCTGGTGTGCGGCGGAACGACGAGCAAACAGATCAGCAAGGAATCGCACTGCACGCCCATCGCTTTCGGCGCGATGCTCATGGAGGGCTTCGTCGCCATCATCGCACTGGCGACGGTGATGATCGTCACGCCCGACAAGGCCAAGGCCTTTCAGGGCGCGCCCGGCGTGCTCTATGGCGAGGGACTCGCCCGCTTCTTTGCGGCGATCTTCGGCGATCGGCACATGATCTTCGCCAAGACCTTCGGCACCATGGTGATCGCGACCTTTGTGTT
>JAEUJA010000152.1 GCA_016793195.1 Phycisphaerae bacterium
CGTCGGCCCCGAGGGCTACGTCGTCGAGTTTGCCGCCACCGCTCAGGGCCTGGCCGCCCTCCGCGAGGCGCTGGGCGGGCGAGTGACGTTCGAGGAATTGCCGGAAGACGCCGGCCTTCGCGCCCGCGTCGATCCCGACGCCGTCCTCTGGTGGACCTTGCCGCCGTCGTCGTGGGCCCCGCGCGTCGCCGCCCCGATCATCCTTGAGCATTGAGCGGCGTGCCGCGTTCCGCGCGAGACGCTCGAACATTGTCTCGGGTGCGCGCCAGACACGCACGATCGTGAATCCGCTCGCCTTTTCATCGCGTACCGTGCAAGGCCCGGGCCGTCCGCGGCCGTGTGCCATTGCCCGGCTTGCCCGCAAACAACACCACAAACTCCGTTAGCCTGGTGAAGGGCTCCGCCGATCCAGCCATCGCCGCCGAGTTTCGGGACCGGATTCCACCGATTCCGGGGTGCGCCCCGCAAATCGCCTTCTCATCCGGGCGACAACCCGGTAGAACCAGTCAGGTCCTCGTGTGGGCCGCGTGTCGGCCAAGTCCTCGCCAATCAAAGGGAGATGTTCGTGAAGAAGACCTCGAAATTGCTCGCCGTCGCGGGCTTGGCCATCGTCGCCGGCGCCGCCCATGCCCAGACGCCCCTTACCACCACCCGCGTCGTCAGCGGCCTGGTCCGACCCATCGGCGTCTTCCACGCCCCCAATGACTACGCGCGAATCTTCATCATCGAAAAACAAGGCCGCATCCGCATCCTCAAAAACGGCACGCTCCTCCCCACGCCCTTCCTCGACATTGACTCCATCATCACCGGCGGCACGAGCGTCAGCAGCGAGCAGGGACTTCTCGGCCTGGCGTTCCACCCCGACTACGCCACCAACGGCAAGTTCTATGTGAACTACACCGCCGTCGCCGGCGCCGGCGACACCGTCGTCGCCGAATACACCGTCAGCGCCAACCCCGATATCGCCAACACCGCCGGACGCATCATCCTCACCTTTGACCAGCCCCAGTCCAACCACAACGGAGGCTGGATCGCCTTCGGGCCCAGCGACGGGCTGCTCTACGTCGCCGCGGGCGACGGCGGCGGCTCCAACGACACCGGCACCGGCCACACCGCCGGCACCGGCAATGCCCAGGACATCACCGACAACCTCCTCGGCAAAATGCTCCGCGTCGACGTCAATGGCGACGACTTCCCCGCCGACGCCAACAAGAACTACGCCATCCCGCCCTCCAATCCCTTCGTCGGCATCACCGGCGACGATGAAATCTGGTCGTTCGGCCTGCGCAACCCCTGGCGCAACGCCTTCGACCGCGCCACCGGCGATCTCTACATCGCCGACGTCGGACAGGGCGCGTGGGAAGAAATCAACTACCAGGCCCACGGCAGCGGCGCGGGACGAAACTACGGCTGGCGCTGCATGGAAGGCTTCGCCTGCACCGGGCTCACCGGCTGCACCTGCAATGACACCGCCCTCACCCTCCCCGTCCACGCCTACAGCCACAGCGAGGGATGCTCCATCACCGGCGGCGAAATCTACCGCGGCTGCGCCATCCCCGACCTCGACGCCACCTACTTCTTCGCCGACTACTGCGACACCACCATCTGGAGCTTCCGCGTCGTCGGCGGCACGGTCACCCAGCTCACCGACCGCACCGCCGAACTCGCGCCCGGCGGCGGGCTCGACCTCGCCAGCATCACCTCGTTCGGCACCGACGCCTACGGCGAGATCTACATCTGCGATCAGAACGGCGGCGAGGTCTTCAAGATCGTCTCCGCCGTCGCCCCTGCCGACGATTGCAACGAGAACGGAAAGAACGACGCCTGCGACATCCTCGATGGCACCAGCCTCGACGAGAACAGCAACGGCGTGCCCGACGAGTGCGACTGCCCCGCCGATTTCAACGGCGACGGCTTCGTCAACGGCAACGACTACGACGCCTTCGCCGAACTCTTCGACGCCGCCGACCCGGGCGCCGACCTCAACAACGACGGCTTCGTCAACGGCGACGACTACGACCTCTTCGCGTCCCACTTCGACGTGGGGTGCTGAGAAGAAGGCGTAGGCCATCAGGCATCGGGCAGAAGTCCGAAGCAGAAGGCAGAAGGCACGATCATCGGAGCCCTCGACTTCCGTCGGGGGCTCTTTTCCTTTGCTCATCACCCGTCGCGGCGCGCCGGCTTGTCGATCGCCGACAAACCAGGCGTGCGCTTGGCGACACACCGAGCCCCGCGATCAACGCCGGGGCCCGACTCGAATTCCGCTCACCGCTTCTTCTGCGCCTGCTTCCGCGCCTGCTCGACCGCCTTGGCCCGCTCCTCCGCCGCCCGCTGGAGCTTCGCGAAGAAGCCTTCCTTCTTCTTGGTCTTCTTCGTCTTGTCGACCTCCAGCAGCCCGTGCTTCTCCGCGTGCGCCCGGATCCACTTGTTCTCGAAGATCGCCAGCGTCGAGTTCACGATGAAGTACACCGCCAGCCCCGCCGGCGCCCCGTACATGAACACCGGGAACATGATTACGCTCATCCACTTCACCATCTTCTGCTGCATCTCCTGCTCGGGCGTCAGCTGCGTCGCGCTCGGCGGCGTGAGATACTTCTGGTGCACAAAGAACACCACGCCCAGGATCAGCGGCAGGATGTTGATCGAATCCACCTCCCCGATCATCGGGATCGTGACCGACGAGTTGAAGCGGATGAACCGATCGGGCTCCGACAGGTCCGACAGGAACCAGCCCATGAAGTTCGGGAAGTTGGGGATCACCTTCTGCACCACGCCGTAGAACGCCGGCTCGTGACGCAGCTCGACCGAGAAATACAGCATCGCGTAGAGCGCGATCCAGATCGGCGTCACCAGGAACATCGGCAGGCACCCGACCATCCCCAGCGGGCTCACGCCCTCCTCGCGCCACAGCTTGGCCATCTCCTGCTGGAGCTTCTGGCGATCGGCGCCGTACCGCTCCTGGATCACCTTCTGCTTGGGGCCCATCGACTGCATCTGCTTGGCGAAGCGCTGCATCTTGATCTGCGACCAGCGCGTGAGCGGGTGCAGCACCGTCCGCACGCACACCACCAGCAGCGCGATCGCCAGCGCCCAGTCCTTCGTCAGGTAATCGTGGAAAAAGAGCAGCAACGCGTGCAGCCCCTCGGTCACCACCGGGAACGTGCACGGCCCGCACATCCCCCCGAAGTTGAACACCACCAGCCCCTGCATCTTCGACGCGTCCGCCACCGGCTCGCGCGAGATCTGCGGCTTGGAGAGCGGGCCCGCGTAGATCGCCATCGAAAAGTCCCGCGTCCCCCCCGGCGCCACCAACGCCTCCACGCTCGCCAGACGCAGCGCCATCTCCGGCTCGGTCTGGTTCGACGGATTCACCCGCGCCACCTTCGCCCGCAAGCGCCCCGTCGCCGCGTCCGAAACGCTCGCCGCGCTCCCCAGCAGCACCCGGTCCACCATCGAATATCCCGACAGCGACATCACCGCCGGCTTGTCACCCTCAAACCACGGCATGACCGCCACCGTGAAGTACCGGTTCGTCATCCCCGCCCACGTCAGCTCGTACCCGTGCTCACGAGACAACTCGTTGGGCCACTGCGGCTCCACCGGCTCGTACAGCCCGTTCTCCGCCTTCCCCAGCGCCGTCTGGTGCGGCGTGATGAACTCGTTGCTCACCGGGTGCCGACGCGAAGGGTCCTGGTTCGCGTTCAGCAGATACCCAAATCGAACCTTTCGCTTGTCCCCGCCGTACCCGCCCGCCTCCTGCGGCAGGTCCGCCGGCCCGTTGGCCACCAGCGACACCGAGATCGCCCCCGGCGACAGGTTCACCACCCGCTGCGCCAGTTCAATCACATGCGAGTTCGGGCGGATGATGTAGTCTCGCTCCACCCGCGCCACCGGCGCGCTTGCGCCGTCGAGGATGATCGCCTCGAACCGCCCGGGCATGTCCGCCCCGCGCTGCCGCCACACCGGCCCCGCCGGATTGCGGATCAGGTACACGTTCTCGCCGTTCACCCGCAGCCACTGGGCCGCGAACGGAACCAGGCGCACGCCGTTGTGTTCGACGGCCTTCTGCACGACCACGTTGGTCTGGTCCCGCACGCTCTCGTAATGGTCCGCCAGGCGCAGCTCGCGCACCCCCGCGCCCTGGTCGTCAAACTCGATCTTCAGGTGCGGCGCACTTGGGTTCTTCCCCGGCGCGTCCAGCGAACCCACCGCCGCGAAATTCGCCGCCAAGGGATCGTTCTCGAACACCTGCGCGTGCAGGCCGGCGATCGGCGCGGCGTTGCCCCCGCCCGGCGTGGAGGGCTGGTCACCAGCACCCTTCTCTGGAGCGCCCTTGTCTGGTGTGCCCTTGTCTGGTGTGCCCTGCTCCGGCTCGGGAGGGGTCTGGGGCGTTGGGGCCGAGGGATCGGCGGCGGGGCCGGCGGCGTCGGGCTGCTTGCCCGGGGTCGCCGGCGTGTTGGCCGTGATCGGCGGCGCGTGCTGCTTGCCCGTGTTCTTCATCACCGCGATGGCGATGAACAGGCCCGCCAGGCCCAGGACGACCGGAATCACGACGCGCAGAAGGCGATTGGGTTCTTGGGGCATTCGGTGTCGGGACCTCTCAAAGACGGGGAACGCCCGCCCGGGCGAGTTGGCTGGCATGGTAGGGGACTGCGCCCCGGCGCGACGGCCCGCCACGCCGCCCACGCCCGCACCAACGCCGACTCCCCATCCCGGGCCCCGGTTGTTTCCGCCACCAGAATCGGCCCGGCTGGTACAACTGAACCGCGTCCCATGTCCAGCACGACCGACAACGCCGCCCTCCGATTCGAGCCACGCCTCGCCGCGGGCGTGCTCGCCACACTCGCGCTCGTCGGCGCGGGGCTGTGGTCGCTGTTTCACTGGCTGGCTTCCATCGACAACACGCCCGAAGAGTTCCAGCGCGTGGGCACGCCGCTCGTCTGGGGCGCGGTGCTGGGCTTTGTCACCACGGTCGCGATGACGCAGGTGGTTCGCGTCGGCGCGCGCTTCGGCCTGGTGATGGGCGCGCTCGCCATCGTCTTCTACTTCGCGCCCGCGCCGTTCGGCGTCACACGCCTTCTTGCCTACGCCTTCATCGGCGCCCTGGCCGCCCGCCACCTCGTCCACGCGATCACAGGCTGCTGGTGCGCCCCCCACCCCGAGAGCGACAACATGCCCGCGATGGTCCGGCGCGGACGCGAACGCCGCCGGGCGGCCTGGCTCTCGGCGATCGGCGTCGCCTCCGGGGGCGCAGGCCTCCTGCTCCTCATCAAGGCCGACTCCTTGGGCTGGGCCAGCGCCGTCGACTAATGAAACATTGCCCCGCGCCGCCCCCTTCTCGCCGCGCCATGCTTGGAAGTTCCGCGCCCTCCCGGTAAACTGCACCTATGGCTGGCAATACGCGACGTCGGGATGTGCAAACCCAGGACGACGGCCCGTCTACCGACGACATCGACCGCTTCTCGGGCGTCACCACCTCCTGCCCGTCCTGCGGCACGGAAATCCACGACGACGTCGACCTCTGCTGGAAATGCGGGCACGCCATCGGCGACCCCGCCGACCAACGCTCGCCCGTGTGGATCTTCATCACCATCGCGCTCGTCCTGGGCGCCATGCTCTTCTGGGCCACGCGGTTCTGACCGGACGACGTTTGCTCCGGGTGGCGTGGCCGACCTGTAGGCCGCGCGAATCCGAGCACGCCCGCCCCCCTCCCCCTCCGTGCCTCACCGTATCCCCCATGGTGAAGACTCCACGACGAAACTCCTTGCGAACCCGCGCCGAACCACCGACAATGAAACCCGGCCGCCGCCAATCCCAACGCCTCTCATGGACCTTTCACCACACGCGGGGTGACGCATGAATTCTGAACGCACGTCCAGGGCTTTCCGGGGAATTACGCTTGTGGCCGCCTTCGCCGCCGCCGCCGCCATGGGCATCGCACCCGGCGCGCCGGCCCCGCACTCGCCCACCGAGCCGCCGATTGAGCCGCCGACCAAACAGCCCGAGAACCAGTCCACCACACCCGCCACGCCCGCCGCCAGCCCTCTCGGCGGGCCAAGGGTCGACACGCCGGCGTCGTCCACGCCTTCGCTGGTCTCGACCGACTTCAACGGCACGGTCCGCCGCCTCGAAACCACGCCCGAAGAGGCCGCCGTCGCCCTCCTCAACCTCACCGGCGAGCCCCGGCAGCGCGTCGACGCGCTCCTCGCCAAGCGCGCCAAGGCGATCGAGGAATTCGTCACCGGCAACCTCGACCTGCTCACCAAGCTCGACACCGCCGGAAAAACCAACAACAAACGCGACCAGCTCATGCTCGGGCTCGAGGCGTTCCAGAAACTCAACAGCGTGTGGAAGGACGGCACGCTCTTCGACCAGGTCAAGGCCGCGCTCCCCGACGAGAAACGCGCCGAGTTCGAGCGCCTCGTCACGGGCTATTGGAACGCGCTGGTCGAGGAGGGCAAGAACATCCCCAACGAGGAAGGCAAGAAGCGCGGGCGTTTCGAGATCGTCGCGGGCGAACGCCTCCAGGCCTTTGTCGGCGAGATCGGGCGCGCGTTCGAGCGCGGCATCAAGTCGGGCCGCCTCATCGCCGAGTTCGTCCTCAAGGACCTCAACCTCTCCGACGCGCAGAAGGCCCGCGTGCGCGAGATCATCGACTCCGAGGCCGCCGAATCGCCCCTCATGGAGGACGACAAGCGTTACGAGGGCCTGTTCATCAAGGTCCTCGGCGTCCTCGACGAGAAACAACGCAACGCCGTCCTCAAACGATTCCGGGGTGAGTGATGAAACTCGTTCGAACGCTCGTCACGGCGTCGTTCCTCGCCGCGCCCTTGCTCGTGCCCGTTGGCGCGATCACCAGCGCCAACACCACCTCCGCCACCTCCGCCACCCCCGCCGGTGCCGCGACCGAGCCGCCGACCGACACGCGCCCGCCGCTGGCCGGCCCGGCAGTCCGCGTTGACAAGCGTTCGATCGTCGAGCGCGACATGACGGGCAATCTGCGCCCGATCGAGTTCACGCCCGAGCGCGCCGCCGCCGCAAAGCTCGCGCTCGACGAGCCTACCCGGCGCGCCGTCGACCACGTCTTCATCGCGCGCCGAGAGAGCATCGATCGACTCGTTGCCGACCACATTGACCTGGTCATCCTCGCCCGCACGGCCGGCGACGCCACGCCCCTGATCGAGCGCGTCGCCATCGCCGCCGCGGCCTTGCAGGCGTTCCGCACCGCGATCGAGGCGCCCTCGCTCTGGGAAACCATCGCCCCGCTCCTCCCCACGAAATCACGCGACGAATTCAACGCCATGATGCGCGAATACTGGGACGCCATCTTCCGCCAGGCGACCGGCGGGCGAGAGCCCACCACCCTCGAAAAAAGCATCCTCTCCGCGCGTCATCGTCTCGCGGTCCTGGGCGAGGAAATCCGCGCGGCGATCGACGGCCTTGGTTCCAGCGGCGAGCTGATCGTCCGCGCCGCCACCAGCGGCCTTTCGCTCTCAACATCGCAGCGCGAGCGCCTCGCGGAGATCGCGCGGGACTTCGACGCCACCACGCTGCACCAGCCCTCGGGCGACGACCAGCGCCGCTTGGTGCTGCAGGTCTGCGCCGCGCTCGACGAGCCGCAGCGCAAAGCGGTGCTGGCGCGCCTGCCGCGCTGACGCGGTCGGTGCTCTTCGTGTTTCACGGCGCCGTGCCATCGATGTCGGCCCGGTGACATCGATGTTCTTCCACTCTCCGGGTGGCGTGGCCAAGCCCCGCCTTGGGGGCTTGACCACGTTCCTCAAGTCTCACCGCCCGCCCGCGCCTGGCCACACTCCGGGCAGCGATCAATCGACGCCGCGCCGAATTCATACCCACACAGGGCGCACTGCCCGCGCGCCATCCGCCGCACCGCTCGCCGCCGCCGCCACGCGCCGATCGTCACCGACGGCACGGCATTCACCACCAGCACCAACACCAGCAGCGACATCGCGTTGTGCAGGATGCCGAGAGGATGAATCGTCGCGACCCGCTTGGGATCGACAACAATTGGACGAAGCCCGAGAGTTGACTCACAAGTCTTGTTCCATTCGCGAATGGCGGCGATTGCCTGATCTCGCTCGCCCATCGACACTGTCCGACCGGTATCGTATGCAGTAACGCCGACTCGCCAATCCGTCGTCGTTGTCGTTCTCGCGTGAAGGTGCGGTGGAGGCGCGACCGCGAACGCAAGCACCCTCATCACACGACGCCCGGGTTGTCCAAGCAGCCTCGTCGCTTTGTCCCAGCTCTGCTCGTCTGGAGCGAGGACAATCGGGCTCTCGCCCTGCAAATCGGGCAGTATCACAAAGACCTGCTGGTTGTAGTAGTTCGTTGTTCGCGACACAATGCCAAACACCACCGCGCGAGCGATACGGCCGGTGATCGAGTAGTACCAGTCGTTCCTCCCCGCGATACACCACAAGTCTCCCGCGATGTACAACAACCCCACCACGACAACCCACGGCCTGCGCGCCGCTCGCAATCCGCGTCCGATCCGCGACACCATCCGCGCGACGAAGTTGGGACCACTCGTACTCATGCGCCCTCACCGGGCTTATCGCTTTCCGGGCTGGTTGCTTGGGCTTTCTTTGCCCTTCGCTGCGCCCGCGCGTCGGCGGCCGCGATTGCCTGTTGCGGAACAAACGCCCCGCACTCCGGGCAGGATTCGCTCGGCAGGCCTGCGATCGGGTACTT
>JAEUJA010000185.1 GCA_016793195.1 Phycisphaerae bacterium
TCGCGCCAGGCGATCCTCGAACGCTTCCGCGCCGAGCCCAACGCGGTGCTGTTCGGGGCGGCGTCGTTCTGGCAGGGTGTCGATGTTCGCGGCGACGCGCTGCGGAACGTGATCATCACCAAGCTGCCCTTTGAGCCGCCCGATCGCCCGCTCACGCAGGCCCGCGTCGAGTTGATCGAATCGCGCGGCGGCGACGCCTTCCGCGAGGATTCGCTCCCGCGCGCGGTGATCCGATTCAAGCAGGGCTTCGGGCGGCTGATCCGCTCGGCGACCGACACCGGGCGCGTGGTGGTGCTCGACCCCCGAATCGCGACGTCGGGCTACGGGCGGGCATTCCTGGCGGCGCTGCCGGAGGACGTTCCTGTGCGGGAGTTTCCCGAGCCCGACAGCTACGACCCGCCATTTGAGCCCGAATAAACACCGCACATTTGCGAGGGTGGATCGGGTTCTGGCTATCATCGACCCCGACAGTCGATGGGTGTCGTTGGTGACTGTCGAGGGGCCCCGACGCGGCGGAGCTGGTCGGGCGTTTGTCTGGAAACCGAGGCGGCATCACGGGTGGTCGGAACGTTCCGACGCGCCGTCGTGCGGGCGTTGGCAACGGGCCAAACCCGGGCCGCCGGACCGGGAAGGAGACCTTCGTGCTCGGACGCGTCTTCAAGGCTTATGACGTGCGCGGGACGTATCCCGACCCGCTGAACGAGGCGTTGGCGTGGCAGATCGGCTTCGGCTGCTCGAAGTTCCTGCTGGCCGACGCGCAGGCGGCGGGCGAGACCTCGCCGATGATGAAGAACATCGTGGTGGGGCGCGACATGCGTTCGTCGAGCCCGTCGCTCACCAAGGCGATGGTGTCGGGCATGACCGACCACGGCGCCAACGTCATCGACCTTGGCATGGTCGACACGTCGATGATCTACTTCGCGGTGAATCATCTCGACTGCGCCGGGGGCGTGATGGTGACCGCCAGCCACAACCCGCCGCAGTACAACGGGTTCAAGGTCTCGAAGCGCAAGGCCAAGCCGGTGGGCGAGACGACGGGGCTGGCGGAGGTGCGCAAGCACGCCGCGATGGTCGACAAGGCGACGATGGTCTCGGCCAATGGCCGCGTCGAGGCGCGCGACCTGTGGCCGGCGTACGCCAAGCACGTGCGCTCGTTCCTCGACACCACCGGCAAGGACGGGAAGGCGGCGGCGCTGAAGATCGTGATCGACGCCAGCAACGGCATGGCGGGGACGCTGATCCCCAAGGTCTTCGGCAAGAACGCCGCGGGCGGGATCGGGGCGGTGCCGGGCCTGCAGATCATCGAGCTGAACTTCGACAACACCAAGGGCGTGTTCGCGCACGAGCCGAATCCGCTGGTGGCCGCCAACCTGAAGCAGCTGCAGGACGCGGTGCTGCAGAACAAGGCGGACCTGGGCGTGTGCTTCGACGGCGACGCGGACCGGTGCGTGCTGGTGGATGAGAAGGGCGCGGTGGTCGGGTGCGATCATCTCACGGCGCTGCTGGCCAAGCACTTCCTGTCGAAGAAGCCGGGGGCGGCGATCGCGTATGACCTCCGCTCGACCAAGGCGGTGGAGGAGGAGATCAAGGCCGCGGGTGGCAAGCCGGTGCGCTCGCGCGTCGGGCATGTGTTCATGAAGAACGCGATGGCGGAGCACCGGGGCGCGTTCGGCGGCGAGTTGTCGGGGCACTTCTACTTCGCGGACAACTACAACGCCGACTCGGGCGCGATCGCGATGGCGGTGGCGATCTCGCTGCTCGCCAGGTCGGGCAAGTCGATGAGCCAACTGATTGCGCCCTTGGCGCGGTATCCGCAGTCGGGCGAGATCAACTTCCAGATCGAGGACAAGGACGGCGCGCTCAACCAGCTGCGCCAGGCGTTCGGCGCGTCGTCGCCCTCGCGCGGCGTGGTGGACGAGCTCGACGGCGTGACCATCGACTGCTTTGCGAGCCAGGGCTGGTGGTGCAACGTCCGCAAGAGCAACACGGAGCCCTTGCTGCGGCTGAACTGCGAGGCCAAGGACAAGCGCACGCTGGAGAAGATGCTGGCGCAGATCTCCCCGATGATGGGGAAGAGGGTGGATCACTAGCGGAAGTCACGGAGTCACGGAGAGACGAAGAGACGAAGAGACGAAGAGACGAAGAGACGGAGTGGCGGAGTGAAGAAAGTGAGTTCGCAAGACTTTCTTGAGTTCGCTGCGTTGGATTCTCCAGGTGCCTGATGCCCGATGCCTGATGCCTTTCCTATATGACACTCAACGAATTCCTCAGCCACTGGTCGATCACGGAGAACCCGTTCCGGGGCGAGGAGGCCCGCAACGACGCGGTGTTCGTGCGCATGACGGGTTCGGGCGGTCTGCGCGGCACGGGCGCGATGCGTGTCGACCTGCAGACCGACACGCTGGCGTTCCCGCCTCCGAGCAACCCGCTGGCGTCGTTCCACTCCGACTTTGACAAGGTGCTGGGCGACCTGCACCGCCCGAGCACGTCGATCGTGTTCGGCGAGAAGGGGAGCGGGAAGACGGCGATGCGCTTGCAGATCGCGTCGCGGGTGGCGCAGCACAACGCCGAGCACCCCGCGGCCCGGGTGCTGATGGTCGCGTACGACGATCTCAATCCGTTCCTGGCGCGGCTGCACGAGCGCGTGGGCGGCAAGACGCCGCTGGAGAGTTTTCAGCAGCTGCGGCTGGTCGACCACATGGACGCGATCCTGCACACGGTCGTGCCGCGGGTGGTTGACGCGATCCTCGGGCTGCGGGCGCAGGACGATCCGATCGACCTGGGCGCGGACGTGAAGCGGATCGCGAGGCGGCTGGATCGGTATGACGTGCGCGACTTGCTGCTGCTCCAGGCGTTATACGACCGGCCGGAGCAGGCGGAGCATCGCACGGCGGAGCTGCGTTCGCGACTCGGCGCGTGGCGATCGATGTCGATGGTGATGGGCGACGCGCTGGTGCTGGTGGGGCCGATCGTGCTGGCGGGGCTGTTTGTGTGGGGTAAGTATTCGCCGCCGGGGTGGCTGACGGGGGATTGGCCGGCGTACGCGATCGCGGGGCTGGCGGCGTTGTGGCTTTTGTTTGCGATCAAGCACGGGCTGTGGGATCGCTGGCGGCTGTTGCGGACGTGCGGGCGGATCAAGCGGCAGCTGCGGGTGCTGTCGCGCTCGCCGCGTTCGTGGGCGCGGTCGCTGCGGCAGTTGCCCGCGGGCTGTCGCGACGGCGAGGTGCTGCCGGTCGTTGAGACGGACGAGGTTCGGTACTCGATGTTTTCGAGGCTTCGCCGGCTGATCGGCGCTTTCGGGTACACGGGGATGCTGGTGGTGATCGACCGCGTGGACGAGCCGACGCTGGTGTCGGGGGACGCGGACCGGATGCGGGCGATCACCTGGCCGCTGCTCAACAACAAGTTCTTGCAGCAGGAGGGGCTGGGCGTGAAGATGCTCCTGCCGGTGGAGCTGCGGCACGCGCTGTTCCGCGAGTCGAGCGCGTTTTTCCAGGACGCGCGGCTTGACAAGCAGAACATGATCGAGCGGCTGACGTGGACGGGGCCGATGCTGTACGACCTGTGCAACACGCGTCTGCAGGCGTGCCGCCCCGCGGGGCTGCCGCAGCTGGCGCTGCTTGATCTGTTCGCGGAGGACGTGACGCGGCAGGACGTGGTGGACGCGCTGGACCAGATGCATCAGCCGCGGGATGCGTTCAAGTTTTTGTACCGTTGCATGACCGAGCACGCGAGCAACGTGACCAAGGACCAGAACGCGTGGCGGGTTCCGAAGCTGACGCTGGATCAGATCCGCAAGCAGGAGGCCGATCGCGTGCAGCAGCTGCACCGCGGGATTCGGCCGGCGTGAGAAGATTCAACACGGAGGGACACGGAGAGCCACGGAGGGGGGCGTGGTGTGGTTGCGCGCGGGGGGCGGGAGGGCGGAGTCGGAGAATGGCGGGGCATTCGGAAGTGAAGGAACGCGAAGGCACGTCCTCCCTCACGGTCGGGCTACTGGTGGCAGAGGCAATGGGCAATGGGCAATGGGTAATGGGCAAAGGGGCAAAGGGCAATGGGAGAAGAGGCGGAACGCCGCATCACACGCCCCGACGCGCCCAGTTCCACGGCATTCCCTCCGTGCCCCTCTGTGTCGCTTCGTGGTGAATGTTCCGCGCCGAATGTGATCAGCGCACGCGCTGGAGGCGTGCGTATTCGAGCACGAGGGTTTTGACGCCGATGCCCTGGAAGTGGATCTTGGCGCGGGCGTTTGGGCCGCTCTCGATGGATTCGACGCGGCCGGTGCCGAACTGCGGGTGGCGGACGAGCGAGCCGACGGGGAACGGCACGGCGGTGGAGGCGGCGGCGCGCGGTCGGACGTGGACCTCGTCGCTCTCGAAGCGTGGTTCATCGCGCGGGGCGCGTGAGCCCGCGCCGAACGAGTCGTCCATGCCGGATTGATCGGAGAGGGTGACGTGGTCGGTGCCGATTTCGCCGAGGAAGCGGCTGGGGATGGTGCGTTCGGGCAGGCCGCGGGTGGTGCGGTACTTGGCGCTGGTGAGGAGGAGTCGTCGCATGGCGCGGGTGATGCCGACGAAGCAGAGGCGGCGTTCTTCTTCCATCTGGGCTTCGGACTCGGCGGCGCGGAGGTGGGGGAGCATTCCTTCTTCGAGGCCGATGATCGCGACGGCGGGGAACTCCAGGCCCTTGGCGGCGTGGAGGGTCATCATGGTGACGGCGCCCTGGGTGGGGTCGACGGCATCGGCGTCGGCGACGAGCGAGACGGATTCGAGGTAGGCGCGGAGCATGGCGAGGGTGGAGTGTGGGTCGAGCGCCGTGCCGGTCGCCGTGATGGGAGCCGGATCGCCCTCGGGGTCGTATTCGAGCTCGAACTGGCGGGCGGAAGAGACGAGTTCGGCGAGGTTGTCGAGTCGTTCCTCGTCGGATTCGCTCTTGCTGGCGTGGGCCTGTGCGGTGTACATGTGTTCGAGGCCGGATTCCTTGATGACGCGCTCGACGAGGGTGGCGAGGGATTCGGATACGCCGTGCGACGTGCCGAGGAAGCCCTCGACGCTGGTCCAGGCGTCGAACATTTCGCAGAACTTTCGGCAGGCGGCGGCGGCGCGGGCGGTGATGCCGACGGGCTCGGCGGCGGCGGCGGCGCGGAGGCCATCAAAGAGCGTGGCGTGGCGGGCGGCGGCGTAGGCCTCGACCTTGTCGACGGAGGCGTCGCCCAGGCCGCGGGTCGGCACGTTGAGGATGCGTGAGAGGGAGACGGAGTCGGCGGGGTTGGCCAGGACGCGGAGATAGGCGAGTGCGTTCTTGACTTCTTCGCGTTCGTAGAAGGCGGTGCCGCGGGCGATGACGTAGGGGACGCCGGCGGCGCGGAGGGCGTCCTCCATGACGCGAGAGAGTGCGTTGGTGCGGTAGAAGATGGCCATGTCGCGCCAGGCGAGGCCGGCCTGGGTTCGGGCGCCGGTGCCGCTGGCTTCGTGCTTGTGGCGGAGCCAATCGACGACGATCATGGACTCGTGCTGCTCGTCGCGGCAGAGGATGGCTTCGACGTTGTCGCCGCCGGGCGTCTTGGTGAAGAGGGGTTTGTGCTTGCGGCGCTTGTTGTGCTTGATGAGGGTGTCGGCGGCGGTGAGGACGGGGGCGGTTGAGCGGAAGTTTTCGCCCAGGGCGATGACGGCGGCGCCGGGGTAGCGTTCCTCGAAGTCGAGGATGTTGGAGATGTCGGCGCCGCGCCAGCCGTAGATTGCCTGGTCGGGATCGCCGACGACGCAGATGTTGGGGCGGCGCTGCGGCGTGACATCGCCGGCGAGGAGGGAGGCGATGGCGAACTGGGCGCGGTTGGTGTCCTGGTATTCGTCGATGAGGAGGTACTGCCAGCGTGAGCGGCATTCCTCGCGGACCATCTCGCTGTCGCGGAGGGCGCGGACGGTGCGGAGGAGCAGGTCGTCGAAATCGACGGCGTTGGCCTGGCGCAGGGCGGCCTCGTAGGCCTCGTAGATCTTGGCCGCGGTGCGCGTGTAGAAGTCTCCGGCGCGGGCGGCGTAGGCGGCGGCGTCGATGAGTTCGTTCTTGGCGTTGCTGATCGCGGAGAGGGCGGAGCGCGGCGGCCAGTTGGTGGTGGAGAGACTGAGTTCGTTGATCACGCGCTTGACGAGCGTGGATTGGTCGCTGGAGTCGTAGATGCTGAAGTCGGGCTTGAGGCCGGCCTGTTCGGCGTAGCGGCGGAGGAGTCGGGCGCAGAGGGAGTGGAAGGTGGTGACGGTCAGGCCGCGGGAGGAACGCTCGTTGCCGGCGAGGAGCGTGGCGACGCGCTGGCGCATCTCGCCGGCGGCCTTGTTGGTGAAGGTAAGGGCCATGATCGACCAGGCGGGGATGCCCAGGCGGATGAGGTAGGCGATTCGGCGGGTGATGACGCGGGTCTTGCCGGAGCCGGCGGCGGCCAGGACGAGCAGCGGGCCCTCGGTGTGGAGCACGGCGCGGCGCTGGGGCTCGGTGAGATCGTCGAGCAGGTCGGCGGCGTTGATGGTGTCGGGGATGTCGTGGGGTGAGTTGTGGTCGGCGCGTTCCATCGCGTCTGCTCCGGGCCAAATGCAGGCGGAGCGTAGGAGGGGTGCGCGGGTGCGACATGCGCCTGGCACAGCGGCGCGGGGCGCAGATCGCCAAATTGCCAAATCGCCAAATTGCCAAATGAAGAGCAGAAGTTCAACACGGAGGGGCACGGGGGCGCACGGAGGGATGGATGGGGAAGAAGAATGGAACGGCGCCCTGAGATGTGGAGAAGAGAGGGAAGCGAAGAAGGAGCACCGACCGCGAAGACGCAGTCGGTGGCCCGGCGCGGGGAGATTGGAGGAACGTGGTCAAGCCCCCAAGGCGGGGCTTGGCCACGCCACCCGGAGCAGACCGACGGACATGCTCTCACGACTTGTCGTGGTCGTGGTTTTTCTCGTCGGGTTCGCGGATGACCTTGACGACTTCATCGGGCTCGTCCTGGAAGACGCGGGAGAGGTCCGAGAGCGGGCCGGCGGAGCGGGTGATGAGGGAGACTTCGTCGGGGAGCTGGCGGGCGACCTCGCCGACGACGTCGCCGACGACCTTGCGTGAGAAGAGCGAGCGGCGCGACTTGCCCATGATGAGGGTGTCGCAGCCGAAGGTGACGGTGTAGTCGAGGATTTCGGCGGGGACCTCGGTGCTGGTGACGTAGACGGGGATGACGGGGACGCCGGCGGCCTTGCCCATGACCATGACGGAGCCGAGGGCTTCCTGGGCGTCGCGGTCGTCATCGAGCTTTGGGATACGGCCGGGCGCGATGTCGAGCACGCGGAGGGTGCGGACGTAGATGACAAAGAGGATGGCGTTGCGTTTCTTGGCGAGGCGGACGGCGTATTCGGCCTGGTCCTGGCCGCGGGCGGCGAGCATGATGCGCGGGCGTCCGGGCTCGATCTTGAGGGGTTTTTCGCGGAGTTCGGTCATCCATCCGGCTTCGGGCTCCTCGACGCGTTCGGCGCGCGAGGCGGCGCGGGACTTGAGGGCCCAGCGAACGACGAGGACGGCGCCGACGAGGCTGGCGGCGAAGATGGTGGCGTTGGGCTTGGCGACGATGATGGTGGCTTCGATGGCGGCCATGAGGAGGGCCAGGGCCCACAGGCCGCGGCGTTCCCAGGTCCCGATGGCGAGTTTCTTGTTGGCGGCGCAGCTGAAGACGCTGATGCAGATGGCGCCGACGACGCCGATGGCGTAGAGCTCGCCGAGGGACTTTGGATCGGCCTCGAAGAGGAGGACGCCGGCGGGGAGGATGCAGGCGACGACGAGGGCGATCCAGGGGACGCCGGAGTAGTTGAGCTTGGTGAGGGGGCGTGGGAGCTCGCCCTCGCGGGCCATGGAGTATTGAACGGAGACCATGGCCATGACGGCGGTGTTGACGGCGGACATGAGGAGCAGGCCGAAGACCAGGGCGGTGGAGACGCCGAAGTAGAGGCCGAAGGAGGCGCCGAGCATTTTTCCGCCGGCCTCGGTGGCGAGGAGCTTGACGCCGACGTCGCGGTATTGGCGGATGTGCTCGGGGACCTGCTCGGGCTGCAGGCCGCCCAGGATTTCGTGGTGGATGTAGTCGGGGGTGGTCTGGTTGATGAGGCCGGGCATGGCGTTCATGGCCAGGCAGAAGATCATGTTGAGGAGGAGGACCTCGACGAGCACGATCCAGATGGTTCGACGGGCGGTCTTGGCGACGGGCTCGGCCATGAGGCCGGTCATGTTGGCGACGGCCTCGATGCCGGAGAGGGCGAGCACGATGCGGACGAGGCTTTCCCAGCGCTGCCACCAGTTGTCGATGGCGGGCGGGTTCCAGGTGATTTTCTGGATGCCCGGCCAGACGAAGGGGAGGCAGGCGACGGCGATGAGAAGGGAGGCGACGATGGCGACGATGGCGATGACCAGCGCGAAGCGCCCGGCGGAGCGGGCGCCGAGCCAGTTGACCAGGCCGATCACGAGGATGGCGATGATGGAGACGGGGACGACGAACTCGTGGGGCATGTCGAAGTAGTGGAGGGCTTCGACCATGCTGAGGGCGGCGGTGACGATGTAATCGCAGAGGAGGAGGGTGGCGCCGATGACCGAGAGGGTTGGGGAGAGGAGGCGCGAGGCGGTGTAGACGCCGCCGCCCTCGGGGAAGCAGCGGCAGATGATGGTGTAGGCCCAGGCGACGGCGGCCATGACGGCGGCCATGACGGTCATATAGACGGGCGAGGCGTGGCCGGTGTAGTAGAAGGCCAGGCCGAGGACGTAGAGGCGGCTGGTGCCCCAATCGCCGAACAGGAGCGGCCCCGCGTGGAACCACTTGAGCGAGCGAGGGCGATGTTCGGCGACCAGCATGCGGGAGTGACCCTGCGCGACTCCGTTCGCTTCGGCGGCGTGAACTCCCACGCCCTGATACTTGGCCGGCGTCGCCCGGCCTGATGGGACACACGATAGCGGACCTGAGCGGGACGTAAAGTTGGCGGGCGATCGGGCGGCGCTCGACGAGCGATGCGCTAACGCACGCCGAGCAGCTTAGCGAGTTCGTCGACCAGGGCGCCGATGCCGGTGAAGACGCCGAATGGCCCCGATTCGCACATGTAGGCGGGAGTGGAGACGATCAGGTTCTTGGCGTCGAGGTGGGCCTCGGTGACACGATGGTCGATGTTGGACGCGCCCATCTTGGAGAGGGCGGCGGCGGTGCTGGGGTCAGAGCCGATGGTGAGCGTGCAGCCGGGGCCGCCGGAGGTAGTGCCCAGAACGCGGGCGGCGAGGACGGGGGCGATGCAGCAGAGGCCGATGGGCTTCTTGGCGGCGTGGAACTCGCGGAGGGTGCGTGCGACGTTGGACTGGACGGAGCACTCGGGGCCCTTGGCGGCGAAGTCGCAGAGGTTCTTCGCGGCGCCGAAGCCGCCGGGGAACACGAGGGCGTCGAAATCGGCGGCCTTGAGCGAGGCGAGGGGGGCGATCTTTCCGCGGGCGATGCGGGCGGATTCTTCGAGGACGTTGCGCGAGCCGACGCCGGGCGTGTGGGTGGCGTGATTGACGACGGAGGATTGAGGAATGTCGGGCGCGAAGCAGGAGAAACCGAGGCCGCGGCGGTCGAGATGGATGAGGAGGCTGACGGCCTCGGTGATTTCGGCGCCGTCGAGGAAGCCGCACCCGGAGAGAACAACGGCGACGCGTTTCATGGGAGGATCCTTCGGGGGCAATGGGGAGTGGGGAAGGCCGGACGTGAAGGGAATCCGCGCTACGCGATGATTTCCTTGACGAGATTTCCGGCGACGTCGGTGAGGCGGAAGTCGCGACCCTGGAAACGGTGAGTGAGGCGCTCGTGGTCGATGCCGAGGAGGTGGAGCATGGTGGCGTGGAGGTCGTGGACGTGGACGGGGTTTTCCTCGATGTTGTAGCCGAAGTCGTCGGTTCGGCCGAGGGTTGTGCCGGGCTTGACGCCGCCGCCTGCCATCCAGATGGAGAAGCAGCGGGGATGGTGGTCGCGGCCGTAGTCGTTGGGCGTCATTCGGCCTTGGCAATAGGCGGTGCGACCGAACTCGCCGCCCCAGACGACGAGGGTGTCGTCGAGCAGGCCGCGGCGTTTGAGGTCGGTGACGAGCGCGGCGGAGGCCTGGTCGGTCTGGGCGCACTGGTTGGTGATGCCGGAGGGGAGCGAGCCGTGCTGGTCCCAGCCCTGGTGGAAGAGTTGCACGAAGCGCACGCCGCGTTCGAGCAGGCGGCGTGCGAGGATGCAATTGGCGGCGTAGGTTCCGGGCGTGCGCGATGACGGGCCGTAGAGGTCGAAGGTTTCGGCGGATTCGCCGGTGATGTCGGTGGCTTCGGGGACGCTGGTCTGCATTCGGAAGGCCATCTCGGCCTGTTCCATGCGGGCGGCGACGTCGGGGTCGAGCGTGGCCTTGGCCTGATCGGCGTTGAGCTTTGCGAGGGTGTCGAGCATGCCGCGGCGGGTATGGGGCGAGACGCCCTCGGGGTTGGTGAGGTAGAGCACGGGCTCTTTGCCGGCGCGGAACTGCACGCCCTGGTGCTCGCTTGGGAGGAAGCCCGAGCCCCAGAGGCGGGCGTAGAGGGGTTGATCGCGCGGTGCGTCCTTTGAGACGAGGACGATGAAGGCGGGGAGGTTGGCGTTGGCGCTGCCCAGGCCGTAGGAGAGCCACGCGCCCATCGAGGGGCGGCCGGCGAGTTGATGGCCGGTGCAGAAGAAGGTGATGGCGGGGTCGTGGTTGATCGCCTCGGTGTGCATGGAGCGGATGATGCAGAGGTCGTCGGCGATTTTGGCGGTGTGTGGGAGGAGGTCGCTGATCCAGGCGCGGGAGTTGCCGTGCTGCTGGAACTTGGTGAAGGAGCCGGCGAGGGGGAGGATGGACTGGTTGCCGCTCATGCCGGTGAGGCGCTGGCCGCGGCGGACCGAATCGGGGAGGGGCTCGGCGTGGCGTTGATTGAGCAGTGGTTTGGGGTCGAAGGTTTCGAGGTGTGATGGGCCGCCGGACTGGAAGAGATAGACGACGCGTTTGGCCTTGGCGGGGAAGTTTGGGAAGGTGGCCGGTTGGAGGGCTGGTGAGGAAGCGCGGGCGTCGAGGCCGCCGGCGGCGAGCGCGAGGCCGCCGAGGCCCAGCGCGCTCATGCCGAGGAAGTGGCGGCGCGAGAGGTTCATCAGGTGGTCGGCGTGGCGGGAATGGCCTGGGTTCATGATGATTCCTAGCGCATGACGACGCTGGCGTCGGAGGCCATGATGGTGGAGGCGACGATGGAGAG
>JAEUJA010000253.1 GCA_016793195.1 Phycisphaerae bacterium
GGCCCCATCAAGGGCGGCGCGACGCTCACCGACGGGCCCTTCCCCGGAACCCCCTACGAAGACCACTGGCTCTTCTGCGCCGAATACTGCGGCGACTCCCACTCCGAGATGGCCGGCATCATCCGCCTTGTCCCCCGCGACGTCTGGGCCAAGGTCGTCGACGGCTGGAGCAGCGCCGGCCTCACCCCCGTCGAAAAGGGCAAACGACTCCACACCATCCAGTGCGCCTCCTGCCATTCCATCGACGGCTCGAAGAACACCGGACCGTCTTGGAAAGACGTCTACGGCAAGACCGAGACCTTTGCCGACGGCTCCAGCGGCGTCGCCGACGATCAATACATCCGCGAGTCCATCTACGAGCCCGCCAAGAAACTCGTCGCCGGCTACGGCCCGCAGATGCAGTCCTTCAAGGGCATCCTCAGTGAGGACGACGTCGCCGCCATCATCGAGTACATGAAGACCATCAGCGTCCACGCCAAGCCCGCGGAGGGCGAGAAGAAGTAAACCAACGCCGCGGGAGCAGCCGGGAGCCGCCCGGAACCCCCGCGTGAGTCAGCACGCCGCCACGGCGGACGGGAACGAAGACATGAGCACGATCGATCATCACGGTTCGCACGCCGTCGGCGGGCACCACGACGAGGGGAGCTACCTGTCGCCCAAGGGCGGCATGATCTCCACCATGTGGGCGTGGGCGACCACCATCGACCACAAAAAGCTGGGCGTCATGTACCTCGCCGCTGTGCTCACCCTCTTCTTCCTGGGTGGCGTGGCCGCCCTCGCGGTCCGCGTCGAGCTCTTCCAGCCGACCACCATGGTCGACGGGCAGATCACCGGCCAGGTCTTCCAGGTCGAAGGAGGCGCCGTCTCCGCCGGGCACGCCATCTACAACCGCATCTTCACCCTGCACGGCGCGATCATGGTCTTCATGGTCATCGTCCCCGGCATCCCCTCGGCGCTCGGCAACTTCCTCCTGCCCATCATGCTCGGCGCCAAGGACGTCGCGTTCCCAAGACTCAACCTGCTCAGTTGGTGGGTCTACGTCATTGGCTCGGTGCTGGGCGTCGTCTCCATCATCATGGGCGGCGTCGATACGGGCTGGACGTTCTATACGCCGTACAGCACGTCAACGGATTGGGATGTCTACACGCGCGTCGTGCTCATGATCGGCGCCGCGTTCGTGCTGGGCTTCAGCTCCATCCTCACCGGCCTGAACTTCGTCGTCACCGTCCACAAGCTCCGCGCCCCCGGCATGGGCTGGTTCGACATGCCCCTCTTCGTCTGGGCCATCTACTCGACCGCCATCATCCAGGTGCTCGCGACCCCCGTCATCGGCATCACCCTCCTCCTCCTCATCTTCGAGCGCCTCTTCCACGTCGGCATCTTCGACCCCGCCATCGGCGGCGACCCCGTCCTCTTCCAGCACTTCTTCTGGTTCTACAGCCACCCCGTCGTCTACGTCATGATCCTCCCGGCCTTCGGCATCATCAGCGAGCTCATCACCGTCCACGCCCACAAGAAAATCTTCGGCTATCGCGCCATGGCCTTCGCCTCCCTCGGCGTCGCCTTCGTCTCCTTCCTCGTCTGGGGGCACCACATGTTCGCCAGCATGGGCGAGATGGCCTCCGCCGTCTTCTCCGCGCTCACCTTCCTGGTCGCCATCCCCACCGCCGTCAAGGTCTTCAACTGGGTCGCCACCCTCTACAAGGGCTCCATCCAGTTCACCACCCCCATGGTCTATTCACTCTTCTTCCTCTTCCTCTTCACCATCGGCGGCCTCACCGGCCTCCCCCTCGGAACCCTCTCCACCGACCTCCACCTCCACGATTCCTACTTCGTCGTCGCACACTTCCACTACGTCATGATGGGCGGCACCATCATCGCCTTCGTCGGCGGCATCCATCACTGGTGGCCCAAGATGTTCGGCAAGATGTACAACGAGCTCTGGGCCACCGTCGGCGCCTGCCTCGTCTTCCTGGGCTTCAACCTCACCTTCTTCACACAGTTCATCCTCGGCACCCGCGGCATGCCCCGCCGATACGCCACCTACATCCCAGAGTTCACCGACCTCCACCAGCTCAGCACCTACGGCTCGTTCATCCTCCTCCTGGGCTTCCTCGTCCACCTCTTCGTCTTCATCCACTCCCTCGTCGCCGGACGCCCGGCGCCAAAGAACCCCTGGGGCGGCCTGTCCCTCGAATGGGAGGCCGACAGCCCGCCCATCGAGCACAACTTCCATCACGAGCCCCTCGTCAAGCACGGGCCCTATGACTTCGAGACCAACGTCCCGCCCCACTGGGACCCCAAGGACTACCCCATCCCGGCCTCAAACTTCACCGCCGCCAAGCACTGAGTCGAGTTTGTACACACCCGGAGCGAGCGCTCGCCCCGCGAGGATTCACTGATGAGCACCATCCCGGCCCAATCCGGTTCTTCCGGCGACACGCCGCTCTGGAAGAAGTACCAGGCGGCCAACCACTTCCGAAGCAAGGAAGAAGAGTTCGACGCCTGCAAGCTCGGCATGTGGCTCTTCCTCACCACGGAAGTGCTCCTCTTCGCCGGCATCTTCGTCGGTTACGCCATCTTCCGAATGCTCTACCCACAGGCCTGGGCCAACGGCTCCTCCTACCTCGATTGGCGCTGGGGAGGGCTCAACACCGTCGTCCTGCTGGTCTCCAGCTACACCATGGCCGTCAGCATCCACCACGCCCAGCTCAACAACCAATCCGCCCTCCGCCGAAACCTCCTCATCACCGTCCTCTGCGGCGCGGCCTTCATCGCCATCAAGCTCACCTTCGAGTACATCCCCAAGTGGTCCGCCGGAAAAGCCCCCGGCGGCTCGTTCTTCAACTACCCCTTCGCCGGCGATCCGCACGAGCCCCTCTGGTGGGGAATCTATTACTGCGGCACCGGCATCCACGCCCTCCACGTCGTCATCGGAATGTCCCTCATCTTCTGGGTCTATCTCAAGGCCCGCAAGGGACACTACGGCCCCGACCACTACACCGGCGTCGAGGTCGTCGGCCTCTACTGGCACCTCGTCGACCTCATCTGGATCTTCCTCTTCCCCCTCCTGTACCTCATCGGCTGAACCCTCTCATCCCGCGCCCCACGCGGAGGAACCCATGGCCCACTCGCATCACGACCCCGTTCGTCCCCACCAGAACTTCGCCCAGGACGAGGCCGACCAGATCGACCCGCACGGGTTCGACTCCGGCCACAACCACGGGCACGTTGTCCTCCCCGTGATGACGCTCCGAATGGTGCTGACCTCGCTCCTGGTGCTCACCGCCGCCACCGTCTTCGCCTCCAGGGCCGAGCACTGGGCACAGCAGTTCTTCCACATCGTCCTCCCCGGCTGGGTCAACGTCGCCGTCGCCCTCTCCATCGCGGTCGTCAAGTCCACCATCGTCGCCCTCTACTTCATGCAGCTCCGATACGACAACCCCATCAACGGCGTCATCTTCCTCTTCTGCCTCTTCGGCGTCATCCTCTTCCTCGGCTTCACCGCCATGGACCTGGGCGTCCGAAACCGCGTGTATCCCTGGAAAGCCGGCGAAGCCGTCGCCGGTGGCACCGGCGGACCACACATCAACCGCTGGGAATTGAAAGACGACGGCACCGAAGAGCGAGTCGCGCCCAGCCAGCCCCTCTACCTCCACGCCCGCAACCGCCTCCTCGAAAAAGTCGGCCCGGAAAAGTTCGGCGAGCTCGAACACGAAGCCCACCTGCACGGCGGGGCCCACGCCCGCCCAGACGCGACCTCGCCCTGGAAAGACGCCGCAAACCAGAGCCGCCCGCGCACCGGCGCCACCCCGGGCCTCTTCGACACCGCCGCCCCCACGGACGCGCACGGCGCAACCGGACACTCGGAAGCCAAGCCCGCCGCGCACTGAGGCCGGGTCCGCCACTCGCATCGCCGGCTCATCGCCTTTCGGACGCCGGACCTGAGCGAGTCATCGAGCCAAGGTCTGGGTCGATCTCGCGCGGGCGATGCGACTCGGTGCCGCGCGATGGCCTCGTGTCTTCCCATTGCCTATTTCCCATTGCCCATTGCCCATTGCCCCGACCGCGCCACGCGTCGCCCGCCTGAATCAGCCCGCTTCCGTAGTTCGCGTTTTCATTCGAGCCCCTACCATCCCCCCCATGACCCGCGCTACGTCCATCATCCTCGCAGGATTGCTCGCCGCCGCCGCGATCGCCTCAGGGATCTCCGCCGCCCGGCGCGTCGGCGGCTTCCATCGCGACCATCCCCGCGAGCAGTTCGCGTTCAGCCGCGTCGACGCCCGCGATTTCTCGTATGCCGGGCGGCCCGTCACCCTCCGCGACCACGAATCGCCCTCCGGACGACGCCTCGTCGTCACCTACGCCGAGCACACCCTCTCGCTCCCCGTCGTCATCCCCAAGGACCCGCGTCTGCCCGGGCTCATCCCCCACGAAGATTGGATGGGCGTCCTGCGCTTCGCCTCGGCGACCAGCATGGACCTGCCCCAGCTGGTCAACAAGATGAACGCCGGCGAGGTCCGCGATCGCCTCGTCATCGTCACCCGCACGCCCGAGCTCGGCGCCGACCCGTCCACATGGGGCGGCGTGAACAAGCGCCGCTGGACCTTCGACTTCTACGAGTTCCTCCCCGAGGGCGGCTTCGCCCATCAGAAGATGGCGTTCCCAAGCAAACGCACCCGCGAACGCGCCGAACGCGAAGGCCGCGAACTGGCGATCCCCCAGCTCCAGGAAAAAACCTGGGAGTTCGAGGCCGCCCTCATGGTCATGCCCAAGGGCGGCGAGCCCAACCCCGAGTTCCGCAACGACGGCCTGGCCTCCATGGGCTGGACCCTCCCCGCCGCCGGCTTCGCCACCATCGGCATGATCGCCATGCTCGTCGTGGCCGCCTCACGCAAATCGCCCGTGCC
>JAEUJA010000292.1 GCA_016793195.1 Phycisphaerae bacterium
CGCGCCCGCCAGCTCGTGCTCCTCACCCCCGCGATGCTCTGCCTCGCGCTCGGGCCGATCCGTGCATCGGGCCAGGACCAGCCCGTCGAGCAGCCCTCGCAGCCGCCAACGACCCAGCCCGACGCGCCGGCCGCGATCCAACCAGAAGCCCAGCCCGCCGGCAACGTCGACCCCGCCGCCAAGGCCATCCTCCAGGCGATGTCCGACGCGATCGCCAAGGCCACCTCGATCCGCGCCAACGTCAAGACCACTGTCACCGGCTCGCTCTCCAGCGTCACACCCTCTACCGACGCCGCCGTGCGCCTTCGCAAGGACGGCGCGGCGTGGCACGTCCGCGTCACCGGATCGGGCACCCGCAACGGACAAGAAACCAACTTCGACGTTGCCTGGGGCGGCGGCGCCATCTCCTGGCTTGATCACAAAGAAAAGAAACTCGTCGGCCGCCCGCAGAACGAGGCCCGCGGCGGGTCCTACGCCATGGCCTCCCAGGCCATGCCCACCCAGATCATCGAGGTCCCGCCCTTCAACAAGGAACTCGCCGGCGAAGAGATCACCCACGCCGGCACCGAGGACGTCGACGCCCAGGCCTGCGACCTCCTCCACGTCCGCTACCCCAAGCGCAAGACGCTGCTGAAGCTGTGGATCGCCCAGTCCGACCACATGCTCCGCAAGCTCGAACGCTCCACCGAAACCACCAAGATCACCAGCTCCACCATCCAGGAACTCACCGGCGTCGTGCTCAACCAGGAGGTGACCGACGCCGAACTCACCATCACCGCGCCCGACGGCTACGCCAGCGACGTAACCACCGCGCCGCGCTTCGAGCGCGGGCGGCGCGTCCCGCCCCCGGACGAATCCGTCGGTGTCATCACCCCGCCGGGCGCCACGCCCGACGCCGCGAGCAACGGCGCGAACTCCGCCCAGCCCGCGACCGCGCCCGATACCCCGGCCGAAGCCCCGCTCGCCATGCTTCCGTCCGTCCAGCTCGCGCTCTCCGACGGCACGACACTCGCCACCGACTCGCTCCGCGGCAAACCCGCCGTCTTTGTTTTCTGGGGAAGCTGGAGCCTTCCCTCGCGCGACGCGCTCGAACCGATCTGCAAGTTCGCGGCCGCACTGAAGGAGCCGGGCGTTCCCGTGATCGCGTGCGCCGTGCGCGAGCGCACCAAGGACGCCGGCGCCGAGTTCATCAGGAACTACCAGCCGCGCAACCGCACCGGCGACGACCGGCTCGACACCGGCGTGCTCCGCGTCGCGGGGAGCGGCGACGAACTCGCCAAGGCCCTCTCGATCACGCGCTACCCGACCTTGCTCGCCATCGACGCCCAGGGACGCATCGCCAAGCGGATCGAGGGCTTTGACCCCACCAAGACCATCGACGAACTGCGGGGCGTCGTCGCGCCCTGACGCCGGCCCTCGTCGCCGCCCGCTTTCCCGGGTTCCCCATCTTGCCCAGCCCAACCGGGAACAGCCCCCCGTACCCGGACCTGGCCCCGGAGTCGCACCAGTTTTGTGCATTCTTCCCAGTTTCACCTGCAAGAACGGCGCTGGGCGTCGCTATCTGGATTGAGGTGAGCACTCCCTGCGCGCCTCGACGGGAGCCCGGCCGATCCGCGGCCGGGGTGCCCGCCCGTCGGTGGTCACACGGCGTCGCCTCCGCAAGGGCGGCCCCGTGATTCGTGGCTCCGCCGCCCGGGCGGACGGGGCCTTCGGTTGGTCTCGTTCTCCTCACGAGAAGGGCGAGATCGCACCCGGGCGCGCTCACGCTCGCCCGGGGCGCTTTTCATCAAAATGACGCGTGGCACAAGGCCACAGGGCGTGTGGCACGGCGCGCACGATGCGTCGCGCACCGCCCCCGCTCATCGTGGGCGTGACCAATCCGACTTCCATCCTAAATGTGCGTCGTCACCCACGACCCACGCTCCCCTGTCTTCG
The DNA here is from genome assembly GCA_016793195.1 of Phycisphaerae bacterium. Classification (GTDB taxonomy): domain Bacteria; phylum Planctomycetota; class Phycisphaerae; order Phycisphaerales; family UBA1924; genus JABWBC01. Next base: position 1,936 of record JAEUJA010000292.1, read on the forward strand.
TGTCTTCGTGTCTTCGTGTCTTCGTGTCTTCGTGTCTTCGTGTCTTCGTGTCTTCGTGTCTTCGTGTCTTCGTGACTTCGTAACTTCGTAACTTCGTGACTTCGTGATTTCTTCCCTAGCACCCCTGGTCGAACGCGGTCGCGAACGCGTCGTAATCGTTCCCGTTCACGAACCCGTCGGCGTTGAGGTCCGCCTCGGGCGCCGCCTGGTCGAACGCGTCCGCGAACGCGTCGTAGTCATTCCCGTTCACGAACCCGTCGGCGTTGAAGTCCGCCAGGCAACCCGTGCCGAACACGTTCAGGCGCCAGTCCAGCCACGTCCCCACGTCCTGGGCGGCCCGGTCGGCGATGTGCAGGGTCCACGTGCCCTTGGCGCTCTCGCCGAAGTGACGACGCGTGGTGAACACGAACTCGTTGTAGTTGTCGGTCGGGTCGTTGCGCTTGGCCGCCAGGGCCGAGGTCTTCCCCGAGGGCGCCGTGAGCGTGACCTGCAGGTCGCCCACGAACGGGTGCGTCACGTTGAGCACCACCTCGACGGTCTCGATGGTGATGCCGGCGTTGATCGTCGCCGTCTTCGTCAGGCCGGTCGTGTTGTTGTCCGGGATGCCCTGCGACACGCTGAGGTAGTCGGTCGTCGCCGAACGCTCCGGCTCGACGCCCTGCCACGTCTGGGCCAGCGCCACCGCGGCGCTGGCGTTGATCGCGCCGAAGCCGTAGTGATAGCTCACCCAGCGCCCCGCGCCGTTCAGCGACCACTGCGAGTTGAACTCGTCGCACTTGCGTGCCGTCAGGATCAGGATGTGCTGCACGTCGCGCCAGGAGAGGTCGGGGTTGGCCTCGAGCATGAGGGCGACGACGCCCGCGCCCAGCGGGCACGCCGAGCTGGTCCCGCCGAAGTCGGGCGTGTAGTCCCCGCTTGAATACCCGCCGCCCCCCGTGACGTCGGTCGTGTAGATGCCGCGGGTGTTGCCGTTCGAGGGCGCCACCACCAGGTGGGACGATCCGAGCTCGTTGTAATACGCGCGGAAGTCCTCGTCGCCGATCGCGCCGACGCTGACGACGTAGCGACTCGACGCGTACCCGTCGTAGTCGACGCGGTCCACCGTTCCGCCGTTGCCCGCGGCCCACGTGAAGATCGTGCCACGCCCCCCGCGTCCGCTGTTCACCGCGCTCTGGATCGCATTGAACTCCACCGGCGACATGCTGGCGATGAACCCGCCGTCCGTCGGCCCCCACGAGTTGCTCTTGATCCAGTTGAGCTCGTTCTTGAAGCCGAACGCCGTCGCGTTGGCGGTGTCGCTCCCGTACAGAAGCTGCGAGACCTTGGCCCCGAAGGCCACGCCCGCGCCGCCCATGGCGTTGTTGCCGATGCCCGCCGCCACGCCCGCGCAGCAGGTCCCGTGGGGCGTCGCGCTCCCGCCCGCCTGCGACGCGTCTTCGTTCCGATTGGCGTACAGGTCAGGGTGGCCGATCTGGAACCCGCCCTCGAGAATCCCGATCGTCACGCCCGCGCCGCTGAAGCCCGCGTTCCAAGCCCCCTCCACGTTGATGTCCGCCGCCGGCATGAGCGCGTTGATCAGGTGCCACTGCTGGCCAAGCTCCGGGTCGGTCGGGACCGAGCGCAGCGGCATGGGCCGCCGCATGTCCACATAGGCATCCTCGAACCCCGCGCCGCGCAGCGACATCGCAAGCTCCGCCGCCCCGCGAACCGTCAGCCCATCCACCAGCACGAACTCCGGCGCGCCCGCCACCGGCGTGACGGCCCTGGGCGTGCGGGCCCCCGCCAGCGCCGCGACCGCCGCGTTCACGGCGTCATGCGTGCCGCGAAGCACCACCTTCGACGTCAGCTCGTATCCGGGCGTCGGCGCCGGCACCACGCCGTCTTTCCCGATCATGTCCGCGTTGACGCGCATCGCCGGCGAGCGCGTCGCCAGCGCGTTGTCGACCAGGAACGTGGCCTGCCCGCGCGCGGTGGGCACGACCAGGGTGTCCACCGCCGCCCCGGCGCTCATCGAGAGTGCCGCCGCCGCCGACACCACCACCCCGCCGAGCTTCCTCTTCTTCATTCCCATCTCCTCCGATCCTGAATTCCCCGACGCGTCGGCCCCGCCGCACGATTCCCGGTCCATCTGATTCGGCCCGGCACCGCCGTAAGTTGCGATTGAGCCACGGACTGCCCGCCCGCGGGCGATTCCGTCCCCCTCCATCCGGGGGTTGCGTGTGGCCCGGCATCTGAATCCGGCCCCGATTCCCGGAAATTAGCATATTGTTCGGCATGGATCAAGCCCGATGTTGTGCGTTCGGCAACCGGGCAGGGGTGCGGGGGGTGTCTCTCGCCGTGGACGAGGGTGGACCGGGCGGACGCCGGAAGGGTGGCGCGTTGACCGCCCCCCCTGTGGGCATACGATCCACGCTCGCCGGGGGACCCAATTCCCCGCGCGGGTTGACATTTTGGCTTGATGCTTCGCGGTCGAGCGGCCTGGCCGTGCGATCCCGCGGCACAGGCCGCTGTAGCTCAGTGGTAGAGCGCACCCTTGGTAAGGGTGAGGCCATGGGTTCAATCCCCATCAGCGGCTCGTCGAATCTCCGGCGCGGTCTGGTCCGCGACGGGTGATCGAGCACATGGTCACCGAAACGGGCGTTGCACACGCTCGGCCGGTGAGGTTCTTTCGGTCCTTATCCGTCGCGGGATCGCCGCCTCGGGTGCGGACTCTTCGAGGTCGATGATCCCCGTCGCGGGATCCTGATCGGAGGTCGTCGGACATGGCTAAAGGCACATTCGCTCGTACCAAACCACACGTCAACGTCGGCACCATCGGTCACATCGACCACGGCAAGTCGACCCTCACCGCGGCCCTGTCGGCCCGCTCGGCGGCCCGCTTCGGCGGTGAGATCAAGTCCTACGCCGAAATCACCAAGGGCGGCACGGTCCGCGACGCCAACAAGACCGTCACCATCGCCTCGTCCCACACCGAGTACGAGACCGAGAAACGCCACTACGCCCACGTCGACTGCCCCGGCCACGCCGACTTCGTCAAGAACATGATCACCGGCGCCGCCCAGATGGACGGCGCCATCCTCGTCGTCTCCGCCGCCGACGGCCCGATGCCCCAGACCCGCGAGCACGTCCTGCTCGCCCGTCAGGTCGGCGTGCCCTACATCGTCGTCTTCCTCAACAAGGTCGACCTGGTCGACGACCCCGAGCTCCTCGACCTGGTCGAGCTCGAAGTCCGCGAGCTTCTCAAGAAGTACGGCTTCCCGGGCGACACCACCCCCGTCATCCGCGGGCAGTCCAAGGCCGCCATCGAGAACCCCAAGGACGACAAGATCTGCAAGCCCATCGATGACCTTTTCACGGCCATCGACAGCTGGATCCCCGATCCCACCCGCGAGATGGACAAGCCCTTCCTCATGTCCATCGAGGACGTCTTCTCCATCAAGGGCCGCGGCACCGTCGCCACCGGGCGTATCGAGCGCGGCATGGTCAAGGTCGGCGACACCGTCGAGGTCGTCGGACTCCGCTCCGAGAAGAAGTCCACCGTCGTCACCGGCGTCGAGATGTTCAACAAGACCCTCGACAGCGGCATGGCCGGCGACAACGTCGGCGCCCTGCTCCGCGGCGTCGAGAAGGACGACATCGAGCGCGGCCAGGTGCTCTGCAAGCCCAACTCGATCCAGCCCCACACCAAGTTCAAGGGACAGGTCTACGTCCTCACCAAGGAAGAGGGCGGGCGTCACACCCCGTTCTTCTCCGGCTACCGCCCCCAGTTCTACTTCCGCACCACCGATGTCACCGGCTCCTGCAAGCTCCTCGGCGGCGCCGAGATGTGCATGCCCGGCGATAACGTCGAGATGGAGATCGACCTCATCGACAAGCCCGTCGCCATGGAGAAGGGCGTTCGCTTCGCCGTCCGCGAGGGTGGCAAGACGATCGGCTCCGGCACCGTGACCGAGATCATCGCCTGACGAATCCACCCCGGTCTGGGGGACACCCCCGATCGGGTCTTCCGACAGCGCCCTCCCGTTGCGTCGGGGAGCGGCCAAAGACCGCCGGCCAAACCGCTCGTACGGGTGTTTCCGTCGCGCGGTGATTCGACCGGCCTAGACTTGAATTGTCCGTCCGAGGGCCCAGCGGGGTGCTCGGACGGCGTTGTCTGAAGGGACACCGCGATCGTCGCGGCATCCCCAGGGCACGACGCGACGGGGACCGTCGCGGCAGATTCGCGGGCAAGGACCGCCCGACCAGAGGACCCAAACCGCGGCCTGCCGCGACTCGCACCGCTCGGGGCAAACCCCCGAGCCCTGAAATCCGAAGTGACCCTATGGCCAAGAAGAAAGCAGCGGCTCGTGAGTACCTCTGGCTCCAGTGCACGGAGACCGGTGACCTCAACTACCGCACCGAAGTCAACACCAAGGGCGGCATGCCCGAGGGCCTCAAGGAAGGCCTGAAGAAGTATTCGCCCCGCCTGCGTCGTCATTCCCTCCACAAGGTCAAGCGGAAGTAAACCAGTGCCGGAACACGGCCCATCAAACTCGTCTTCTACGCCGGTAGCTCAATTGGCAGAGCAGCGGATTCCAAATCCGCAGGTTGCGGGTTCAAGTCCCTCCCGGCGTGATTCCGACGCTTCAGGCGCCGCCGATGCCCACAAGCACGGCGGCCTGGGCATCCATCGCCCCGGGCAGGGCTACTGGGTCCGCGTCCTCACCGCCTGCGTCGTCGGGCTCCTCTTCCTCGTCACCGCCGCCTGGACCGCCAAGCAGATGGAGGCGATCCCGATCGCCAAGCCCACCTGGGTGCTCGAGCTGCGCGGCGTGAGCGAGCCGCCCGCGGGCGTCGGCGCCGTCGACCTCATGGACGAGACCCCGGGAACGGGACCCCTGGCGGTCCGCATCGGCGGCGCGACCGTGGTGTCGTACAGCAAGACCGGCGAGACGCAGGGCGCGCTGACGATCCGGGACCTTTCGATGGACGCCGGGCGTGATCCCGCCGACGTCGCCAACCAGGCGATCTCGATCGGCGGCAAGCGCTACAGCGTCGCCGCCGCCACGGGCGTGCCGCTCTTCAACGTGCTGTACCTCCAGGCCGGCGTCGCCGCCGTCATCCTCATTCTCGGCGCGATCGTCACCTACCTGTATGTCGGCGTGAAGGCCCGGAGCGCCGAGTTCCTCATCGCCACCGACGGCGAGATGAAGAAGGTTCACTGGTCGACCCGGCGCGAGGTCTTCGGCTCGACCTGGGTCGTCATCGCCGCCTGCTTCCTCATCGCCGGACTTCTCTGGGTCTTCGACTTCGGCTTCGTCGCGCTCTTCCAGGGCATCAAGCTCCTGCACCGCTAGCCGCGCCCGCGGCCCGCGCCGCCGGAACCGCAAAGACCGATTCGTGCGTTCGCCTCACCGACCCCTGCCGCGATCCCGCGGCCGGCGGAGAACTTGGACATGACCGACACCGCTCAACGTGAAGGACTCCTCGACGCCGACGGCCCGCTGCGCCAGGAGGGCATGAACTGGTTCGTGCTCCGCGTCGCCTCCAACAAGGAATCCAGCGTCCGCGAGACGCTGCTCCGCAAGGTGCAGATCGAGAGCATGGCCCACCTGGTCGGGCGCATCCTGGTCCCCACCGAAAAAACCAAGACCATCAAGGCCGGCAAGACCAAGATCACCGAGACCAAGCTCTACCCCGGCTATGTCTTCGTCGAGATGAAGCTCGAGCCCGACGGACGCATCCCCCAGGACGTCTTCTTCCTCATCAAGGAAACGACGGGCGTGGGAGACTTTGTCGGCACCGCGGGGCGCCCCACCGCGATGAAAGAGCACGAGATCGAGAAGATGCTCGTCGACAGCCGCAAGCCCGAGGACCAGCCCTCGGTGCGCATGGTGTTCGAGAAGGGCGAGCACGTCACGATCAAGGAAGGCCCGTTCCAGGGGTACGAGGGCACGGTCGACGAGCTGCTCCCCGACAAGGGCCTGGTCCGCGTGCTGGTCACGATCTTCGGGCGTCAGGCCCCGATCGAGATCGAAGAGTGGCAGATCGGCAAGTCCGAGGGCGTGTAAGAA
>JAEUJA010000340.1 GCA_016793195.1 Phycisphaerae bacterium
CCCGGGCGTGCCGACGATGATCTGCGAGGCCTGCGAGAGGTTCTTGGCTTGCTGGCGGATCGCCTGCCCGCCGTAGATCGTGGTGGCGCGGATCGGCGTGAAGCGAGCCAGCTCGTTGATCTCCTGCGAGATCTGGATGGCGAGTTCGCGCGTCGGCGCCAGCACCAGCCCCTGGAACGGCTCGTCCTTGTTGCACAAGTGGATCAGCGGCAGGCCGAACGCCGCCGTCTTGCCCGTCCCGGTCTTGGCCTGCCCGAGCACGTCGTGCCCGTTGATCATCGCGGGGATGAGCTTGGCCTGGATCGACGTCGGCTTGGAAAAGCCGGCGGCCTCGACGCCCTTGAGCACGCTGGAGCGGAGCCCGAGAGATTCGAACGACGCACTGGGGTCGAAGATCTCGCCCGCGGCCTTCTTCATCTCGGGCGTCATGGGCGGACGCCCGTGCGGATCGGCGATCGACTCGGAAGCCGGTTCGCCCGCGCGGGCCAGGCCCGCGCCGGCCCCGCCCGTGTGGGCCGGGCTGTCGGTCCGCGGATCGCTCGGCGTGATCGCGGGCGCATCGGGGGCGTGATGGACGTGGTCGTGGTCGGGGGTCGTCGGGTTATTCATTCGTCGGGACAATCAGAAAAAAACACGGGCACGCGCGGTGCTCGCCGGCGCCGGATCGTGTGCCGCTGCGAACAGGCCGCGCGTCCCGACTTTTTCACGGCGGGTCGCACAAGCACGCGCGACGCTCACGGAGCGTCGGCGTCGGCGGTGGATCGGCGCTGCGACGGGCGACAGGCCCGTCGAGAGCACGCGTCTGAACCGTTCATTCTAGGTCGGGCGGTCGGGGGGCGTTGGGGAGATGGTCAGCGGACCTTTCGCCGGTTCAGCTCGATCAGGATCGCGTGCTTCATCAGCGTGCCCGCGGCGGTGCTGGCGGCGGCCAAGACCCCCGGCCATCCGTCACGCCACGACTGCTTGAACACCGCCTGCTTCACGAACGCGCCCACGGGCGAGGTGAGGAGCTTCAGCACGCTCCCCTTGTGTCCCTCGGCCTTCATGGAGATCGCCATCGTCCGCGCGTGCGAAGCCTGCTTGACGAGGAACTCCGAGAAGCCGGCGATGGAGTCGTGGCGCATGTCGCCCCGGAGCTTTTCGGTGCGGGGCACGACGCCGCCGGGGCTCTCGCGCAGCTCCATTCGGTCGTGGGGATCGAGTCCGGTCCAAGAGGCGCGCTCGCGCCGGACCAGGCGCAAACGCCACTCGGGCTGCCACGCGAAATTGAGCGGGCGATCGTCGTAATAGACCTTGCGGTTCATCCAGAAGCCGTCGACGCCGTCGCTGGGCGAGCCGAGCACGCGCGCGACGCTTTGGGCCAGGGTGGGCAGGAGTGATTCGTCGCTGTCGAGCGCGAGCACCCAGGGCTGCGTGCAGGCCTCGAGGGACTTCTGCTTGGTCGCGACAAAGCCCAGCCAGGGCGAGCGGACAACGCGGGCGTCGAACGATTTCAGGATTTCGATGGTGCGGTCGGTCGAGCCCGAATCGACCGCGACGATCTCGGCGGCGAGCGGCTTCACGGATTCGAGCGTGCGCGCGATGGTGCTCTCGTTGTTCTTGCAGACAATCGCGACCGAGAGCGGGAGCATGGCGGGATCGTAACCGGGGCGTGCGGCGGCCGCCCGCCCGTGCAAGAATCGCCGCGTGGGACACGACGCCGAACACGGGCTGGTGGTCGATCGCGTCTTTGCGCCGGGCGTCTCGGTGGCGGCGTGGTCGCGCGCCTTGGGCGGGTGGATCGCCGGGGGCGAGCGCGGTCGCGTGCTGAAGGACGACGGCGCCACGCGGGTCGTCGCCGCGACGCTCGCGGGACGCGAGGTGGTGGTCAAGCGATGGACGCTCCGCGGCCTGTCGAAGCTCAAGGCGACGCTGGGCGCGGGACGAGGCGCGAGACACTGGAACGGCGCGGCGTGGCTGACCCGCCACAAGATCGCCACCGCGCCCTGCCTGGCGCTGGCCCACGAATCCGCCGGCGGCGCTCGGCGCGACTACCTCGTCATGGAACGCCTGCGCGGCCCGAGCGCGCTCGAAGTGCTGGCGCGCGGGCACCGGCGCGACAACAGAGCGCGGTCGGGAATCGGCGGACATGACGGGCACGACGGACAGGCCGGCCATGACGGACGCGGCGGTCGAGACAGACTTCGCGGGCCCGAGGACCCGCGCCATTCACACGCCGCGGGCTCTGAACCGCCGGGCGCGATCGGCGTGCGCGAGGAGCTGGCGATCGCGCGCGAACTGGGGCGGCAGGTTCGGCGCATGATCGCGCACGCGCGGTTCAACCGCGACCACAAGCCGTCGAATCTGGTCGTGCTGTCGCACGCCGGTCGCCCGAGTGTCGCGGTGATCGACTGCGTCGCGATCCTGCCGCTCTCGCGCGGCGGCGGGGCGGGCGCGGCGCTCGAGCGCACGCTCGCGTCGCTGTACATCGAACCGCTGGGCGTGGGCGTGCCGCCGCGACGGTCGCTGATTCTCAGCACGCTCCGCGCGGCGCTTTGGATCGAGCCTGCCCCCGGGTCCGTCTCGATCCCGGCGAGGTGCCGGGCGAAACGCCGGGTGCGAGCATTGTGGCTCGCGGTCGCCGCCCGGGTTGCGGCCCACGGCGACCCGACGCCGCGGGTCCATCCGCTGGCCTGAAGTAGGGTGTTGAGGTGGTCGGGAAGACGCGGCAACGTCATCCAGAGCCCCCTCGCCGGCGCTTGGGGCTCGTCAAGGGCCCCCCGGCGCTCCCGCCCGGCCCGGAATACCCTTCAGGCTTGCACGCCGGGCGACGCCCCGGGAGAGAGGATTGCCCGGATGACCACGCTCGAACGCCCGCCGGTCGCGCTGCCCAAGAACCCGCTGCCGCGCCAGCAATACACCTTCTTTCCGACCTTTGCCGACCGCCCGCACCCGACGCGCTGGGAGTTTCCGGCGTATCTGGACAATCCGGGATGCCGCTGGCTGCAATGCCTCAAGGAGATGTACGCGATGCCGATCGCGTTCCCCTCGTCGCTTTCGCCCGAGGCGGGCCTGATGCTCCACGCCCTGGTCCGAAACCTGCGCCCGCGGGTGGTCGTTGAAGTCGGGACCTATCTCTCCATCAGCACCCATTGGATCGCGTCGGCGCTGAAGGAAAACGCCGACGGCGGCGTCGTCCACTGCTTCGACGACTTCGGCCCGATCCACAAGGGGCCCTGGCGCGATGCCGAAATGCTCGAAGGACGCCTGGACTGGGTCAAGGAACGCCTCACCAAGGCCGGGCTCATCGACCTCGTCCGCTTCCACCCCGGCGACAGCTCGACCCAGATCATCGCCGAGCGCGGCCAGCTCGCCTTCGAGGGCGGCATCGACGTCGCGCTCATCGACGGCGACCACAGCGTCCCCGGCGCCTGCAAGGACCTCTGGGCCG
>JAEUJA010000341.1 GCA_016793195.1 Phycisphaerae bacterium
CCGCCTCGCCAAAGTTCACGGAACGGGCGAGCCACAGCATGAAGAAGACCTGGAACGAGGCCGTCACCAGCGAGAAGAGCGAGAGGGCGGGCCAGTGCTTGGCGACCAGTCGCTCGCTGTCGCCGGGGCGAGCGAGGACCAGCCCCATGGCCGCGGCGCCGACGACGTTGGGGATCGCAAAGGCCCAGAACGCCCAGCCGCCGAAATCGCGGATGAGCATGGTGGGCAGGAACATGCCGATGCACCAGGTCCAGGACGCGGCCAAATACGCGCCAAAGCCGAGGCCGCGCGTCGCGATCCCGAACATGCCCTCGTTTCGTGCGTGCGCCGCGTCGCTCATGCCCCGCAAGGGTACGCGCGGCGGGAGGGGCTCAGGTCGGACCGCGCCCACGCTCGCGCACGATCGCACGTCCGCTCAGCGAACCGCCCGACCCTTGCTCTGCTGGTGGGCCTTGGGCGTGACGTGGAACGTCGCCACGCTCTTGCCCACGCGCCGATCTTTGCCCGCGACCCGCTCGCCGATCGCCTTGGGCAGCACTTTCTCGGCCCCGGGACGCAGACGCTTGGGGATGATCCCCGTCTGCACGATGTCCATGTCCAACGTCACGTTGAACTCGCCGCCGGCCGCGATCAGCGCCTTGATGTCCTCGCGCGGCGCGATCTTGTAGAGCGCCGGACCCAGGCACGGCCGCAAAAACTTGTACTCGAGGTTCTTGCACACGACGGTGTAGTCGCCGCCGCACGCGTTGAAGACGTACATGCCCCCGGCGATCTCGCTGTTGCCCAGGAGCGCCGCGCCCGCCATGGCGTTGTACCAATTGCGGTTGAAGCGCGTGAAGGGCAGCTCGGCCGCGAACGTGTGCTCGTCCACACGCTTCATGCGGATGCCGGAGCGGAACGCGTACGGCAGCCAGATCATCGAGCACACGCGATGCCAGAACGCGCTGCGGGCCGAGAGACGGCTCACCCACGCGTCGAGCCGGTCCATCAGCGTCGGCTTGGACGCGACCATCGCCCGCTTGCCCGCGGGCTCGATCGACGTGCCCGGACTCGTCGCCGCCTGCTCCAACTCCGAGGCCTCCTCTACTCGAAACAATTCTAGCAGCCGCGGCGAATGGTCCCGAGTGCCGCGTGCTCGGGCGTCCCGACTTCATGCACCCTGACCTTGGGCGGCCCGGCCAGCCCCCGCCGGCTCTGTGTCTTCTTTTTCTCCGCCACTCCGCCACTCCGTCCCTTTGCCTCTCCGCCACTTCTTCCTTACCTGCCGTCCTCCACCAGCTCAAACCACGGGCCGGCTTCCTTCACGCGCCGGCACGGGTTCCCCGGCTCGTGATCGAGCACCAGCATCCACCCGCCCTCGCTCGCCGCCCGAAGGAACCAGTGCCGCGTCACCATGCTCGTGTACGGCTCGACGTCATACCCCAGGCTGTACGCGGCCCCGACGTGCCACGCCGTCGGCATCACGTCCGGCGTGAAGACCACCGTTCGCCCCGTGTCGTCGACGAACGCGATCGCCTGCTGCCCCCAGGTGTGCCCCGGCGCCAGGAACACGCCCACGCCCGGCACGCCCGAAAGCATGGTCACGCGGTTGTAGACCGGCGCGAGCGGCATCTCATCGCGCCCGGGCACATGACCCGTCGGGAAAGGCCGCGGCGAATCCGCCAGCACAAGCCGCTCGCGGATCAACTCGAGATGATCGCGGAAATAGGTGCGGGTCATCACGCTCCGATTGGCGACGGCGTCGTTCCACTCGCGCGCCTGCGTGTGCAGGGCGGCATTGGGAAACGTGAGCTTCACGCCGTGCTCGCCGCGCGAGCCCGCGAAGCACGACGCCGTCCCGTTCCAGTCGGCTTTCTCGCCCGCCCGCGCCAGCCGCGTCAGCCCGCCGGCGTGGTCAAAGTGCAGGTGCGTCGTCACCACCGCGCCGATGTCCTCGCAGCGGCAGTTCTTTTCCTGGAGCGCGTCGCCGATCCAGCGCGAGCTCATGGCGAAGATGTCGCGGCTCTTGGGGTCGAGCTTGTCGCCGGTGCCGACCTCGATCAGCACGAGCTTCGGGCCGCTTCCGTCGCCGACGCGCTCGAGGAGGAGGCAGTTGTGCTGGACTTCGATGCGGCCGCGTTCATCGGGCTTGGCGGTGCGCTCCCAGACGACGCGCGGGATCAGGCCGAACATCGAGCCGCCGTCGAGCCGGAACGCGCCGGCACGGATCAGCTCCCAGCGGTACCGGGTGCCGGTGTCGATGAGTGGTTGTGGTGTGTTCGGCATGGCGCGGATGGTAGGAGAGACGACGGGTGGGTCGTGCGGGCGTGCGCGCCGTCCGACGAAGGGTTTGTAAGTGATTGACAAGGCTTGAATTAGGAATGAGATCGGGACGACATGGATTGTGGATAACGTGTCGATAGTTCTCGAAACCGATCATCCACTTGACACGATGTTCGGGTGTTGATAAAGTTTCGGTGCCGGGCTCGCGTCCAGCGCCGCCCCCGGCCACGGCGGAATCGAGTGATTTCCCGTGCCTTGCGCTCGGCCCCCGCAGGGCCCTCAGAGAGTCCAGGTCCGCATCGCGGACCTTCAGGACGACGAGGCCACCCGCGGCAGAAAAGGCAGGTGTTTCATGGCAGCGTCGTCGACCGCGCAGTCCTCCGTTCCCGCCGTCTCCAAGATCGCCAACAAGATCGAACTGAAGCTCGAAGACAAGGAAAAGTCGCAGGCCCTGGGTAGGGCCGTCTCCCAGATCGAGAAGACCTTCGGCAAGGGCTCGATCATGCGGATGGACGAGGCCGCGTACCTCAGCATCCCCGGCATCTCCACCGGCGCCCTCTCGCTCGACCTGGCCCTGGGCGGCAAGGGCATCCCGCGCGGGCGAATCGTCGAAATCTTTGGGCCTGAATCCTCCGGCAAGACCACCCTGGCCCTCTCCGTCGCGGCCCACGCGCAGGTCGAGGGCGGCGTCGCCGCCTTCATCGACGCCGAGCACGCCCTCGACCCCTCCTGGGCCCGCAAGATCGGCGTCAACATCGACGACCTCCTGGTCTCCCAGCCCGACTCGGGCGAGCAGGCCCTCGAAATCTGCGAGCTCCTCGTCCGTTCCAACGCCGTCGACGTCATCGTCGTCGACTCCGTCGCGGCCCTGATCCCCAAGGCCGAGATCGAGGGCGAGATGGGCGACGCGGTCGTCGGCCTCCAGGCCCGACTCATGTCCCAGGCCATGCGCAAGCTCACGGGCGTTATCGCCCGCTCCAACTGCACCGTCATCTTCATCAACCAGATCCGCGAGAAGATCGGCGTGATGTACGGCTCGCCGGAAACGACCACGGGCGGTCGGGCCCTCAAGTTCTACTCCTCCGTCCGCATCGATGTCCGCCGCACCGGCGCGATCAAGGAGGGCGAGGTCACGGTGGGCAGCCGCACGCGCGGTCGCGTGGTGAAGAACAAGATCGCCCCGCCCTTCCGCGAGGCCGAGTTCGACATCATGTACAACGAGGGCATCTCCGCCGAGGGCGACCTGATCGACCTGGGTGTGGAGGCCGGCGTGGTGCAGAAGAGCGGCGCGTGGTACAGCTACGGCGAGGTCCGCGTGGGCCAGGGTCGCGAGCAGGCCAAGCAGTTCCTCCGCGAGAACGCCGAACTGGCCAAGGAAATCCGCCAGAAGGTGCTGGCCATCAAGATGGCCCACGTCGCGCCCGCCGTCGC
>JAEUJA010000003.1 GCA_016793195.1 Phycisphaerae bacterium
GCAAGATCACCAAGGAACTCGACGGGTATGTCTGGTTCCTGCAGGACAACAACGGCATCACCCACGAGGAGTTCTTCAAGCCCGGCGACATCGACAAGATCGTCCGCGCCGGCGAGGGCGGCGATGCCGCGAAGCCCGCGGATGAGGCCAAGCCGTCCGAGAAGGGCGAGCCCAAGTCCAAGCCCCGCGCCGGGGACACGCCCCGGGCCGCGATCCTGACGCTGGAAGACACCGTCGGCATCCAGTTCGCCGCCAAGCCGCTCAAGGACGCGATCCCGCTCCTCGAGAAGGAGGGCGTGAACGTGGTGGTGCTGAAGGTGAAGTCGGGCGGCGGGCTGCTGCTGGAGATCCAGCGGATCAGCGACGTGATCCACAACGACTACAAGGGGCGTTTCCGCACGGTGGCGTGGATCGAGTCGGCGATCTCGGCGGCGGCGATGAGTTCGCACTGTCTGGAAGAGATCTACTTCATGCCCAACGGGAACTACGGGGCGTGCACGGGCTGGAGCGGCGCGCTGCAGGCCGTGAAGGGGCGCGGGCTGGAGTCCGTGCTGCTGATGATGGAGAAGATTTCGGCCCGGGGCGGGCGCGCCAAGGAGATCATGCGGGCGATGCAGATCTCGGGTCGCGACGAGGTGCTGACGGAGCTGGAGATCGAGCCGCCGAGCGGCAAGCTCTCGGCGGACATCGACCCCACCACCGGCAAGGTGACGTGGTACCAGGACCACTCGGGCAAGCACATTCTCAATCCCGTCGCCAACATCGACATCCTGACGTTCAACGCGCCCGACGCCGAGAAGTTCAAGTTCTCGCGCGGGACGGCGGCGACGAAGGAAGAGCTGGCGAAGATGATGGGGTATCAGGAGATCGAGTGGGTGGGCAAGCCCATGAAGGGCTACGCCTGGCCGGTCTCCGAGGCCGAGGAGATGCAGATCAAGTGGCGGGCCGACATCACCGAGGCCGAGGCGCGCCTGAACGAGTATTTCCAGAAGTACGGCGTGGCGGTGCAGACGGCCCAGATGATGCAGAACCGCAGCGACAGGGCGGCGTGGGTGGGCAAGGCCCGCGGCGCCCTCGAGTTCCTCCGCCAGCTTGTCAAGCGCTTCCCCAACATCGGGCTCCTGCAGGGGATCGACGAGGACTGGTTCCGCCAGCAGGAAGAACTGCTCCGCCAACTCCTGAAGTAGTTCCCAACAACCCCGCGCCCTGCCCTCGCACGCTCCCGCACGCCCGGCCTTCCGGGCGTGTTTTCTTTGCGCGGGCCGGGGGCCGGGCGGGGCCCGGTGGTTCCCGCCGGTTCGTTGAGCCCTCGCGGCACGCGGAACCCGCGTATCCTCTCGCGCTGATCGTGCGGGCATGGAGGATGCGTGGGCGCCGGACTCAGAACAATTCGGGCTTGTTCCCTTCTGGCGGCGGGCGCGCTGGCCGCCTCGATGTCCGCGTGCAGCGTCGGCGGGAGCACGTCGACGGCGCGGGCCAACGACGACCTGCGCCGTCGCGTGATGGCGCTCGAGGACCAGAAAAGAACGCTCGAACAGACTAACGCGGAACTGCTGGCAAAGGTGACGGAGCACGCAAAGGATCGCGGTCAGGGCGTGCCCGCGGACGTGCTGGCCGCCATGCCGCGCTGCGCCTCGATCTCAATCTCCGGTCTTGGCACGTGGCTCGATCCGTCGGACATGCGCACGCCCGCGACGAGCGTCCACGTCTCGGTTTCGGCGCTGGACGGGCGCGGGCGGACGCTGCAGGTGGTGGGGACGCTCCGGGTCGAGATTCTGGTGCTCCCCGCGGGCGCGACGATCGTGAACGACGCGGGCGAGCGGGCCGCCAAGGATGGCGCGACGCCGGTCCGCACGGCCAAGAGCGAGCTCGGCCCGGCGGCGCTGCGCGAGGCCTATCGCGAGGGGCTGCTCGGCGCGTCGTATGTGGTTGACCTGGCGATCGAGCCGCTCGCCGAGCGGAACGCGGTGGTGCTTGTCCGCGCCTGGTTTGCCGACGCGATCACGGGCGCGACGCACGAGGCGACAAAGCTGGTGGACGTACATTGATGGTCCGGCCGGTCTCGCCGGGGCGGATCCGTCTTGAGCCGTGCGTCGCGTGGCGCACCACGGCAATGGGCAATAGGGAATGGGCATTGGAAAGACGCTACGCGTGAACCGAATCCGCTCTAGCGTTGCCGATCTCGCTTGCGCGCCCGGCGCATGAGCACCGCGTCGGCCAGGCCCGGCATGGCCACGCCCAGCGCAAAGAGCATGTGCATGGTCGGGCTGGTCCACACCTCGCCGCGGGGCTTGCGGAGGCAGGCGACGATCGCGCGAGCGACGTGCTCGGAGGTCTGCACGAAGAGGCCCTTGTCGGGGCGGCCGAAGGCTCGCTTGGTCAGCCCAGAGCGCGATTTGAGCGAGTCGGAAAACTCGCTGATCGTGCCGATGGGGTGGACTGAAGACGAATAGATGCCGGAGCCCGCGAGTTCGACGCGCATGGCGCGGGCGAAGTGGTCCTGCATCGCCTTGCTGCTGCTGTAGGCGGCCATGCGCGGGATGCCCAGCTTCGAGACGCAGCTCGAGCACCACAGGAGGTGCCCGCGTTTGGACTCGAGCATGTGCGGCAGAGCGGCACGAACGAGATTCATGGAGCCCCAGAAGTTGGTCTCGACGAGATCGCGGAGTTCCTGGTCGGTGGTTTCGTGGACGGGTTTTTCGATGCCGTAGCCGGCGTTGGCGAAGACGGCGTAGACCGAGCCGAACGCCTCGCGCGTCGCGTCGACGAGCCTCGCACAGTCTTCGGGGCTGGCGACGTCGCCCGGCACGGCGACGGCGCGTCCGCCCTCGCGCATGATGAGCGTGACGAGATCGTTCAGGCGATCGGCGCGCCGGGCGGAAACGGCGACGGGCATGCCGGCGCGGGCGCAGGCGATGGCGGCGGCGTAGCCGATGCCGCTGCTGGCGCCGGTGATGGCGATGGGCAGGCCGCGGAGATCGATCCGCGCCACGCTATTCCTTCTTTTCGGTGGTCGACTTGGAATCGTCGCCGGTGATGGCCTTTTTGGTGGCCTCGCTGGCGTCCTTCAGGTCCTGGCCCGCGCCGCTGACGGTGTTGCACGCGGCCAGCAGCGCCGAACCGGCGACCAGCGCCAGCGCGATGGCGGCCCGAACTCCCGTCGAAACTCGATCCTTGCTCATGAACGTCTCCTTTCAGGAACTGGCGTCAACTTTAGGTGGCCCGGACTCGGCGCGGTGGCGCGAGAGCAGCCAGCGCGGCTCGTGGCAGCGCATGAGGAGCGACGCGGCCGGGTACGACACGCCCCCCAGCACGCACGCGCCCGCCAGGCGCAGGGCGTGGTCCTTCCAGCCCGCGGCGGAGGGCAGATACCGGAGCATCACCCACACCAGGAAGCCCATCACCGCCGTAGCGATCAGCAGCTTGACGATCGCAAGGAACGTCGGCGTGTCGAGCAGGCGCTCGACCACCTGGCGACGGCACAGGAGCGAGAGGACGAGCGCCTGCACGCTCGCCGTGATGGTGGTCGACCAGCCGAGGCCCGCTTCGCGGAAGAACCAGATGAGCGTCCAGTTGAGGCCGGTGGCCAGCGCGACCATGCAGAGCGCGACGCGCATGGGCGTGCGCGTGTCGCCGCGGGCGTAGAACGCGCGGGTGAGGACGTGGATCAGCGAGTAGGCCCAGATGCCCGGGGCATAGCCGGCGAGCACGTCGGCGGCGCGATCGATCTGCTCGGGGCTGAAGCCCTTGCCGCCGAAACGATAGAGCAGGGGCATGGCGTCGCTTCGCACGAGAAAGAGCCCGACGCTGGCGGGGAGCCCGATGAAGAGCGAGAGGCGGATGCCGCGGCGGAGCGTCTGGACGAACGCGGCGGGCTCGTCGGCGTGGCGGGCGAGCATCGGGAAGGCGGCGGTGGCGACGGCGATGCCGAAGACACCGAGCGGGAATTGGTACAGGCGCTGGGCCGCGGCGAGGATGATGTTCGAGGCCTTGTCGAGCGGGTAGGCGTACCCAAGCAGCGTCGGCCCGATCCAGATGGGCCACATGGCGATGAGCTGATCGACGAGCGCGGTGATCTGGAGCGTGCCCATGCCGATGAGCACGGGGACAAGTTTTTTGAGCATGCGCACGGCGCGGTCCTTGACGGGCGCGACGTCGCGCGTCCAGGTGACGTGCGTGCGGAGCAGGAAGAAGAACCAGGCGGCCTGGGTGAACCCCGAGAGCACGGTGGCGGCGCCGAGGGCGTAGGCCGTGGCCTCGCCGCCCAGCGAGGCGTGCCAGAGGTGCCAGAGGCCGACGGCGATGATGAAGCCGTTGAGGACCAAGGGCCCGGACGCGGCGGGCCCGAAACGCCCGTGGACCTGGAGCACGCCGCCCAGGATCGCCGCCACGCAGATGAACGGCATGAAGGGGAGCATGAGCATGATGAGCTTGATCGAGAGATCGCGCTCGGCGTCGGCGGGGAGCATGATGAGGGCGATAAGCAGGGCGAGCTCGATCACGGCGGTGAGCAGGCCCGTGGCGATCGCCAGCACGCCGACGACCAGCGAAGCGAAGCGTCGCGCCTGATCGGGGTCGTTCTTGTCGGCCGAGGCGTATTCGGGGATGAACGCGGCGGAGAGAGCGCCCTCGCCGAAGAGCCTGCGGAACATGTTGGGGATGGCAAAGCCCGCGGTGAACGCCGAGCCGATCGCGGTGCCGCCGAAGACGCGGACGAGGATGACGTCGCGGACCATCCCTCCCAGGCGCGAGAGGAACGTCATGCCCGAGACGACGCGCACGGCGGCGGCCAGGGCGCCGTGCCGGCGCTCGTGCGATTCCTGCTCGTGGCGGGCGTCCCTGCCGCTCATCGAACGCGTCTCCTAGCGCGGCCAGATCACAAAGAACAGGAACCAGTTGAGCACGAGGATGGGGAGCAGGATGGCCGCGGCCCATCCAAGATACCCGAAGAACGACGGCATCTTGATCGACCACGACTGGGCGATGGAGCGGACCATGAAGTTCGGGCCGTTGCCGATGTAGGTCATGGCGCCGAAGAAGACGGCCGCGGTCGAGATCGCGTGCAGGTCGCCGGAATGAGCGGGGTCGAGGAGCCAGGCGTGGATGGTGGCGGCGTTCATTTCGCCCGCGCCGAAGGCGGCCTGGAAGAAGTTGAGGTAGGTCGGGGCGTTGTCGAGCACGGCCGAGAGCGAGCCGGTGGCGAAGTAGAACGCCGAGGGCGTGTTGATGCCCAGCTTCGCGCCGTTCTCGGCGAGGTACCCCAGGGCCGGGGCCATGGTCGCGAAGATGCCGAGGAACAACAGGCCAACCTCCTTGGCGGGGAAGAGGTCGAAGTGGTTGGCCTTGTGCAGCTCCTTGCCCGCCAGGAAATAGGCGCTAATCGCCACGACCGCCTGCATGGTCGCGCCGACCGGGAATCCCTCGAAGCCCGCGAACTTCTTGAGGAAGGGATCAACAAACACGCCGACGAGCATGAGCAGGAGACAGATCATGCCCGCGCGCCCGCGGACGCGAAAGTGGAACTTTTCTTTCGAACGTCCTTCGGGGTGTCCGACGCGCGAATCGAAGACAAAGAACGCGACCAGCAGCAGGCCGTTGACCAGGAGCCAGTCCTGCCACAGGTGCTCGATGGTCCAGGCGAAGGGCACGCCCTTGATGAAGCCGAGGTAGAGGGGCGGATCGCCGATGGGGGTGAGCGCCCCGCCGCAGTTGGAGACGATGAAGATGAAGAAGACGACGTGCAGCGCCCTGAGGCGCCCCGCGTTGAGGCGCATGAAGGGGCGGATGAGGAGCATCGAGGCACCCGTCGTGCCGACGAGATTCGCCAGCACCGCGCCGATCGCCAGCAGGATGGTGTTGAGTTTCGCGTCGGCGTGACCCTGGACGTCGATCACAATGCCGCCCGAGACGACGAACAGGCCGACGACCAGCGCGATGAACGAGTAATACTCCAGCCCGGTGTGGAGCATGGTGTACAGGCCGTACGACGTGGCGTGGACGAAGGGCGTGTTGAAGGCGACGGCGTAATACGCGGCGACGATCCCGCCGAAGAAGAACGCAAAGTCGGGGAAGTGGTCGTGCCAGAAGTGACCGCTCACGAACGGCATGAGCGCGATGCTGGCGAGCAGCAGCACGAACGGCGCGCACAGCCAGAGCGGGATGGTCGGCGCCGGTCCGTCGTACCCCGCGCGGACGATCGCGTCGGGCGCGATCACGCCCGGCGCGAGCTTGGCCAGCACGACGCCGATGCCGAGGCCCACGACGCACGACACGACCCACATCAGCGGGCCGGCCAGCTTGTTCCTACCCTGGGGCTGCTGCTCGTGACTCACGCCTTACTCTCCACGCGAAACCTCGACACGATCAGCGACGCGATTAGAACACCCGCGATATTGGCCGCCAGATCATCCCACGCCGCCACGCGCCTGACCAGCGGGACGGCCTGAAGGCCCTCGTCGATGCACGCATAGATCACGGCGATTGGCGCGCACCGCGCGATGTTCCGCGGGCTCCGCCACGGGCCGAACGGGGCGGTCGACATGAGCAGGACGGCCCACAGGCCGAACACGCCCGCGTGGACCAGGAGGTCCCATCGTCCTTCGGCGGGGATCGCCACGCGTGGCCAGTGGGTCATCACAAAGAGCAGGGCCGCGAATCCGCCGAAGACAAACCGGCGGAGCGAGAGCGACGCCCACGGGGCGCTGGTCACGACGCCGCCTCGGCGCGGGGCGCGCTGGGGATCGTGACGACCTGCGGCGTCGGCTGGGGTGTCGCTGGCGGCGTGGCCATCGCGCCGGTTTCCGGCGCGCGTTTGGCGAGCATCGCGTCCCAGTCGCGGAGCAGCGCCTCGCCCAGGGCCGCGTAGTCCTCCGCGCCCGGCGCCTGCGGGGCGTAGTCGAAGATCGTCTTGCCGAAGCTGGGGCACTCCGCCAGCTTGATGTTGCGCCGGATTGCCGGGCGGAAGACCCGCGCGAACTTCCAGGGCAGGTTTCCCTCGCCCGCGGCCTGGCGCGCCTGCTCAAAGAACGAGTCCATGTCGGCCACAACCTCTCGCGTGTGCGTGCTGCTCGCGTCGTGCGCACACAACACCACGCCCGCGACGCGCAGCTTGGGGTTGATCGCCTTGCTCACCAGCCCCACGGTCTCCAGCAGCTTGCCAACGCCCTGCAGCGCCAGGAAGTGCGCCTGCATCGGGATCAGCACCTCGCGGGCCGCGGCCAAGGCGTTGATGGTCAGCAGCCCCAGCGACGGCGGGCAATCGATCAGCACGAACTCGAAGCGCCCGCCCAGCGACGCGAGGACTCGCTCGAGACGCTTCTCGCGCTCGGGGATGGCGGCCAGCTCGGTTTCCGCGGCCGCCAGGTCGGTCGTCGACGGGAGCACCCAGAGGTTTGGGCTGGCCTCGACCAGGGCGGAGGTCGCGTCGAAGGCGGGGTCGATGAGGCAGTCATAGATCGAGGCGCGGTCGGCGCCGCTGTCCTGGCCACCTTCAATGCCGAGGTGGAGCGACGCGTGGGCCTGGGGGTCAAGGTCGACGACGAGGGTGGAGCGCCCCGCGCGGGCGAACGCGGCGGCGAGGTTGACCGTGGTGGTGGTCTTACCCACGCCGCCTTTTTGGTTCATCAGCGCGATGAGCCGGACGGGCCGTGGCGGATTGGGCGCGGGCGGGAGCGGCATGGGGCGAGTATAGCGGCGGGGCGCGCGGCACCGACCGAGTCTCCACCGTCGGCGCCTCGATCAACCCGCCGTTGAATCGCCGAATCACGACCGAAACGGGCGGTCTCGGGGTCGTCGGCACACCCCGCCGCCAGCCCTGGGTCGTCCCAATGGAGTGGCGGGCGGGGTCTGGCCCACGATGCGCGAGTGTTCAAAAGCACCGACCGCGGAGGCGCGGTCGGTCGCACGAAAACACGGCGGACTACGCCGACTTGGCGGGGGGCGGAGCCTCGGCGGCGGGCGCGGGAATGCCGGGCTTGTCGTAGGCGGCGGCGGCCTCTTCGATCTGCTTCTTGCGCGCGATCTTGATCGCCGTCACCCCTATGTACGCCGCGAACATGAACGCCAGCACATACACCACGCGGGCCCGCTCGAGGCTGAGGAGCACGCCCAGCACCGCAAAGCCCGTCCCGATCGCGTACAGCGTCAGGGCCGCCCCCTTCACGCCCAAGGCCCGCTTGAGCATGTGGTGGAGGTGGTCGGCGTCGGCGTCGGAGAGTTTCTTGCCCGCCATCTTTCGTCGGACGATGGCGAGGCTGGTGTCGATGAGCGGGATGGCGTAGATGATGAGGCCCGCGGTGACGAGCTGGGTCTTGCCGGTGTCTCCCAGCATGAGCACAATGCTGATGGTGGTGAAGCCGAGCAGGAGCGAGCCGCAGTCGCCCTGGAAGATGGTGGCGGGGTTGAAGTTGTGCGGGAGGAAGCCCAGGCACGCGCCGAGCAGGGCGAGGCAGAGGATGATGCGCTGGCCGTCGCGCGGGCCGTCGTCGACGATGGCGAGCCCCAGCGCGATGATGAGCAGCCCCGCGGCGGCGATGCCGGTGACGCCGGTGAGCAGGCCGTCGAGCCCGTCGATGAGGTTGGAGGCATTGCAGGCGCCGAGCACAAAGACGCCGATGATGAGCGTTCCCGCCCAATAAATCAGGTCGATTTCGAGCGAGCCGGTGCCGATGGGGAGGGGGACCTGCCAGGTGAGGGCCTCGTTGCCGAAGAGCTTGCCGATAGGGGCCAGCACGCCGCGGGCGACGTTGGCGCCGACCTGGTCGATGGCCAACGCCGCGGCCGCGAAGAGCTGCCCGGAGATCTTGAGGCGCGGATCGAGCCCGACGACGTCGTCGATCAGGCCGGTCAGCATGATGACGGTCATGCCGATGAGGATCGCGGGCGGCACGGGCAGGTGCATCTGTTCGGCTTCATAGAACTTCGAGGGGTGGAAGCTCATGAGGCTGGGCTGGAGGATGGCCAGGTAGCTGTAGAAGATGCCGGCCATCATGCCGACAAAGCACGCCGCCCCGCCGAGGTAGGCGATGGGCTGGCGGTGAATCTTGCGGGCCTCGCTGGGCCGATCGATCACGCCGTTCTTGACCGCCAGCATGCGCATGATGGGCGTGGCGACCAGCGTCACCGCGAAGGCGATCAGGAAGACCCACATGTAGTTGTTGAGGATTTCCAGGCGCGAGGGCGGGTCGGGCGTCGCGATCGCGCGCAGGGCCGACAGCGCGTCTTCCTGGATTTTGGGATCACTGAACGACGAGCGGACGGCCTCGGTCAGCCCCTGCGGGAGCGCGGCGTCCTGCGTCGGCGCCAGCGCCTGCGGCAGGTCCTTCACCACACTCGACGCCTGCTGCATCAACCCCGAGCCTCCGGGCCCCGATCGGCCGAACCCGAATCCTTCATCCACGACGCCAGGTCGCGGATCGTCTGCTCCAGCGCGACGCGCGGCTCAAAGCCGATCGCCCGCCTCACCCGCGTCAGGTCCGGGCGACGCTGGCGCAGGTCCTCGAACCCCCCGGGGAACGCGTCGGTGTACGGCACCATCGCCACCCGAGAGCGCGAACCCAGCACATCGATCACACGGCGCGCCAGGTCAAGCATCGATATCGGCTTATCCGACCCCACATTGAACACCCGACCCCAACACTCGCGCGATTCCATCAGGCGGGGCAGGGCGTCGGCCACGTCCCGAACATCGCAGAAACATCGCGTCTGCTCCCCGTCGCCGTGGACCTCGAGGTCCGCGCCCGCCAGGGCGGCCCCCACAAAGCGAGGCAGGACCATGCCATAGTCCCCCACCTGCCTTGGCCCGACGGTGTTGAAGAACCGGACAACCACCGTCGGCACGCTCTTCTGGCGGTGGAAGGCCAGCGCCAGATACTCGTCGATCGCCTTGGTGCAGGCGTAGGACCAGCGCGTCACGGTGGTCGGGCCATAGACCACGTCGTCCTCCTCGGAGAACGGCGTCTTGTCCGACTTGCCGTAGACCTCCGAGCTGGACGCGATAAACGTCAGCGCCCCGCCGCCCGCGGGCGAGCGCCCCTGGGCGAAGCGCAGGATCGCCAGCGTCTGGTCGATGTTGGTCTGGATGGTGCGGATGGGGTCGTCCATGACCAGGCGGACGCCGACCGCCGCGGCGAGGTGATAGACCTGGTCGAAGACCTCGCCCTTGCCCAGGGCCTGCAGCGCGTCGTGCAGATCGGCCTCGATGAAGCGGAGACGGGCCGAGGGCGCCGGCATGTTCCGCTTGCGCCCGGTCGAGAGGTCGTCGACGACCGTGACCTCGTCGCCGCGCGCGAGGAGGCGCTCGACGAGGTGTGAGCCGATGAAACCAGACCCGCCGCTGACGAGCACGCGGCGGGCGGGCGTTGATCCCGGAGAAGCGGGCGTGTGAGCCATGTCTTACGCCGCGTCGCGGTCCTGCGTCTGGTACTCGTGGGTGGCGATGATGTTGGAGCGCATGTACCCGCCCGCGGTTCCCTGCACGCCGTTGATGAGGACGCCCAGGAGATCGCTGCGGGTGTCGGCCAGCTCGTTGCGGAGGCGGGCGACCATGCCGCGCTTCTCGGACAGGGCGCGGACGACGAGCATGGAGGCGTCGCACTTGGAGGCGAGCGTCAGCCCGTCGCCCGACACGCCCAGCGGCGAGCAGTCGACGATGACGTAGTCATACTTCTCCTTGGCCTGCCTCAGCACGTCGGTCATGGCGCTGGTGGAGAGGCGCTCGAAGACGCGCTGGGCGCGCTCGCCCGCGGTCATCACATGGACGCGCGGCTCGGCGTCGACCTTGTGCACCACGCCCTCGAGCGTGTGCGAGCCGACAAGCACCTCGCCAAGGCCCGGCCCTTCCGTGAACTGATACACCGTGTGCAGCGACGGGCGGCGAAGGTTCGCGTCGATGAGCAGCACCCTCTTGTCCGACGCCGCCAGGGCCAGCGCCAGGTTCGAGGCGACCGTGGTCGAGCCCGACTCGGGCAGGCCCCCCACGACCAGGAGCGAGCGGTGCCCCGCCGGTTCCAGCCGCTTGAGGACGGCGGCGCGGACCTGCCGGAAACTCTCGGCCATCACACCCCGCTCGTGCTTGAGGAGACAGGTCTCCAGCACGCCCGGCGCGTCGGGGTCCTCGTGGGCGTCGGGGATGATGCCGACGATGCGGGCCTTGGGGATGATCGCGATGTCGGCCGGGCCCTTGACGCGCTGGTCCACCATCTCGCGGAGGACCAGAACGCCCAGCACCAGCCCGAACACGACCACCGCGCCGGCCGGCACCATGACCTTGAGCTTCGGGAAGGTGACCTCGTCGGGGAGGCGCTCTTCCTGGAGCACCAGGATTCGCTTGTTGGTGTCGAGGCTCTCCAGCGCGTTGACCGTCTGGAGCGCCGACTGCATCTTCGTCCGCTCTTCGATGAGGCGCTTGGCCTGCTCGTCCATGTCGTCGATGGTCGCCTCGGCCTGGGTCAGGTCCGCCAGGCGGGTCGCGTAACGCTCCTGCTTGGCCGCCAGGTCCGAGTCCTGGGCCTGGAGCTGCGACACGATCTTGCGGACCGCGTCCACCTGCGCGTCGAACTTCTGGCGGAGCAGGCGCTGGCGTTCCGACTCCTGCTGGCCCTTGGCGGCCTCGATGGCGGCCTTGAGCTGCTTCACGTCGCGGTGCTCGTCGGTGAACCGGAGCTTCAGGCTGCGAAGGTCCGACTCGAGCTGGTTGACCAGCTGCGACAGGTTCAGCATCAGCGCGTCGTTCTCGACCATGTCGCGGAGCTGGTCGGTGAAGCTGGGGCCCGCCGGATTCTGCAGCTCGGCCTCGAGCTCCTTGAGCTGCACGGTGTAGGACTCGATGTCGAGCCCCACCTTCACTCGCTCCTGGTTCACCACGCGGAGCGCCTCGGAGGTCTCGTTGGAGAGGCGGTTGAGGTTGGTGTAGCTCACGTCCTTCATCAGGCGCTCGCGCTGCCCCTGCACCGCCTCCACCTGCGCCTGCATCTCCGTGATCGTCTTGGTGAGCGCGTCACGCTGCTGGCGGTTGGCGGCCCGGGTGCTGTCGGTGATCGTGCGCTGGTAGGCGTCGCGGACCAGGCCGACGATCGCCTTGGCCTCGGCCTTGTCGCGGTAGGTGAAGGACAGGTCGATGAGTCGAGTCTGGGGAACCACGCGGGCCGAGACGGTGTCCTGCAGGTCGATCAGGGCCTCGACCGTGTTGAACTTGCCATCCTTCATGCGCCACTTGGCCCACTTGGGCGCTTCCTGGGGGAGGCGCGGGTCTTCCGCGACGCGCTGGAGCACGCCCGCGGAGATCATGACCTTGGCCTGCGTCTGCATGTACTTGTCGAGCTCGACGTCGTCGACCTGCCCGTAGCCGGTGAGCTTGTTCAGCTCCGCCACCTGCACATAGGTCTGGAAGAGCACGTTGGAGCGGTAGAAGGGCCAGGTAATGAGCCAGGCAAAGTGCGCCCCGCCCCCCAGCACCGCCCCGCCGATGAACGCCGCCGCCAGAATCCACTTGTACTTCAAGAGGAGCTTGAGCGGATCGATCGACACCACGGGGAGCGGCCCGGACGCGCTCGGACCGGCCGGTCGCACCGGCCCGCTCATGCCCATCGGCGCAAGAATAGTCGCCATCTGTTCGTCCCTTCAATCATCTCCGGCGGGTTCCGTCCCCGCCGGTCTGCCCAGCTGTCCCGGGCGCGTTACTTGATCTTGCTCTTCAGATCGTCCAGATCGGCCTGGAAGACCGTTTTCAGTTCGGGGTTCTTGCCCAGCAACGTCTCCACCGCGGTCACAAGCTCGCGGGCCTTGTCCATCTGGTTCTGCGCCACGCGAAGCTCGCCGTAGTGCAGGAAGACCGCGATCGTGGTGTTCGGGCTCCGTACGACGCCGGCGGCGCGATCGAGCGCCTTGTCGGCCTCGGGCAGTTCGCCCAGCATGAGGTGGATGTAACCAAGCGTGTCCCACGCGTCGCCGCTGGTCGTGTTGAGCTTCGTGGCGGCCAGGGCGTGGACCTTGGCCTCCTCGTACTTCTTCAGATACTTGGCCAGTGCGTAGGCCAGGTTGTTGTTCATCTCCCAGTCGTTGGGGAATCGCTTCAGGCCGTCGCCCCAGGTCTTGGTGGCCTGGTCGTACTTCTTCTGCCCGAAATACCCGCTTCCAAGAAGGCGGTACGAGAGTTGCACCGCCGCGGGTTCCTTGTCGGCGGCGATGACCTCGCCCAGCAGCGACAGCCCGGTTTCAAGCTGGGCCGGGTCCTCCATCAGCACCGACCCGCGGTAGAAATTGGCCCACAGGCGAGCGCGTCCCTGGATCGTCTGCACCTCGAGGATGCTCGCCAGTTCGCTCACCTTCGGGATGATTCGGCGGGCTTCGCTCATCCAGCCCACGGCCTTGGCGACGTCGTCGAAATCAACCTTGCCCAGCGACGCGGCCAGGTCGCGCTCCGCTTCCTGCTTGCGCCCGCGGATCGAGAAGAGCTTGGCACGCGACACCAGCAGGTCCGCGTTCTCGTCGACCTTGGGACCGAGTTCGCGCAGCACGCCCTCGGCGTCCTGCTGGGCCGCCGGCGTCACGTCGGTGCCGTTGAGCAGCGACGACAGGAACGCGTAGGCGATGTCGACACGCTTGTCGATGGACCAGGCCTGGGACAGGAAGCGCTGGGCACGCAGCCATTCGCCCTTGGCCATGAAGACCTGGCCGAGCCCCAGGCGCAGGTTGGAGTCGTTGGGGCGCGCCTTGACGGCCTCGTCGGCGACCTCCTCGGCCTCGCCGCCGCGCTTGATGTCGATCAGCGTGCCCATCAGCGCCTGGCGCAGGCCGTCGAGACTCTGATTGCCCTTGAGCGCCTGGCGAAGGTCGGCCAGAGCCTTGTCCAGGTGGCCCATCTGCTGGTGGAGCGCCGCGCGCGCCTGCAGCGCGAAGGCGTCGGTCGCGTTGATGCGCAGGGCGGCGTCGAAGTCGCCCATCGCATCATCGTTGCGGTCCTCGCTCTGGGCGAACTGCCCGCGCCGAACATAGACCAGCGGAGACGACGCGAACTTGGCGACGGCCTGGTCGAAGGCCTCGCGGGCGGCCTTGGCGTCGCCGCGCCGGCGCGCCAGGTCGCCCCGGAGCAGGGACAGGTCGGGCCCGCCGTCGTCGTAGGTCACGCCGTCGATCATGGCCTTGGCGTCGTCGTGGCGCCCGATCATGCTGTAGATCTCGGCCAGGCGGAGGCGCACCTCCTGCTTGGGACCGTCGGCGCCGGCGTCGACGACGCGCCGGTAGTAGTCGGCGGCCTGATCGCGCATGTCACGCGCGGTCAGCAGGTCGGCGATCGAGCGATCAACCTCCATGAGCTTGGCGTCCTGGTAGGGACGCCCGCGCTCCATGATCTCAAGGCCGGTCTTGACGTCGCCGCGCTCGGCGACGAACTGCCCGGCGAGCACGAAGGGCTCGAAGGTCGCGGTCTTCGGGGTGAGGGTGGCGAGGTAGTCGTTGATGATCTTCAGGGCCGCCTCGCCCTGGCGCTGCTCGACGTACCAGCGCGCGTCGATGAGGGCCATGCGGAGCTCGTCGGCCTCCTTGCGCAGCGCGTCGATGAGCGGCCTTGACTTCTCGAAGTCGCGCTTGTCGATGTACATGATCGCCAGCGCGATGCGGTTGCTGCGGTTGGTGGGCTCGCGCTCCGCCACCTTCTCGCGGGCGTCGATGGCGAAATCGCGGTTGCCGGCCTGGGCCTCGAGGTTCAGCCAGAGGCTGAAGAACCGGTCGTTGTCGCGCGCCACCTGCGACGAGTTGCGGGCCCGCAGGAGGGCCTCCTCGCCGCGCCCGTTCTCGGCCAGCACGGAGATCACGTCGACCAGGGTGCCGACGTCGTTGGGGCGGATGCGGAGCGCCTCGTCGAAGGCGCGGATGGCGTCGGGGACGCGGTTGCGGAGCACCAGCTCGCGCCCCAGGAAGCGGTGCAGCTCGACCGGGAACGTCCCGCCGCCCTGGATCATGCTCTCCACGATCCGCACCGACTCGCGGTGGTCGCCCTGCGCCGACAGCAGGCGCGCCCGCCAGAACTTGCCGTTCAGGCCGTCGATGTTCTTGGACTCGCCCTTCTGGACGTAGGTGGCGGCCTCGGCGTGCTGCTCGGTCTCCAGCGCCAGGTTGAAGAGCTGCTCGATCACCTCGGGCTGGTCGGGCTTGAGCTTGTCGGCCGCGAGCAGCTCGCCACGCGCCTCGGCCGTCCGGCCCGCGCCGCGGTACACGTTGTACCGCGCCAGGGCCTTCTCGAAATCGTCGATGTCGGCGGCGGTGTTGATTTCATTGATGGCGAAGACCACCGGGTCCTCGGACTCCATCGCCGCCTTGAGCCGCGGGAGGTCCTTGTCGTCCGGCCGGGCCTTGGCGGCCTCGTCGACCAGCGCGATCGCGTTGGCCTTCTGGCCCAGACGCGCGTACCCGCGCACCGCGCCGTTCACCAGACGCAGGTCGTACTTGTTCTCGCGCACGGCCTTGACAAGCATCTCCACGGCCTCGGGCACGTTGGGCGCCTCGAAGCCCTCGCCGGTCGCCATCTTCTGGGCCTTGAGCAGGATGGCCGTGATCGGGTCGCCGCCCTCGGCCTCCTCGCCCTTGACCATCTTGATCTTGTTCAGGACTTCCTTCGCCTGCGCGTTGGTCGGATCAACATCCAGCACCGCCTGCACCATCCCGGCGGCGATCTCGCGGTTGCCGAGCTGGGCCTCGATCTGGGCGGCCAGGACCAACGGGCCCGGGGCCGAGGGGAGCATCTCACGCACCTTCGCGATGTAGTCCCGCGCCTCCCCGGGACGCTGCAGCGCCAACGAGGCGTTGGCCAGCGACCACAACGCGTCCACGTCGCTGTCGTTGATGGCGCGGCTGTAGTCCGAGAGCAGGCGGTGCGCCGTCGCCCAGTCCTTCCGCGCATACGCCACCATGCCGTCGATCATCTTGAGCTGCGGCGAGCCGTCGGGCACCTGGCCGGCGAGCTCCTGGCGGTACTTGATCGCGTCTCCGATCAGGCGCTGGCGATCGGCCTCCTCCGTCGATCGGTCGAGCATGCGCAGCGAGTACGACGCCTGCCAGAACGTCGCCTCGGTCTTCATCACGAAGCGGCGAACCGCCTCCTGGCCGATCGGCGCCGCCGGCAGACCCTTGATCTGGTCCATCGCCGCGATCGCCTCGGGGTATGCCTGCTTGGTCCCGAGCATGCGGGCGCGCATGAGATGCAGGGCCGAGTTCTCCGGGAATCGCTTGACCAGGTCGTCGGCCACCGCGGTCGTCCGCGCCAGGCGCGACTCGGGGTCCAGCGTCTGCTCCAGCTGCTGGAAGCGCTGGAACGACGGGAGCAGCAGCGTCAACGCCTCGGGCGACTGGAACGCCTTGGCCACCTCGTCAAGGCGCGGCCTGAGCGTTTCGGTCGCCGCCCGGACCGCCTCGACCGCGGCCTTGTTGTCCTTCTTCCCGGCGACCGCCGCCAGCTGCGCCGACTCAAGGTCGTGGATCAGCACCAGCCCCAACACCGACTGCGAGTCCGAGGTCTTGGCGAACTCGCGGAGGAAATCGACGCCCTGCTTCTTGAGCTTGGCGGCCTCTTCCTTCTGCAAGCGCTCCTGCGCCTGGCGCGCCTGCGACAGGTGCCAGTCGTGCATCGCGATCGCGCTCTCCGCGTCCTTGGGATCGGCCTTCAGAGCGGCCAGGAGGTCGGCCTTGGCCTGCTCGACTTCCTCGGGCTTCACGTCGCCGTTCCCCGCCATCGCGCGCGTCATCACCAGCCCGCGGTAACGCTTCAGCACGTTCCACGGGCCGTCCTCGGGCTGGCTCTTGAAGTAGTTCAGGATGCGGGTGGTCTCGTTGGCGAGGTGGTCGAGCATCCCGCGCGGCGGGTCGATGTTGGCCATCTGCCCCCACATCTCGCCCAGGTAGGCCTGGTGGGCCGCGATGTCCGTCGCCTTCACCAGCGAGATCTGGCGCAGCGCCGGCACATACGCCTGCGTGTACTTGCCCTCCAGCTTGGCCCGCGTCTCGGGCGTCCACTTCGCCAGACAGTCGCGCCACTTCTCCAGCGCCTCGATGTTGGTCTGTTCCTTGTTGACCGCCTTGGAGTACAGCAGCTCGGCGGCCTCGATCGACCCCTCGGCCAGCTTCTTGTCCGCCGAGTTGGCCAGGTCCGACGCCGAACGCAGCGCGATGAAATACGCCATGCCGGCCAGCACGCCGACGATCACGATCGCCCCCGCCGAGAGCAGGACCACGAACTTGGTGTTGACCTTGGATTTCTTCGCCATGGGGAACCTCGCTCCTGCCTTACTTCACAGGCGCGGGGGCGTCGGTTCGCGCCCGCCTGGGATTGTCGCTGGGATATTCGCCGCTCACGACCTTCGTCCAGTCGGGAACGCACCGCATCAGGTCCGGGAACAGCTCGTCGAGCAGCAGCCCCGCGTGGGCCGCCAGCTCCTCGGGCGTCGTCGCCCGCGGGCTGTTGAACTGCACCTTCAGGTAATACGCGTAGTCGTCGGTCAGGTTGAACGCCAGGAGGCGCACGCCCTCGGCGGTCGTCGACAGCCCGCCGTTGGCGATGAAGAAGTACCCCGAGAAGAGCTTCTGCCCGTTGGGCCCGGTGAACTCGCTGACGCGCAGGCGCAGGTCCCCGGCCCCCGCCGGCATGGGGATCCAGCGCGTCACCGCCCCGTACTGATTCAGCAGCGGCGCCTCCATCACCCGGCCCGCCAACGTGCCCGGCGCGTCCTTGATCGGGCGCCAGCGCTCCATCTTCAGCGGCACCTTGACGTCCGCCCAGGTGGTCTTCAGTTCCCAACCCGCCCCCACCATGCAGCGCTCGGGCACGTGGGGCACGGTGTCGATCATCCCCGTGTAGTACGCGCCGTGGAGCTGGATCGCGGTCGGCTTCTGTCCCTCGGGCGTGTCCGTGCGGACATACCAGCGGGTCAGGTGGTTGGTGGTGCCGAGTTCTTCGATGTCTTCCTTGCTGCTGACCGCGTCCGGCCCCTCGTTGCGCCACGACAGCGTCTTGGCGGGGATGCCCTGGAGCAGGATGCCGTCCCGGCCCGCGGACTTGTCCGGCTCGATGGCTTTCTTGGTCGTGTAGATGCCGCCGGCGCTGAGCACCAGCTGCAGGCCGACCGCCGCCGCTAGAAGTAATCCCGACGCCGCCACGAACGCGGGCCGGCGCACGGAGCGCCAGGTCATGGCCTGCAGGCGCACGGGCCCCGGCGTCTTCTTCTCCGCGTCGTCGGTGACGGCGCGGTTCAGGATCCAGACGATGAGCATGAACAGCCCCAGGCCGGGGATGAGGATCAGCGTCCCGATCATCATGTGGACGTCGCCGGTGGCGAAGTTGGGGTCCTGCATCGAGGCGAGCCCGAGCACCGCGACCCGCAGCACGTTCATGAACACCGCGACCGGGACGGCCAGGAGCAAGAGGGCAGTGCGCTGCCACCAGTGCCGGCACTGCACGAGCGCCACCGCGCCCGCCAGCGCCGCGAACGCCACCACCATCCGCATCCCCGCGCACGCCGCCGCGATCGCCAGTGGGACCTCGACGCCCGAGGGCGTCACCACCTTCATGGTCTGGCCCGCTCGCTCGGCGAAAAATGTGTCCTGAGCGAACAGGTCGTAGACCTGCCCGAGCATGTTGATGGTGAGCACGCCCCCCGACGCCGCCACCGACTGGAGCTGCGTGGTCAGGGCGATCATCACGCGCTCGCTGATCGTCACGCCGAAGATCAGGTACGCGATGGGCAGAAACGCCGCACGCATGACCGACGGCCCGCCCAGGAGGAGCACGGCGCCGAAGAGGGTCAAGATGAGCGACGCCCCGGCGAACATGTGGTTCTTGATGCCCAGCAGCATGAAGGGATAGCAGACCACGCCCAGCACCAGGGGCATGAGCCCCGGCCAGTAAACGCTTGCCCGCGACGCCATGATCGTGTCGCGCTCACGCCACAACAGGTACGCGCTGATGAGGGGGACCAGGAACGAATGCCCCCAGTCCTGGGGGCGTTCGATGCTGAAACGGGCCTGGGTGACCAAGAATTGGCGGAAGTACGCCGCAAATCCGACCAGCAGGATGGCGATCGCGGCGAGCATGGGCGGCTGGAGCATGAGCTCGCGCAGGGTCCGCGCCGGGGGGCCTTTGAGCCCACCCACGCCCCCCGACATGCTCGCCGCCGTCGTACTCACGCCGCCTCCACACGCACCCTCTCCGCACCGTGTTCGCCTCCGGCGTCCGCGGTGCCCACACCCAAGCCGATACACGCTCGCGCGGTTCCGCCGCGGATGTCCTGATTACTGCGGGCCGAACACGTCGTCCGCAAAGTTCCGGTCCAGCACGAAGCCAAAGCCGTAGGTCGCCCGGAAGCCGTTGCGGACGACCGCCAAGGGATAGGCCCAGAAGTTCGTGCCCACGTTCACGATGTCGTCACCCTTGAGGTAGATGTCGGGCATGGTGCCCTCCTTGACGGCGCGGAGGTCCAGCCGGATCGTCGCCTGGCGGTCCTTGCCCACCATGCGGGTGAGGTCGACACGCTCGGGCACCGCCAGCGACGACAACCCGCCCGCCGACACCACGGCCCGCGTCAGCGTCATACGCCCGACGTCCGGGATCGAATACGGACCGGGGCGCTGCACCTGTCCTTCCATGTAGAACACGCCGACCGGGGCGGTCGGGATGCGCACGATGTCGCCCGGTCGGATGACCACGTTGAACTGGGCCGAGCCGTCGAGCAAGGGCTTGAGCGGCACACGAATGACCCGCTGGGTGATGAGCTGATCGGGCGTGAGCTCGCCGCCCTGGGCCGCCGTCTCCGCCGCCGCCGCCGCGGGCTTGACCTGTACCCATCGTCCTTCGAGGAAGACCCACGCGGACGCGCCCTCGACACCACCCTCGGCGGGGGCTTGGGCGCTGGTCGGGCTCAGGCCGCTGTCGACCAGATCGATCACGGGCTCCTGGGCCTTGGGCTCCTGGTGGTCTGGGGGCTCGATAACGGGCTGTCGTCCGGCGGGACGCAGGAGGCCGGGCGAGCCGCCGCCCGACGCCGGGTCCTTGGCCTTCTCCCCGTCCTTGGGCTTGCTGAGTTCGTCGATGAGATCGATCAGATTCTCCGCGGGCTGAGTAGTCGGTTGCGTACTGGGCTGGGTGCCGGGCTGTGTGTTGGGCTCGGTGGTGGGCCGCGCCGGCGTCGAAGGCGCCGCGGCCGGGCGGGCCATGTTGCCCTTGATGAGATCGCTCAGCGGCACCTGGCGAACCACATAGATGTACTCGATAGTCTCGTTGAACTGCCCCGCCGCGGTGATCGCCTCGTACAGGCGGTAATCGGGCTTGGGGATGAAATAAGGTCCGGGCTGCTGCACGGCCCCGACCACCGTGAACGTCTGCTGGCGCTTCTGAAGAATGACGACCTCGACCAGCGGATCGTTCACAAACTTCTTCAATCGCTCGGCGATAAGCTCGCGCGCCTGATCGAGCGTCAGGCCGGTCAATTCCACCTGGCCGATCTGCGGCATGTTGATCCGCCCGCGGATGTCGACCTCGCGGTCGTACTCGCTGGCCGCCGCGTTGGAACGCACGTCGTCGAACGCGGTGACGCGCACCTGATCGCCGGGGCTGAGGCGGTAGTCGCTGGGCTCGGGGATGAGGTCCTGGGCGCTTGGATCGGAATACTCCACGAACTCGCCCGAATCCTCTTCGATGCTGGTCAGCCGCTCCAGAATCGGGACCGACGTGGGTGTCTTTTCCCAGCGCCCGATGGTGCTCGGATCAAGGAATGAATCGACCTCGCAGCCGGTCATCAGGAGAGAGCCAGTCGCCAGGCCGCACACCGCCAGCATCGTCCCGACGCGTCGACCTGTCCCGGAAATGCTCGAGCTCGCCATGAGTAGTTCCTCAGCCATCCCAACCCGCGTTTGCCCCACAGAATCCGAACGAGAACGATAGCACAGCGGCCGTGGGGCGGAACGCTAACCACGGCGGGGGCGCAGTCAACACACCCTTCGCACCAACTGGCGCGCGAAGGTTCAGCAGAATCGACCGTTCCAGACCCACCGGTTGAGCGGGTGACTGCCTTTTTACGGGACCAGCGGTCATAAGTTCGTCCCGCCGCGCCCCTTGGCGCGGAGTTTGCCCGAACCAACCCTATCCTTCTTCGTGTCCACTCCCACCACCACACCACTGGACAGTGGCCAGGGCGATGACGGCACCCCCACCGTCGACGCCGGACTGGCCCGCACCCTCGCCCGCCACCCCCGACCCCTCGGCGGCGACCCCCTCCGGCGTGTCGACAAACCGCTGGTCTCCCTCTCGGGCATGGTCCTGAATAACCAGACCGGCACGCCCGAGCAGCTCTCCATCAAAAAGAAGCCCGCCTGGCTCCGCGCCAAGGTACCCGGCGGCCCGGAATACCTGCGCCTCAAGGGCGTGCTCAATCAGCACAAGCTCCACACCGTCTGCGAAGAGGCCAACTGCCCCAACATGGGCGAGTGCTGGTCACGCGGCATCTCCACCATCATGATCCTGGGCGACACCTGCACCCGCGCGTGCGGCTTCTGCAACGTCAAGACGGGGCGTCCGCCCGCGCTCGACAAGGACGAGCCGCGCCGCGTCGCCGAATCGATGCGCCTCATGCACGAGCACGCCAAGCTCAAGCACATCGTCATCACCAGCGTCAATCGCGATGAGCTCTCCGACGGCGGGGCCGGCATCTGGGCCGAGACCATCATCCGCACCAAGGAAGCCTGCCCGGGCCTCTCGATCGAGGTGCTCATCCCCGACTTTGAGGGCAACCGGGCGGCGCTCCAGATGGTGATCGACGCCAGGCCGCACATCATCAACCACAACCTCGAGACCGTGCGGCGCATGTATCCGGCGGTGCGCCCCAGCGCCAAGTTCGATCGCTCGCTGGAACTCCTCCGCCGCGTGAAGGAACAAGGGGGCGTGGCCAAGACCGGCATCATGGTCGGCATCGGCGAGCGCGACGAGGAAGTGGTGGAGCTGATCCGGGAAGTGCAGGAAGCTACGAAGGCATCAGACATCGGGCATCAGGCATCAGCAAACACCGATCGCGCCGCGGCCCACTCCGCCACTTCTTTGCCTTCCCCTGATGCCCGATGCCCGATGCCCGATGCCTGTGACATTCTGACCATCGGCCAATACCTCCAGCCGACGCGGAATCACCTGCCCATCGACCGCTGGGTGACGCCCGAACAATTCGCGTTCTTCAAGCAGGAGGGCCTGGCCCGCGGCTTCAAGGTCGTCGAATCAGGCCCGCTGGTCCGCAGCTCGTACCACGCCGATCACCAGGCCGACGTGCTCTCCACGATCGAGGACGAGCGGGCGAAACGGGGTTGATTTTACGAAAATTTTGGCGCCTTTTCGAAACCAACACCCCGGTTAATCGTATACTCTTGGGTATATGGAGGGGTCAGCGGCGACCCATGCAGAGAGAGTGGGCCTGGGCACGTGCGTCGCGTGCTGCATGACGGGAAACGCCCCGTTCGCCGAGCGATCCGAGTTCGAAAGGAGAGTCCAATATGAAGAATTTCTATATGTTCATCAGGCCCGGGTAGACCGGCGGGAGGCAAGCGTCATGACAGTCTCGTTCGAAGTAGCACTCAGGTACCTCGAGGAGCGTGGTTGGAGGCTTCAGCGGATATGGAAGCCGTACAGGGTCTTCGTGAGAGGGAAGGAAGAACTTCCCCTCCTCGTGGAGGTCCAGCGCGGGCAGGTCGATCGGAAGGCCTGGGAAATCATCAAGAAGCACGCCGAGTAGCCCGATCTACTCGGCGGTATCCAAAGGATCACCAAGAAAGAAAACCATGACAAAGAAACCCACGTTCTCAGAGACGGTCGCGGACGGCGAGTTCGCGCCGAACACCTGGAGGCGTGCGGGCGAAATGGCGGGTCTGTACAGCGTTGTGTTGAGTCACGCTGACGGCGAGTGGATGGCGAAGTGCGTGGAGTTGCCGACCGTGTTCGTGTTCGGCAAGACTCCCGAAGCGGCAATGAAGAAGATTCAGGAGCCACTCACGGTCGTGATCGCGACACTGCTGGAGGCCGAGCGTCCAGTGCCCGCGCCGATGACTGAGGGCAAGCGCGATGCGCAAGTGAATGTCAAACTCACGGCCGAGGAACGATTCGTGGTTGAGAATGCGGCCAAGAATCGAGGGTTCAAGGGATTGTCGGACTTCTTCCGCTTCGCCGCACTTCAGATTGCACGGGCGTAACGGGTAGACAGGGGAATCAAGGGCCGTCCGCAAGGGCGGCCCTTGCTATTTTTGGCCCCCGCATACGGCGCGCATCGCAGGTTGAAAATGTAAATCATCTGCTATACACTGACCGATATTGAAGGTGAAGCGCGACGCGTCGCGGGTGTATCGTGACGAAAGCCAAGGAGGGCATGGTCGCTGACTCGAAGACCGGGATTGGTCTTTCCGAGGCGGAGCCACGACATGCCCTCTCCTGTTCGTTTCGCCGAAGTCCGAAAGAAACTCGAGCAGCATGGGTGGACACTCTCCCGAATCGCGGGTTCGCACCACGTCTTCGTCAAAGCGGGCGAGCGATCGCACATCTCCATCCCGGTCCACGCCGGGCGCGTCAAGCCCAAGTACCTTCGGAAGATCGAGCGGGACTTCGGCATCGCGATCTAAGCGGTCCACACCGGGGACCAGCGCCCCGTTTGACCCCAAGACCATGTCGGCCGCCCGCAAGTTGGCAGCTCAGTACCGGCTCGTGATCGAACAGGACGCCGAGGGCGACGGATTTCTTGGCTGCACCGTCGAAATGCCCGGTGTGATGGGCGGCGGGGACGATCTGGCCGCCTGCGTCAAGGACACACTCGAAGCAACCGCCGCGTCGATCGCTCTGATCCTCGAATCCGGCGACACGCCCCCGGCCCCGGCGCGCGAGGGCAAGCGCGACCAGCAGGTCAACATCCGAATCACCGCCGAGGAGCGCCTCACGCTCGAATCGCTCGCCAACCGCGAGGGGTTCCGGAGCGTGTCGGACTATGTCCGCTCGACCGCCCTCGGACGCACACCTCTCCGACGCTAAACCCGTTGTTTCTCGGGGCCGCGCCCAAGCTCCAATCGCGCGGCGTCGCTTTGCTCGCGCCCGCACCTTCCTTAGCACTCGCTCACGCTCACCGACACGTGCACCGCCAGGCCGCCCTCGGCCGTTTCCTTGTACTTGGCCTGCATGTCCTTGGCCGTCTCCCACATCGTCTTGACGACGTGATCGAGCGAGACCTTCGCGTGGGACGGGTTGCCCTCGATGGCGATGTTGGCCGCGGTGATCGCCTTGATCGCGCCCATGGTGTTGCGCTCGATGCACGGGATCTGCACGAGGCCCGCGATCGGGTCGCAGGTCATGCCCAGGTGGTGCTCCATGGCGATCTCGGCGGCCATCAGCGCCTGCTCCGGCGTCCCGCCCATCACCTGCGTCAGGCCCGCCGCGGCCATCGCGCTCGACACGCCGATCTCG
>JAEUJA010000019.1 GCA_016793195.1 Phycisphaerae bacterium
GAGAGGGTGCGGGCGATGTCGGCGTAGGAGAGGCCGAGCACGGTTTTCATGAGGAGGCAGGCGCGGGCGGTTTCCTCGAGCTCGGCGAGGGAATGGCGGACGGCGTCGTCGAAGGCGTGTTCGTCGGCCAGGAGCGCGCCCAGAGAGCGGTGGCCGGTGCGGGGTGCGGGGTCGGGGTTTGAGGTGGCGTCGAGCACGGCGGGGTCGGCGGCGCGGGCGGGGCGGCGCTTGGACTTGCGCCGATCGTTGAGGGCGACATAGCGAACGATCTGGGCCATCCAGGCGTCGAAGCTGGTGGCCGGGTCGAATTCGATGAGCTTGGCGAGCGCGACCACGGCGGCCTCCTGCACGACGTCGGACGCGCGATCACGATCGCTCGTCACGGCGGCGGCGACGCACCAGAGCTTGCGTGCCGCTTGCTCAAACAAGCCGGCGAATTCCGTCGGCGTGAGCGTCCCACGAGTGAACCGGAGCGGGGTCGAGTCCCCGCCCGGCGTTTCATCTCTTGGAATGTCGCTGGTGGCGTCCATTCTTGCAGATTCTGCCGAAGCCGGACAGGGTCCGTACAAAGAGATTGGGTTGGAACGAATGCGGCGAATGAAGGGTATCGGGTCGTGCGCGGTGAACGCAAGCGCGATGGCGGGCGTGGCGTGGCGAAGGTGCGGGAATGCGGGAGTGGTTCCCGGACGGACCCACGGAGGGGCGAGCGTCGTGCTTGACGGGGGGGGGGCGATGGGCGACAGGGAGTGGGCGATCGGAAGAAGGAGCAGGGAGACTCAACGCGATCTACGGCGCGGGCGCGACATCGCCGGCGAATTTCCAGGTGGGCTCGGCGTCGCGCGCGAGGGGCTGGTTGAGGACGCCCGCGCGGACGAGCTCGATGGGGATCGAGCCGTAGGTGAGGAGGGCGTCGTTGAAATCGCGTTCGTTCATGCCGCCCTTGGTGACGGCCTCGTCGTGCAGAGCGCGGATGGCGAGCCCGCCGAGCATATAGGCGGCCTGATAGAGCGGGCCGTAGTCTGGGCCGATGTAGCGGCGGACTTCGCTGGTGGCGTTGTCGCGTTCGTGTCCGACGCGGTCGACGAGGAAGTCGATCATGTCTTTGGGCGTTGTTTCGCCGAGGTGGTACTTGAGGCTGATGATGATGCGGGCGCAGCGGTGCATTCGCCAAAAGAGCATTCCGACGCGGTCCTCCGGCGACTGGGCGTAGTTCATGTCCCAGAGTTTCATCTCCCAGTAGAGGCACCAGCCCTCGACGAAGAAGGGTGTGGTGAACGTGCCGCGGTAGGGGCGGACGCGGGCGGCCATAAAGCCCTGGAGGTGATGGCCGGGCGTGAGTTCGTGGGGCGCGACGATGCGGGAGAAGTGGCGGTTGTTGCCGCGCATGGACTGGAGCTTGGCGTCGTGGGTCATGGAATCGGCGGGGGCGGCGACGCCGATGGATTGACCGCCGTAGAACGCGAAGGGCCAGAAGCGTTGGTTTTCGGGGGAGATCATTTCGAGTCGCCAGAACTTTTCGGCGATTTCGGGGATGGTGACCAGGTCGTGCTTCTTGACGAAGTCGATGCCCTCGCGGGTGAGCTCGGTCATCATGGCGGTCTGGCCGCCGGCGGGCGCGGTGATATTTTTGACCCTTTCGAGGGCGGCCTTCCAGTCGTCGGCGAGGCCCATGTCGCGCGAGGCTTCTTTCATGCGAGCTTCGCACCAGGCGAACTCTCGCTCGGCGATGAGGATGAGCTGCTCGGGGGGATAGGCGACGAACTCGAGCTTGAGGTCTTCGATGACCGCGTCGCGCCCGATGGGATTGCCGACGAGGGGGTCGTCGGGCGCGCCCTTGAGGCCGGCGATGTCCTGTCGGA
Source organism: Phycisphaerae bacterium (assembly GCA_016793195.1). Taxonomy (GTDB): domain Bacteria; phylum Planctomycetota; class Phycisphaerae; order Phycisphaerales; family UBA1924; genus JABWBC01. The sequence goes on from JAEUJA010000019.1 coordinate 1,860, forward strand.
GGTAGCGCGAATAGTCGTCGAGCGCGGCACGGGCCTCCTCGAAGGGCTTCTTGCACCACCACGGGAACTCGGGGTCATAGGGCGCGTGGTATTCGTACCAGTTGGCGAGCGCGCGGCGGAAGTCGGCGACGGCGTCGGCGGCCCGTTGGGCCTGGACCGGGGTGAGCGTGATCGGCGAATCGGCGGCGGGCGTTGGGGCGGGCGGGGGAACGGTTTGCGGCGGAGGTTGTGACGCGTCGGATTGTGCTGGCGCGTCGGATTGTGCTGGCGCGTCGGATTGTGCTGGCGCGTCGGGCTTCTTTTCCGGGTTGCGGCCTTTCTCGATGCGCTCGCGGACCTTCTTGATGTCGGCGGCGAAGCCGGCGAGGGTAGAGGCCGAGGCGCGAGGGTCGGGGCGCTCCATCTGCCAGCGCGTGCTTTCGAGCGTGATGATGGCGTTCTTGAAGGGGAGGAGTTCCTTCATCTCGTCCATGCGGATTCGGTGGCGCTTCACCTGGGCCAGCGATTCGCGGAGTTTGTTGCGGAGGAGCAGGTAGTCGATCTTGCCCTGCTGCGAGAGCGTGTCGAACTGGACGCGCTCAAGGGTGGCGAGCTGCGAGCTTGCGAGCGATTCCACATCTTTCCAGCGGGCCTCGGACCATCGGATGCTGTGCCAGCGCGCCAGGGAGGCGCTGTCCTCGCCGGCTCGTTCGATGAGCTCGCGTAGGTCGCCGCCGGGGCGCGGCAGTTCGTTGAGCGCGGTCTGAGCGGGTGAAACAGCCGTGAGCGTGGCGAGGGCGAGGGCGGAGAGGAAGCGGTGGTTCATGGGGCGGAGCGTAGCGGAAAACGCGGGGCTGCTGGAACTGGGGCGGGGCGAGTGGTGGGGGTGCGGGATGTGAAATGTCCCCTGGCGCTTGCCGAACAAAGCGGTGGAAAGGGGACCGATGAGCGCGATTCCGGTGACAGTTCGGCGTGTGGAAGCGGGCGGGGGCGGTGCGGGCGCGTTCGGTGACGCTGGCGGGTGGGGCGAGCATGACGGAACGGCGCGTCGGCGTGGCTCGTGTGACGGCGCTGGGCGGGGCGCTCGGCGGGGCGCGTGGTCGCTGGTGAGCAGGCTTTTCCGTCGGCACGAGCGCGAGGAGGCGCGGGCGAGCGCGCGTCGGCGTGTGGCGGCCCTGGCCGTGCTGCTGGATAGCGCGTTTGTGATTCCCGGCACCTCGGTGCGTGTGGGGCTTGATCCGCTGGTGGGGTTGATTCCCGCGGCGGGCGATGCGATCAGCGCGGCGGCGTCGTTGTACATCGTGTACGAGGGCTGGCGTCTTGGCGCGACGCGTGGGCAGGTGGGTGCGATGTTGTGCAACGTGGCGATCGATGCGCTGGCGGGTGTGGTGCCCGGGCTGGGCGACGTGGTCGACCTTGCGTTCAAGGCGAACATGCGGAATCTGGCGATCCTGGGGATTGTGGCGCGGGCTGGGGGCGGCCCGGCGGGCAGGACGTGAAGAGTGGATCAATCGGGGCGGGCGGGGCGGAGCGGTCTGCGGCCCCCTGGGCGCCACGAGAAGCCTCTTAGGCTGCGCGGTGTCAGCGGCGCGTGTCGGGGGTGTCGCTCGTCGAAGACTCCTGGCTCCACGCCCCGCCTCCTGGCGGCCAGGCGTTCGGCCTCAAAACAGCGGGATTCATCGAATCACCGTGAAGGCTGCTCGGGAGGTGTTGCGCGAGGCCACTTCGCCGGCCGATGAGTTGGGCGGCGGGTGTCGGCGCGAGAGGCCCGGCCGCTCGTGTATTCTCGGGGCATGATTGAACTGAGGGAACTGGCGCGGCGCGAGGAGTCGAGGCAGGCCGAGGGCGTGGGCGAGATGGCGGCGGAGAGCGTGCGTCCGGCGAGCGGCGGGATCATGTCGCGCGGCGCGCCGGGGTCGTGGCTGAACAACGCGGTGGGGATGGGGCTTGGCGGCGAGGTTTTGCCGGGCGAAGTTGATGCGCTGGTGGAGTATCACGCGTCGCGGGGCGTGGAGCCGCGGATCGAGCTGTGCCCGTTCGCGGACGAGGGGTTCGTGCGTCTCTTGGCGGAGCGTGGGTTTGTGCCGCGGATCTTTGAGAACGTGTTCTTTCGAGAGCTTCGCGCGGGAGGGGAGATTCGCGCGGTGGTGACGCCGCCGGACGGCCTGGTCATTCAGGAGGTTGACACGCGCGACGAGTCGGCGATCCGCGAGTTTGCGATGACGGCGATGAGCGGGTTTCTGCCGCCGGGGTACGCGGTGCCCGAGAGCGACATGGAGGCGGTGATTCGCAGCGCGCGGAATCCCAAGAGCGTGTCGCTGGTGGCGCGGCTTGGGGGCGTGGCGGTCGGGGCGGGCTCGATGGCGGTGCGCGGGGACATGGCGGCGCTGTTCGGGCTGAGCGTGCTGGAGGCGTATCGGCGGCGCGGCGTACAGCAGGCGCTGCTGGCGGCGCGGCTGAACATCGCGGTCGCGCGCGGCGCGGCGCTGGCGACGATCGGATCAAAGCCGGGCGTGGCGACGGAGCGGAACGTGCGGCGGATGGGGTTTCAGGTCGGGTATACGAAGGTGCATCTGGTGCGGCCGGGCGAGGGGCTGATGGCGAATGTGGGATGAGGCGGGGGGCGGGGCATAGGGCAGTGGGCAATGGGCAATGCGGAAAGGGGCCACGCGAGGTGTCAGTTCGTGCCGGTCGGGTCGATACGTGAATTCGGCGCGGAATGAGCTCTCGCCTGCTCGATAGACTCAACGGGCGGCGTTGTCTCGGCGGGCGCGGTTTGAACCGCCGCGACGGCGGCGCGCGAACGAGCGATCGAAGCGTGAGGAGATTCCGATGAGTGTCACGAGCACGGCGGTGGTATTGGCGAAGTTGGGTGCGATCGGGGCCGCGATCGGGGCCGGGCTTGTGATTGGCGCGTGCGCGGTGCCGGTGCGGGATGGCGGCGTGGCGGGAATGGAAGACATGGCGGATCGCACGCCGCCGGGGTTTGAGCTTCGGCGGATGGGCGAGGGCGAGCAGTCGCTGGCGTATGTGGTGTACACGCCGGAGGGTCGCGGCGAAGAGGCGATGCCGGCGATTGTGTTTCTGCACGGCGCGGGCGAGTGCGGGGCGGACGGCTGGAGGCATGTGGGCAAGAGCAGCCTCGCCGAGTCGATCATGGACGACCCGAAGCGCTGGCCGTTTGTGGTCATCATGCCGCAGAAGCCGGTGCTGAAGAAGGAGTGGGAGACGTACGACGCGACGGTGATGAAGATTCTGGACGACACGATTTCGCGTGAGAACATCGACACGTCGCGCGTGTATCTGACGGGCCTGTCGCAGGGCGGGCACGGCACGTGGGTGATCGGCGCGACGCACCCGGATCGGTTCGCGGCGATCGCGCCGATCTGCGGCTATGGCGACCCGGACATGATGGCCGGGCCGCTGGCGTCGATGGCGGTGTGGGCGTTTCACGGGCTTGCGGACAAGGTGGTGCCGCCGGCCCAGACGACGAACATCACGAAGGTGTTGCGAGATCGGCGCGGGAAGGACGGCGCGGAGCTGAAGGAGACGCTGTACCCGGGCGTGGGGCACAACTCGTGGGAGAATGCGTTTGCGGAGAAGGAACTGCCGGGGTGGTTTTTGAAGCACAAGAAGTCGGAGAAGTGAGCGCATGAGCGGGCGCGTGAGTGATGTCGGCGTTGGTCGTCTGGGTGGCGTTGCAATTGCGTGAGATCCGAAAGGGCCGATCGCTTGGCGGCAGCAAAGAAGAGATCGGCGTCGCGGACGATGGAAGCGGCGGCGCGAGCCGACCCAGCGGCCGGCGGGCGTCGCGTTTCGCTCGCCTCGATCGAGAAGCACCTTGCCCGAGTGCGGGCGATCGCGCTGGCGATGCCCGGCGCCGGCGAGCGGAGGTCGCACGGCGAGCCGACGTTCTTCGTCGGCAAGCGGGTCTTTGCGATGATGAGCATCGATCATCACGAGGACGGGCGGCTGGCGGTGGTGCTGCCGCTCGCTGACGGCGAGCAGGAGCGGCTGCTCGCGGAGAATCCGAAGCGATACTACTACCCGGCGTATGTGGGTCCGAGCGGCTGGATCGGGATACACCTCTTGCGTATCAGCGACGCGGCGCTGAAACGGCATGTCGCGGCGTCGTGGGCGCTGGTGGCGCCGAAGAAGCTGGCGCGGGCTGGGTTGGGGCGGACGTAGTCGATGCTGCATCGTGTGGATTGGTCCTGCCCGACGGATCGGGCAAGGGCGCTCGTTGGTCGAACGACACGCGGAAGTCGGGCGGATGTCGACCCGCCGCGGAGAGGCGGGCCACCAGGAGGCGGGAGAACAGGAGACGGGCCGCCGGACAGGGCAGAGCCTGAAGCCGGGTCACTGCCCGAGCGCCCGCAGCACCACGGTCGCGTAGGACCCCGAGGGGAGATCAAAGCACGCGGTGCGGGCGAGGCGGCCTTTGGCGAACTCGTCGGGGGCGGGCGCGGAGAGCGTGAAGTTCATGGCGCGCACGAACAGCGGACGCTCGCCCTGGTCGAAGCGCGGGCGGCGGAGCGAAGGTATTTCGAGTTGGTCGAGCGCGAGGCCTTCGCGCGCCAGCACGTTCTCGATCGCGCGGGACCAGCCGCCTTCGAGCGGGGCTCCCTTTCGGGGCAGGGGCGCGATGAGGTCAGCCAGGTGCGTGGGCACGGCGTCCGCGCGGACAAAGACGAGCGGGCCGTGGTCGGTGGCGATGTCGAGGGTCGCGCCGGGATCGGCGGCAAAGGACTCGCGCACGAGATCGGAGGCGGCATGGTTCCACAGCCAGGACTGATACGCGTCGACGCACAGGCGTTGATCGATCATCGGGAGCGCGGCGAAGGCGTCGATGAAGGTGCCTCCCGCGGCGAGACGCTCGATTGGATGGCGGAGCGAGCACGGCTCGGTGGCGGCCAGGAGGTTGCTCCAGTGGCCCCAGTGCGTGGCGGCGGCGCGGGTGAAGGCGCGGCGAGCGCCGGTGTCTTTCCGCGCGGGCGTGGCGATGAGGAGCCGGAGCGCGGGCTCGAACTCGGCGCGGACGAGGTGGGCGGCGGCGAGGCCTTGGGCGTGGCGGGCCGAGCCGAAGCGCTGCTCGCCGAAGTAGTTGGTGACAAGGAGGGAAGTCGCGGCGGGCGGCCGTGGGGAATGAGGAATGAGCAATGGCGTCGGGACGATGCCGCTGGGGAGTGTGAGTGCCGCGGCGTGTCGCGACATTCGGGTGCTTGACTCTCGCGTCAGGGCGCGAACGACGATCTCAAAGTGGTTGGATTCGATGATGGAAGCGTCGATCGGCGCATCGGACCAGCCAAGGAGCGTGGCGCGGAGGCCCGGCGCGGTGATCTCGGGCGCGAAGCGATCGGCGGCGGCGGGGTCGCGGGTCTTGGCGCTGACGTGCTGGGTGGTGAACGCGTGCTTGTCTTTCAGGCCAGCGTGGACAACTTCGCCGGCCCGGAGCGCGAGCGATTTGGCGAGGCGGGCGGTCGCCTCGGGCGTGGTCAGCGAGGTCTTTTCGAGTCGGTAGATCGCGTGAAGGGTGCGTGCGTCGGCGGCGGGGCGTATGGACTCTCGGAACGCAGCGGTGGCGATCTCGTCGACGCGAAAATCTGTTGGCACACGCCGGATGGTCATCGGGCGACTGTAGCGGCGCGGCTACTTCACGACCTTGAAGCCCGCGCCGTCGCGCTCGTAGCGTGGCACGGTTGAATCAGCGGCGAGGGACCAGGCGTCGATGCCGCCGGCGACGGACATGGACTGTGGTTTGCCGAGAGCGCGGGCCATGAGCGTGGCCTTCATGGAGCGCACGCCGTGGTGGCACATGAACGCGATCGGGCCGTCGTGGTCGGCGAGTTCGTCGATGCGTTTGTCGAGTTCGTGGAGCGGGATGTGGGTGGCGCCGGGGACGCTGGCGACGGCGAGTTCCTCGGTGGTGCGAACGTCGACCAGGAGCAGGCCGCGGGCGAGCGCGGCGCGTGCGTCGGCGGCGGTGATCTCGTCTGCGGGCTTGAATGGGTAGCCGGCGGGCAGGCCGCGCGAGTCGAAGTGAGGGTGAGCGGTCATCGGCGCGAGCCCCCATCTGGATTGGAGGGGGCGGGCCTGGTGGGAGCGGGTTCGGCGGGCGTGGATTGCGGGATCGTCGCGGGCGCGTCGGGATCGCCGGGTGATGTCGACTCCGATGGAGCAGGACTGCTCGGGTCGGTTGTCGGGTCGGCCTGCGACGGCGGGCGGTTGGAGTTGTCGTTCTCGCGCGTGGGGTCGTTGGGAATGAAGAGTGATTCGTCTTCGTAGGCCGGGGACATGCGGCGTGGAATGTTGGTGTCGTGCAGATCGTCCATGGTCTCGGGGCGTTCGCCGAGGTTTCGCGCGCGGTCGTAGCTTCCCATCGGGCTCCAGGCCCTTCGCCACGGCTGATGGATCGCCATGGCAAGCGGGAGGCGTGCGAGTTCGAGCGAGGCGTGGATGGGTTCGAGGATGCTCTCGTAGAAGCGCTGCCGCGATGAGGCGGGGCCGCCGTCGAGGTCCAGGGCGCTGGCGGCGGTGGGATATTCGCCGCGTTGGCGGCGGAGCTGGCGCGGGCCGATCGGCGCGAGGAAGCGGTAGGTGGGTCGGTGGTGCGTGGCGTCGACGGGTATCGCGAGTGTGACGGGCTCCCAGGCCGAGCGATCGAGGGAGGTGAGCGAGGGCGGGTCGTCGGCGCGCTGGGTGTCCTGGCTGCTGAGCACCTGCCTGGCGGGCTGGAACGCCTGGAGTGAAATGTCGTCGGCGAGGCGATTGCGTGAATTGGAATGTGCGCAGGCGGGGAGGAGGGCGGCGAAGGACGCGAGCCAGAGCGTGCCGAGGGCGGCGCGTGCTTCGCGTTGAGGAGCGGCGGGGACGCGCGGGCCGCTGGTGTTGTTCGACATGCTGTTCGGCTTGTTGTTCGTCGCGCTGTTCGGCATGGGGGCGTTCGTCCTTGATTCGAGCCGCACGGTGCTAGAGGGTATCACCCCGATCGGAGCCCGACTGTGGCGGCGGGCCGAGGGCATCCATGGCCCGCTCGATGTCGTCGTCGTCGAAGCCGCGGCGGGCGAGGGCGGCGGCGATGCGACGCCAGAGCTTCGCATCGAGCGGGGCGCGGGCCTGAGACTTCTTCT
>JAEUJA010000063.1 GCA_016793195.1 Phycisphaerae bacterium
ACGCGGCCAGGTCGGATGCGATCAAGTCGGACGCGGCCAAGAGCCGCCCGGTGGTGACTCCCAAGAGCGAGCCGCCCCCGCCGCCGCCAACACCGGCGCCCCCGCCGATGCGGATGGAGGAGCCGCGGGTCGAGCCGGCGAAGGCCACGCCCGCGGAGCCGGCGCCCGCGCCGATGGCGGAGCGGCCGCCCTCGCGCCCGCCCGCGCCACAGCCGGTGCCACAACCCACGCCGACTCCGGCTGCGATGGACGCGGACGTGACGCAGGACCTTCCGTCGCACGAGAGCGGCGTGGCGGCGGTCGAGGCGTCGAAGTCGCGGGCGGCGTCGGGCGCGCCGGCCAAGACGCCGCCGGCGCCTGTCGAGGCGTCGATGGCGCGTTCGCGTCCGGCGTCGCTGTCGAACGTGGGGCGAGTGTCGACGGCGAGCGTGGCGGGCGATGCGCCCAAGTCGTTCGAGGAGCTTGAGCGGGAATCCGAGCGCCGCAAGGCCGAGCCGAAGAAGGCCGGCGCGGGCAAGTGGATCGGGATCGGCGTCGGCGCGGTGGGGTTGGTGGCGGTGGCGGCGATCGTGATCGCGAACCTGCCGAAGGATGATCCGAAGAAGGATGGACGGATCGTCATCAACCCCCCCGAGCCCGAGCCGCCGAAGCCGAACCCGAGCCCAAACGTTGATCCTCCGATCGACGATGGGTCCAAGCCGTCGGTGACGCCCGACCCCGACGCGGAACGGAAGGCCGAGGAAGCCCGCAAGCGGAAGGAGGCCGAGGAGGCCCGCAAGCTGAAGGAAGCCGAGGAGGCCCGAAAGCGGAAGGAGGCCGAGGACGCCGCGGCCCGCGAGGAGGCGGAGCGCAAGACGCGGGAGGAGGCAGACCGAAAAGTCAAAGACGAGGCCGATCGGAAGGCCGCGGCGGATCGCAAGGCGGAAGAGGACCAGAAGTCCGAGGACGCCCGCAAGGCAAGCGAGGCCGCGGCGCGTACCGCGGGCGAGCGGGCGGCGAAGGTGACGGCGGCGCGGGGCGCGCTGGGCGCGATCGCCGCGAACCTGGCGGCGGGTCTGGACGCGGGAGAAGTGCCGAGCGGCGGGCAGTCGATCCAGGCGCTGCTGGCGCTGGTGCCGGCGGACCTGGAGGCCGACGCGATCGGGAGCGACGCGGCGCTGCGCACGGCGTTGGCGCGGGCCCGGGGGCTGGGCGCGATCGCGTCGATCGCGGGCGCGGACGCGGCGGCCACTCGCGCGGCGGACGAGAGCAAAGCGGGGAACGCCTCCGGGTCGATCGCGGCGGGGCGGCGGGTGCTGGCGCTGGTGAAGGACGGCGCGCCCGGGGACCTGAACGCGGTCGAGTCGACGGGCGCGATCCTGGAGCGTGTGCGTGAGGCGGCCCGCGCGCTCCCCGACGCAGCCAAGGCCAAGCGCGACGCGCTGGCCAAAGACGCCGACGATCGCAGGCGGGCGTTGTTTGTCGCGGGCGTCAAGGGCGTGAAGGTGGACGACGCGGCGGCGATCCGCAAGGCGATGGCGATGGCGGCGGGGTTCGGCGCGACCGCCGAGGACATCCCGGCCAAGGCGCGCCTGAACCTGTTGGTGCTGGCATTGAAGGATGACGTGGCCAAGGCGGGCGACGACGCGGCGGCCAAGGCGGCGGCGGACAAGTTCCGTGGCGGCGCGGGGGCGCTGGGCGCCGCGGTGGCGGCGGAAGTCGCGCCGATCGTGGCGGCGCTGGACGCGGCGGAAAAAGAACCCGCGCCGACCGGCGGCGGGAGCGTGAACTTTGCCACGGCGGGCCCGGGGAGCGCGGGCTGGAGCGCCAAGCCCGGCGCGGACGGCGCGTCGGTGGTGTATACGACCCCCTCGGGCCAGTCGATCGAGTTCATCCGCATCGCGGGGACCGAGACGTTCCTGTCGGCGTCGGAAGTTTCGATCGGGGTGTTCCGCGACGCGGCGTTTGGCAAGCCGACGATGACGCGCCTGGCCAAGCGGGCTGACCTGGTGGGACCGATCGGCTGGCAGCCCAAGGGCCAGGGTGACATCGAGCCGGCCCGGGGCAAGGGCGGGCGTGGCGGGGACAAGTTCGGGTGGTTGGAGACGGCGCCGGGGCTTCAGAACGCCGGGCAGGCGCCGTTTCCCGTGGAGCTTGAGCCAAAGATCGGCGCTCCGTCGGCGTCGCACCCGATGCAGCAGGTGTCGGCGCGGGTGGCGAGCGAGGCCGCCGCGGCGATCGGCTGCCGATTGCCCACGGCGTCGGAATGGTCGGCGGCGGCGGGGATGGGGCCCAAGGTCGATGGATCGGCGAACCGGCGAGACGCGGCGTGGAAGGCGATGCGCGACCACATGATCGGCGTGACGCAGGGCGCGGCCAAGCCTCGGTTCGACACGCTCCCGTGGCCCGACGACGGCGCGTTCGTGCCGACCGGCGTCAAGGTGCCGGTGCGCATGGACGCGGTGGAAGTTGATGGCGGGGACGACGGGACGGTGTGGTTCCGCACGGCCGCCTCGCCCGATGGACGCTTCCATGACCTGGTGGGCAACGTGGCGGAATGGGTGCTGGCGCCCGGGGCGGCGGCGGGCCAGGCGCAGGTGATCGGCGGGTCGGCGATGTCGGCCAAGGAAGTGGCGGCGGACCAGGCGCAGCGGGCGACGGGCGCGGCGACGCAGGGCTACGCGGACGTTGGGTTCCGCCTGGCGTTCGAGGCGTCGGGTGGTGGGCCGGCGACGGCGTCGTTGCCGCTGGCGGGGCGGCTCAAAAACGCCGCCGACGCCCTTTCACTGCTGAAGTGAGCAAGGCGTCGGCGCTCTCTCCGATCGTGGCGTCTCCGGGCGGCGCGCTAGTCGGCGTTTTGCTCATGGGCGCTGGCGGTCGAGGGCTGTGTTCGACCGGCGGGCGGCCTTTGATTCTGGTTGATCGGGCGCTTGGCGCCGGGGTCGTCGACGAAGAGGTAGGTGCCGAAACGATCGCCGGCGCCGAAACCCTTCTCGCTTGTGTAGACGGCGGGGGATTGGTTGCCGGCGGAGCAGCCGGCGAGGGCCGCGACCAGCGTGAGGGCGGCGGGGACGAGAACCTTCCGGGGATTGAATTGCATGGGACACTCCTCCGACACATGGGCGGTCGGTCGGGGGAAGGAATCGGCGGGCGCGGTGGTCGGGTCGCGGGTCGTGGCGCGGAAAATGCGTGATGGGACCCTGTGGGGCGCGGGTGGCGCGGTTTGCTGGAGTGGAGCGTGCGTGCGGGGTGGTCGCGGGGCGCGGGCGGGGCGGTTGCTCCGGGCGGGCGTGCGGTCTGTATGATGGCGTCCGGTGTTTTCGGGCCGAGGGGCCCGGGGGGTTGTGTGCACGACGCTTCGAGCGAGGTTTCCCGCAAGGTGATGGCGCTGGTGGCGCGTCTGCGGCTGGTGCAGAGCCAGCTTTCGGACGAGTCCGTGGACGTTCGGCGCGAGCAGCTGGACGGGGAGATTTCGCGCGCCCTGCAATCGATCGCGTCGGGCGATCGCGAGGAGTTCCTGAAGGAATTGATGGGGGCGTTCCCGACCGCGGACGGCGCGGGGCGGAACGGGGCGGCGGGCGCGGCCGGGGCTGTCACGCAGACCAAGGTCGTCGAGGTCGTCAAGCCGCGCGAGCTGACGTTTGAAGAAATGGTGGACGGGCTGGTGAAGCAGTGGGGGCTGGCGACGCCGGAGCAGAAGGCCAAGGCGGCGGCGCGGTTGTCGCAGTCGGGGGTGGCGCCCGCGGGGGGCGGGGCGGGGCTCTCCGAGGCGCAGGTGTCGAAGCTGCGGGACAAGCTGGCGTTCGGGGTCGGCGAGATGCCCGACGCGGCGCGGGTCGCGGAGCTGTCGGTGGCGATGTTCGAGTTTGCGATGGGCGTCGACAACCTGGTGTGGGGCATGTGGTCCAAGAAGCTGGCGCCCAACTCGCCCCTGCGGCGCAACGGCACGCTCCAGCGGTTCCTCCGCGACTATGTCACGGGCAAGGGCGAGCTGGCGGGCGGCGGGCCGGTCGCGCCCGAGGTCCGTCGCCTGCTCCAGATGGCCATCGCGGTGGTGAGTTCGATCGGGCAGGCGGGGACGGCGTTCGGCGAGAAGTATGTGTCGCAGCTCTCGCCCGGCGCGATCGAGGACGGCATCGGCGACTCGGCGTTCCGCAGCAAGGACGCGGATTGCTGGAAGGCCTACAAGCTCCGGGCCGGTTCGCTGGACCGCCAGGCGATCGACGGGGAGATCACGCAGGCGATCGCGCGGTTCGTCGAGGATTGGATGAAGAAGGCCGGGTTGTAGCGGGTCTGGATCGGGTTTGCACGGGCTTTGTCGCGGGGATCGGCGCGGGACGCGCTTTGACGATGGGAGTCCAGATGGCCAAGGGAACGGCGCAGACGCAGGTCGGTTCGCTCAGCCCCGTGCACTGGCACGAGGGGCTGTTTCTCCAGCCGCACCACCTGCAGGTGACGGCCCGCCAGGGCGAGGAGCGCTTCGGGCGCGAGCGCCGCCTGGGCTGGTCGCACCCCTACGGCGTGGTGGACATGAAGCTCTCGGTCGACTCGCTGGAGAACCTGACGGTGCGCTTCGAGCGCCTGCGGGCGGTGATGCCCAGCGGGCTGGAGGTGGATGTTCCCGAGACCACCGACCTGCCGGGGCTGGACATCAAGAAAATCTTCGCGGGCACCAGCGGCGCGTTCACGGTGTCCTTGGCGGTGCCCCTGTGGCAGGCGGCCCGCGGCAACACGGTCGACCCCTCGTCTGGGGCGGCGGGCTCGCAGGTCAAGCGCCTGTACAACGTGTCGGAGGCGACGCGCCCCGACGAGAACACGGGCGAGAACAAGCAGGCGATGCTGGTGCGCCGCGTCAACGCGCGCCTGGTCGTCGAGGGCGACGACGTGAGCGACATGGAGGTGCTCCCCCTGGTGCGGATCGCGCACGCCACCGGAGACGACATCGGGCGCCCGCAGCAGGACAAGACCTATGTCCCGCCGTGCCTGGTGCTGGGCGGGTCGGGGGCGCTGCTCAACCTGGTGCGGGACCTTGGGAACCAGCTGGAGACCACCCGGCGCGAGGGCGTGATCGAGCTGACCCGAGGCGGGTTCTCGATCGAGAACCTGCGCGGCATCCAGTATGAGCAGATGCTCCGGCTGCGCACGCTCAACGTGTACGCGGCGCGGATCGCGTCGCTGGCGGGCGTGCCGGGCGTGACGCCGTTCGAGATGTACCTGGAGATGCGCGGGTGCCTGGGCGAATTGGCGGCGTTGTCGCCGGACCGCGACCCGTGGGAGGCGCCCAAGTACGACCACGACAACCCGGGGATCGCGATCTTCGAGCTGGACCGCAAGATCCGCCAACTCCTGGCGCGCGGGACCGTGGCCAAGTTTGTGAAGGTCGCGTTCGCCAAGGACGGCGCGGTGCTGGCCGCCAACCTCGAGGACAAGCACATCACCCAGCCCAACGAGTATTTCCTGGGCATCAAGACCAAGATGGACCCGATGGAGTTGGCCAAGCTGGTGGAGGACGCGGACAAGTTCAAGCTCATGCCGCGGAGCATGGAGCGGCTGATGATCTACGGCGTGCGGTTGGCGGAGGAGCGTCACCCGCCGTACGAACTGCCGGCGCAGGTGGGGCTGAACTATTTCCGCCTGCTCCGGGCCGAGAGCAAGAGCATGTGGGAGCGGATCGCGGCAGAGAAGAAGGTGGCGATCCGCTGGCCGGAGAACGAGAAGTTCGAGTTCACGGAAGTGCACTTGTACATGACGGTTCCGGGCGAAGCGACGTGAGGCGCGGAGAAAGTCCGGCGGGGGGTGCGCCGCGGGGCGGGCCCCGTGTCTTTCTTGCTTTCTGGTCCTGGGACAGATCGGGTGGGTGAAGCGGGCGCGCCAAGGCGGCGGCCCGACGGGAGGATCGATGGCGACGCTCGTGGAGACCTGTGAGCCTTTGTTCCAGTACATCTGCCGCCTGAACCGGCTGGGTCGCAAGGGCGGGCTGGTGGACGCCGGGCAGGTGCGGAGCGAGCTGCGCTCGATGCTGTCGGAGGTGAAGCTGCGGGCCGAGGGCTCGGGGCTGGGCGAGCAATTCGCCAAGGTGCGCCTGCCTCTGATTTATTTCGTGGACTTCATGGTGCGTGAGAGCGCGCTGCCGTTCGCGCGGACGTGGAAGCACCTGCAGGAAGAAGAGCTGAAGCGGATCGCGGGCGATCAGGATTTCTTCGTGCAGCTCGACGAGACCCTGAGCGAGCAGGGCGAGGCGGCCAACCAGCGGCTGGCGGTGTTCTACAGCTGCCTGGCGCTGGGGTTCACGGGCATGTACACGGGCCAGGCGGACGGGCCGATGTTCCTGCGCAAGAAGATGCTGGAGATCGCGGCCCGCATCCGCCCCATGATGGACGCGGAGGAGAACTCGCGGATCTGCCCCGAGGCGTACCAGAAGGTCGACACGCGCGAGCTTGAGATCGCGGCGGCGCCGGGCGTCTTGCGCTGGGTCGTGGTGCTGGCGATCATGGTGGTGGCGCTCCTGGCGGCCAACTGGATCGGATACCGAGAGGCCACCGACACCATCGGGCAGGCCCTGGACGGGATCAAGAACAACACCGCGTCGGCGGAGGCGGCCAAGTAGACACGGGCGGGATGGCGGCGGAGCGAGACGGCGGGGCACGATCAACGGGGTGAAGCGCCCGGGGCGATCCGGGCGATCAGGAAGCGATCATGGATTCGATGCTGGTCATGGCGTGGATGCTGGCGCAGAGCGGCGGGCTCTCGAGCGTCCTGAAGTTCTTCGGGCTCTCGCCCAAGATGCTCCTCATCATCGTGATCGGCCTGGTGGTCGCGATCGCCGCGTGGTGGCTGGTCAAGTTCATCTACAAGCACCGCGAGAAGGCCAAGGAACTGACGCTGGTGCGGCGCATGTTCGCGTCGACTTCGGGCGGTCCGGCGGCGGGCGCGGACCCGGCCAAGCGGGCGGCGATCGACGGGATGCGGCGCTCGTTCGAGGAGGGCGTGGAGAAGTTCCGGGCCGCGGGCAAGAACGTGTACACGCTCCCGTGGGTGCTCTTGGCGGGCCCGTCGGGCTCGGGGAAGACCGAGGCGATCCGCCACTGCAACGTGGGATTCCCGCCGGGGCTTCAGAACTATCTCCAGGGCGCGGGCGGCACGCTCAACATGCACTGGTGGTTCACCAACGACGCGGTCATCATCGACACCGCCGGGCGAATCTTCATGGAGAACGCCGGCACGGGCGGCGGCGAGGAGTGGCGCGAGCTGCTCAAGATGCTCAAGGACGTCCGGCCCCTGTGCCCGATCAACGGGATGCTCCTGTGCATCGGCGTCGACAGCCTCATCAAGGACTCGGGCGACGACATCCAGGAGAAGGCCGGAAAGATCGCCCAGCAGCTCGACACCATCCAGCGCATGCTCGACGTGCGCTTCCCGGTCTTCGTGGTCGTCACCAAGTGCGACCTCATCACCGGCTTCCGCGAGTTCTTTGAGAACGTCACCGACCCCGGGCTCCAGCACCAGATGCTGGGCTGGTCCAACCCCGCGGCCCTGGACACGGTCTTCAACCCCGAGCAGGTCTCCGAGCACATCGAGACGGTGCGCCAGCGCCTGCTCCGGCGTCGCTACGCGCTCATGATCGACCCGGTCCACACCGACGACCCCCAGGCGAGGCGCACGGACCAGGTCGACGCGCTCTACGCCCTCCCCGACAGCCTGGCGCGGTTGTCGTCGCGCCTCCGGCGCTACCTCGAGCTCATCTTCGTGCAGGGCGAGTGGTCGCCCAAGCCCCTGTTCCTCCGCGGCATCTACTTCACCTCGTCCATGCGCCAGGGCGCCGAGCTCGACGAGGAACTCGCCAAAATGCTGGGCGTCAGCGTCGACAAGCTCCCGGGCGGCGTGTCCGAGGAAAAGTCCTACTTCCTCCGCGACGTCTTCAAGGAAAAAATCTTCAAGGAGAAGGGGCTCGTCACCCGCGCCACCAACGTCGACAAGCACCAGGCGCGCCAGCGCCGCGTCGTCGTCGGCTCGGCGATCGGCGCGGCGGTGCTCTTGCTTGGCCTCACGCTCCTGTCGTCGTACTCGTTCCGCCAGGAAGTCGGCAAGAAGGAAGAGTCGTGGCGGACGATCTGGGGGCGGATGGGCGACCTGTCGCCCCTGGGCCTGGGCGGCGCGGCTCCGGCGTACCGCGATCAGAAGGACGTGAAGATCGGGCTCGACGACCTGACGCGCACGGGCGCGGTGGTGCTGTCGCGCCAATTGGCCGAGCAGCCGCCCAGCGTGCCGCTCCTCCTGAAGCCCGTCGATCTCCTGGGCGTCTTGGGGCGTGGCGGCGACTTTGAGGCGCGCCTGAAGGGCGCGTCGACGGCGCTGATCGAGCGCGAGGTGGCGGCCAAGCTGGTCGAACAGGCCCGGGCCCGCATGACCCGCGACCTGAAGGAAGGCAAGCCCTGGAGCGACGAGGCCACCGCCGTGCTGGCCGGGCTCGTCCGCATCGAACGCGGCGAGGTCGGGCCCGCGCAGCCCGTTCCCTTCGATGTCGACGCCTTCGCGCGCTATGTGCTGGCCAAGGACGAATACGCCAAGGCCGGCGGCGAGGCCAAGCAGCTCCAGGAGCTGGTCACCTGGGCCTACGCCAAGGACCAGGGCGGCGGCGAGTGGCCAGGAGCCGAAGGGTCGCTGGGACGCGACGCCAACCTCGTCAAGGCCGGCGTGGCGGCGTTCAACGCCCACTGGTCCAGCGCGCTGGCGAGCGACCCGGCGCTGGGCAAGCTCGTCGCGCTCCGCGACAAGGCCGGGGCGTTCGAGACCGCCGAGCAGGCGCTGCTCTCGGGCGCTGATCCGGTGATCGTCAAGACGCTGGCGGAAGGCGACGGGTCCTACGCCCGCTTCGAGAAGTCCTGGAGCGAGAAGTTCGGCGCGATCAAGTCGGCGCACGACGAGCTGGACGCGGCCCGCAAGGCCGCCGACTTTGGAAAGCCCGACGCACTTGCCAAGACACTGGAGGCGGCGCGGACGAGTCTGATCGCCAAGGCGAGCGCGGCGTACGCGACGGTGCTCGACGAGGCCGCCCCCGAGGGCGCGCCGGGGGCGCTGCTCCCGACGGGCGTGAGCTCGACCACGGACAAGGTGGCGGGCCAGGTCAACCGCGCCGGCGAGGCGGCCGGCAAGGCGATCGACGCGCTGGGCATCGGTTCCAAGGACTGGGCGGGCGACCTCAAGGCCCGCCAGCAGGAGATGAAGGACGCGCGCGGCAAGCTGGCGACGGCGATCGGCGCCGAGATCGACAAGCTCAAAGCCCAGTTGGACGAGAAGAGCAAGTCGGGCGGCGTGCTGGCGTCGCGCCCGAGCGATGATTTCGAGTTCGCGGCCCGCTTCCGCGCCTACGCCGCCGCCGACGGCGCCGTCCGCGCCTCGGCCCCTCCCGCCGGCGACACCAAGCCAAAGTGGGGAGAGCTCACGACCGCGGAGAAGGCCCGCGTCAACACGTTCGGGGCGGCCCGGACCGCGATCCAGAAGGACTTCGCCCAGGCCGGCGACGCGGCGTCCGCCGGGACCGGCGCGGGCAAGGCCTGGCAGGTGGTGGGGCTGGCCGAGAAGGCGGCCCGCACCCGCGCGGTGGCGTCGGCGCTCGAGGGCACTTCGGGCGACGCGGGCTGGGTCAAGGACCGCGTGCGCGACCTTTCCAAGGCGCTCCCCGCGGGCGTTGAGGCGCGGGTCGACAAGCGGCTGTTCAAGGGCAAGCTCGATCTGCCCGGCGCGCCCTTGGCGTCGGCGTCGTCGACCGAGCTGTTCGACCCCAACGGGGCCGCGATGGTGCTCGACGATTTCAAGTTCGCCAAGACCGACGCGGCGGCGCGATTCCTGAGCGACTCCGGCGTGGGCGCCAAGCTCGACGCGGCCGAGGTCGCGGTGAAGGGCTACGCGGGCGAGTATTTCACGGCGTGGACGCAAACGACCATCGGGAACGCCGCGCCCCGCTTCGAGAGTTGGGACGCGGCCCGCGACGCCGCGGGCAAGCTGGGGCTCGGCTCGTCCGACTGGTCGCAGAAGCTGGCCGACCTCGAGGCCTTGATGATCGTGGCGCTCGACATCCCCGGGCTGGACCTGGCCCTTGGGGCCCGCGCCGAATCGCTGAAGCAGTGGCAGCAGAAGCTCGGCGCCGACCGCGACGCCCTCAACAACTCGGGCTCCTCGCTCCGCGTCGACGTGCCCAACGCGGTGGGCCAGAAGTTCGCGGCCCTGGCGGGCAGCCCGGTCGAGGCACGGCGTCAGATCGGCAATATGGCCGCCACGGATTTCGCCAAAGGCTACTTTGCCAGCTTTGATCCCAAGGTGCTCGAGGGCGGCGTGCAAGGGGTGGGCGAGTCGTACTGGTCGCTGGCGCGCTTCGAGATGCTCCGCGTGCTGGCCGAGACCTATGCGAATCACCCCGATCGCGTGCGCTTCGACCAGGCCAAGCAGTTCCCGCTGTATTTCGACGGGGCGGCCCTGGGCGGCGGCAAGCTCTCCAAGGAGCGCGTGCAGAAGATCATCGACGCGCTCCCCGCCAGCGCCAACGCGGCGGCCGGCGGGACGCGCGTGCAGGACGGCGCCAAGACCGGCATCGTCCGCGTCGATGAGCAGCTCGACGAGCTGTTCAAGGCCGATCCGTTCCTGGCCGGGAAGCAGGAGCTCGTCGCGTCGCTCCGCGCCTGGGGCGGGTGGCTCTTGGCCGACAAGACGGTCAGCGTGGTCGCGCTGGCGGACCACGGGTATGTCTCCGACAAGGCGAGCGAGCAGCTGCGCTCGCCCGCCGGCGCTCAGGCCGCCATCGGCGGGGCGATCTTCACCGAGTTGAAGATGAACGGCGTGACGGTCGGCATCACCAACGAGGGCACCGAGCTCATCACGGGCATGGGCGTTCCTTCGTCGGATGTCGGCAAGCTCAAGGTGGACATGAAGGGCGGGGCGGCCAACCAGACCGGGACGTGGGCGCCGTCGAGCGAATGGGGCGCGCTGGAATTGCTGTGCCAGAACGGCGCCGAGCCCGCCGACGCGAGCTGGAAGCCGCTGGCCGACGCCAACGCCCCGAGCAAGTTCTGGCGTGTGCCGGTCTTCTTCACCGACGCGGGCGGCAAGGCCTACTTCGTCCGCGTCGGGCTCAGGTTCAGTGTGGACGTGCCGGCCCGGGCCCTGTGGCCCCAGGGCGGGAAGTGGTGAGCGTGCGTGCGCGGCGCCGGGGTGTGTGATCGGGACGAAACGAACCGGGACGGCGTGATCGGCTGAATGACGCCCACGCCCGGCGAACTGGGAACGACGACGATGGCCATCCAAGGCAAGCCTCAGCTTTTTCTCGCGGTGTTCGGCAAGCACCCGGGCTGGGACGATCACATCGACGACCTGGGCATCGAGACCAAGCGCCTCGCCGAGGTCAAGCGCGTGATGTACGAGGAGTGCATCGCCGGCAACATCGACTCGGGCTCGTGGGAGGCGCTGGACGATTCGGCGCGCCTCGCCGCCTTTGCGCACGAGTTCGTGTGGAGAAGTCCGGGCGGGCTCGTGGTCGGGCGCTTGTGGTCAAGCAAGGACGGCAAGGGGCGCAGCAAGTATCCGATGGTGGTGGTCGCGCAGTGCGACAACGTGCCGACGCCGTTCCTGGCGTCGCAGGTGATGCCGGCGCTGGCGGGCCTGCAGGAGCGGTTCCAAGCCGCCGTGAGCGCGGGCGAGGTGATCCAGGCCGCCGCCGACGCGCGCTCGCGGTTGCGCGAGGCGCTGGCGGGCGCCGGCGCCGGCCCGGGCGATGCGTTCGTCGCGCCGCCCAAGGAGCTGGCGTCGACGCTGGCGGGCGCGGGGCTGAGCGGCGATTCGGTGGCGATGCAGCGGGTGATGTACGAGATCGACCGCGAGATGGCGCCGTTCCGCCCGATCGGAAAGGGTGACGGGAAGAAGAGCACGCGATTGATCGACGCGCGGGCCCAGCACCTGCGCGTGCCGATGATCGGCGTCACCAGCCTCGACGCGGCCAGATTCTGGATGGGCGTGCTGGCGCGCGAGGTCGATGGCGGCGTCTCGCAGATCACGCTGGTGCCCCTGGCGCCCGCGGGCGAGATCGGCTTTGCCGACCTGGTCGTGGGCGACCCCGGCCCGCCGCAATTGTTCTGCCTGCGCGCCGGCGGCAAGGCCCTGGCCCCCGCCAGCGACGTGCCCTACACGATGACGCCCGATTTCATGGCGCGCTGCAAGGCGACGGTGGCGGCGTGGTCGGGCGAGGTGGTCAAGGCGCCCGAGCCCGCCGCGCCCAAGCCTCCCGCGCCACAGGCCGCGAGCCCGACGCCGGAAGCCCAGGGCTCGCCCGCGCCGAACCCGGCGCCCGCGGCGAACGCTCCGGCGAAGAAGAAGTTCCCGTGGTTCCTGCCGGTGGCGGCGGTGGTGGTGGTGGGCGGCGCGCTGGCGGCGTGGCGACCTTGGGAAGAAACGAAGCCCAACATCGCGATGAGCGACAAGCCCGCCAACGAGAAGCCGATCACGCCGCCCGAGGCCAAACCATCTGAAGTCAAGCCACCCGAGGCAAAGCCCGATCCCGCGGCCGAGGCACGCAAGGTCGAGGAGGCGCGCAAGCTCGAAGAAGCCCGAAAGGCCGAGGAGGCTCGCAAGGTCGAGGAAGCGCGCAAGGCCAAGGAAGAGGCGGACCGCAAGACCAAAGAAGAGGCCGAGCGCAAGCTGAAAGAGGACGCGGACCGCAAGGCCAAGGAAGAGGCCGATCGCGTCGCCCGGGATGAGGCCGATCGCAAGGCCAAGGACGAGGCGGCTCGGAAGGCCAAGGAAGACGCGGATCGCGTCGCGCGCGAGGAGGCAGAGCGTAAGACCCGGGACGAGGCCGAGCGCAAGGCCAAGGAAGAGGCGGCCCGGAAGGTCAAGGAAGAATCCGATCGCAAGGCCAAGGACGAGGCGGATCGGAAGGCCAAGGAGGCCGCCGCCCGCACCGCCGCCGAGGTCGAGAAGCAGCGCGACGATCTGCGGCGTCAGTTCATCCAGCTCGATTCGCTTCTGCAGCAGGCGTTCGTGGTCGGCGAGAAGACCGCCGACGGCTCGAGCGTCGACGCGATCTTCGCCAAGGTCAGTGCCAACCCCGAATTCGCCGCGTTCCGCGACGCGACGCCCGCGGCCCGCGAAACACTCGAACGCATCGAGGCGCTCCGGGCCATCCCCGCCAGCTCCAACGCCGGCGAATTGGCGGCCCACGCGACCGGCGCCAGGCTCGCCGAGCAGATCGCGGCCTGGTCGCGCCTGGCCTCGGGCGCGGCGAGCTGGCCCGCCAACGCCACCGACCTCAAGGGCGCCGCCGCCACGGTCGCCACCATGGAGACGTCCACCAACGACGTGGGCGGCGAGCGCGGCGCGCTGCTCAAGAAGCGCGTGCTCGCCGACGCGGCAAAGATCTGGACGCGCTACGCCGCGGCCCAGACCAGCGCCGAGTCTCTTCTCGAGGCCGAGTCCTACCGCGACGACTTCCGCGTCAAGCCCGGCGATCTCCCCGCGCCGGTCAGGTACAACATTGAGATCGCCAAGCTCCGGCGCGACGCCGCAGCGTTCAAGAACGACGCGGGCGATGACGCGCTCCGCGCGCGCCTCGCCGCCTTTGTCGCCGGCGCGGGCGAAACCAAGGGCGCCGGCCTGGACGCGGTTCGATCGCTCCTGAGCGCCACCGCGTCCGCCGGCGTCGATCCGACCAAGAGCGGCCCGGGCGCCAAGGGCTGGCGCGCCGAGGTCCGCGACAACGGGCAGGTTGTCGCCTTTACCCTCACCGGCGTCAACCGCCCGGCGCGCACGCTCGAATTCGCCCGTCTCGAAATCGGCGGCGTGACGTCGTACCTGGCGACCACCGAGGCCTCGATCGGGCTGCTCGTCGACGCCGCCGACAACGCCCAGGCCTGGCCCGACGTGCTGGGCGTGCTCCCGCCCGCGTCGCGGAGCGAGCAGGTGACGTGGGTGCGCGGCTGGGAATGGAAGATGACGGGCAAGCAGGCGACCGCCATTCAGCCCGCCACCAACGCGCGCGATTGGACCGCCGGCTGGTTCGCCGTCGCCAACTTTGGCTCCATGACCAGCGCCAAGAAAGAGATGTATCCAAGCGGCCCGCGCCCCGCGTCGCCCACCGCCGAAACGCCCATGCAGTATCTCTCGGTGGGGGCGGCGGCGTATGTCGCCGGGCTCG
The DNA here is from genome assembly GCA_016793195.1 of Phycisphaerae bacterium. Classification (GTDB taxonomy): domain Bacteria; phylum Planctomycetota; class Phycisphaerae; order Phycisphaerales; family UBA1924; genus JABWBC01. The sequence goes on from JAEUJA010000063.1 coordinate 14,159, forward strand.
CCGGATGCAGGCTTCCAACCGCCGCGGAATGGGCGGCGGCGTCGGCGGACGCGGGTGGAACGCCCAACCTCCGCGACGCGGCGTGGAAGAAGGTCTTTGACCAGTGCCGCCCCATCGTGCAGGCGCCCAAGCCCTACGACGGCGTCTTTGCCGGCGAGGTGAAGGCCGCCGACGTCGCGCCCGCCGTCACGACCGACGACGGCGTGGTGTGGTTCACGGAGGTCGGCGCCGGCCCCGGCTCGCGATTCAAGAACCTGATCGGCAACGTCGCCGAGTTTGTCACCACCGTCCCGGTCGATCCGGTGGCGAGCCGTGCCGAAGCGGCGAAGGTTTCCGAGTTCGGGCGCGTCATCGGCGCGTCGGCGCTCTCGCCGTCCAAGGTCGATGCGGCGACGCCCATGACCATCGCACGCGGCAGCGCGGGCTTCGAGTTCAGCGACGTGGGCTTCCGCCTGGCGTTCACCGCCGGGGCGGCGGCCAAGCCGGTCCCCATCACCCACGCCGCGTTCCAATCCGCGGTTCAGGGGCTGCAATTCGCGGGGAGCAAGTGAGCGCACAAATTGCGCGTGTGAATCTTGGCAGGTGGCGTGGTTGGGCCGTGATGGGGGGAATCGGGCGGGTCGGGTTGACGGTGTTCGGTGTTTGGAGCTAGGCTGGCCTGTGATTTGGTGCCGTGGAGGTCCTTCTTGACCTTTCCGGGAAGAACGGGGTCGTGGTCATTGAGCGGGCGTGGCGGTGCGGTTTGACGGCGTCGGCCGCCTCGGGGCGGGGTTGTCGAATCGGCGTGGCGGTGCCCGAGAGCGAGGAACGCGAATGGGTCGTGCGCGCGAGGATCGGAAATTCGGCGTGATGGGTTTCGGCGGCGCGTGGGTGCTGGCGATGTGCGCGGGGATGGCGGCGGGCGTGCGGGCCCAGGACGCCCAACCGCCGGCCCAACCCCCGGTTGATCCCCCGGAGGCCAAGGCCCCCGAAGGAAAGGCTGAGGACGCCGGGGTGTTCGTGAAGGTCGACGACGCCGCGGCGGACAGCCGCGTGTACCCGATCTCGCGCGTGCTGATCGTGCACGGGCGCGACCACGCCGGCCAGCCCGACCTTCAGGACGAGCGATTCCAGAACCTGACGGTGCGGCTGGGCAAGACCCCCGAGGGGTACGCCGCCGCGGGCACGGGCGACGCGGTCACGCTGAAGCTGGCCGACCTGACCGAGGGCTCGGGCGGCATGTTCCGCAAGAGCGCCATCGAGGCGATCGCCGGGGCCATCGTCGGCGAATTGAACCGGCGCGGGGTGTACGGCGTGCACGTGGCGCCCAGCGACGAGGACATCAACGAAGACACCGGCGAGGACATGCGCGACGGGCGCACCGCCCTGGTGTTTGTCGTCTACACCGCGATCGTCAAGGACGTGCGGACCATCGCCAGGGGCGAGCGCTTCGAGGGCGAGCAATCGATCAACCACCCGGCCCACGCCAACGTGCGGGCCCGCAGCCCGGTGGTGCCCGGCTCGCTCCTGCGCAAGGACAAGCTCGACGACTACGCCTACCAGCTCAAGCGCCACCCCGGGCGCGTGGTCGACATCGCGGTCTCGGCCGCCGACGAGGAGGGCGGGGCCCAGGTCGATTACCTCGTGGGCGAGAACAAGCCCTGGACGCTGTACTTCCAGATCTCGAACACGGGCACCAAGAACACCGAGGACTGGCGCGAGCGATTCGGCTTCACCCACAACCAGCTGACGAATCACGACGACATCCTGCAATTGGAGTACTCGACCGCGGGGTTTGATTCCTCGCACGCGATCACGCCCAGCTACGAGTTCCCGCTCCTCTCGAACAAGCTGCGGGCCAAGGTGTACGGCTCGTGGACCGACTTCACCGCGTCGGACGTGGGCCTGAGCGAGGCCAAGTTCACCGGCGACGGGTGGAGCCTGGGCGGCGAGCTGGCGTGGAACGTGGCGCAGTGGGGCCCGGCGTTCCTGGACCTGGTGGGCGGCGCCCGCTGGCAGAACGTGCACATCCGCAACGAGACCGACCCGATCAACGTGATCGAGGGCGAGGACGACTTCTTCATGCCGTATGTCGGGGCGCGCCTGACCCGCGACACCAACTTCGCGCGCACCTATGCCGAGGCGCTGGTCGAGTTCAACGTCTCGGGCATGGCGGGCACGGAGGAGGCGGAAATCGGGAACATGGGCCGCTCGAACCCCGACGATGAATTCGCGGTGTTCCGCTGGGACCTGACGCAGTCGCTGTTCATCGAGCCGCTCTTCAACCCGCGCGGGGGGACGGCGGACGGCAAGGGCATGACGTTGGCGCACGAGCTGGTGGGGAGTTTCCGCGGGCAAAACGCGCTGGGCTCGCGCCTGGTGCCGACGTTCGAGGCCGTCGCCGGCGGGTTCTACAGCGTGCGCGGCTACCCGGAGTCGGTGGTGGCGGGCGACAACTCGGTCGTCGCCAGCTTCGAGTATCGCTTCCACATCCCCAACGCCTTCACGGCGCGCGAGCCCACGCGGCTCTTCGGGCGCGACTTCCGCGCCACGCCCCAGACGCCGTACTACGGCACGGCGGACTGGGACCTGATCGCCAAGGCGTTCATCGACGTCGGGCGGGTGACCAACAACGACCGCCTGTCGTTCGAGAACGACGAGACGCTGGTGGGCGCGGGTCTCGGCCTTGAGCTCCAGGTGCTGCGGAACGTCAACGTCCGCGCCGACTGGGGCGTGGCGATGGAGGAAGTGAACAAGGAGGGCGGCGGGGAGTTCGTCTCCGACGGGAGCAGCCGCTTCCACCTCTCGTTCACGCTGCTGTTCTAGTTCGGGGAGAGGGGCGTCGCGGGCGATGGCCCGGGCGCGGGTCCTCGCGACTGGGTTTCACGCGACTGGGTTTCACGCGACTGGGTTCCACGCGATTTGGTTCGATCGGGATGATGCACACGAGCCGGGGCGAGGATGCCCGGGCGACACGAGGTTTGCCATGAACACGAAGCTGTTGAACGCCGATTCGTTGAGCCGGGGCCGCACGAATGGTCTGTCGCTGTCGCTGGCCGCCGGGCGGGCGCTGCGGTCGCGATTCGCGTGGCACGGCGCGTTCTCGGGCGGGCTGCTGGCGATGGCGGGTGTCGCGGTGGGGCAGGTGCAGGGCGTGTCGGGCGAGCAGGTGGCCGCCGGCCAGGCGAAGTTCGTGCGCTTCGGCAACAACGTGACGATCACCGCCGCCCACAACACGATCATCAACTACAACTCGTTCAACATCCGGTCGGGCGAGTCGGTGAACTTCGTGCAGCCCGACGCGCTGGCGCGGGTGCTCAACCGCATCAACTCGGCGGAGCCCTCGCGGATCGACGGGTCGCTCTCGTCCAACGGGCGGGTGTACATCGTCAACCCCGCGGGCGTGTACTTCGGCGCCGGCTCGGTGGTCAACACCGGGAGCATCTTCGCCGCCGCCGGCAACCTGTCGAACGCCGACTTCCTCCGCAACATCAACCGCTTCACGGACGTCAAGGGCAAGGTGGTCAACGAGGGCGCGATCACGACCGCGCCGGGCGGGGTGGCGGCCCTGGTCGGCTCGGCCGCGATGAACTACGGCACGATCCACGCGCCCCAGGGCACCATCATCATGGCCTCTGGCTCCAACGTGCTCATCGGCGAAGAGGGCGGGCACGTCTACGCCCAGGTCGACACCGCCAAGGCCAGCGGCATGGGCCCCGAGGGCGACGGCGCCCCCGCCGCCCAGAAGGCCCGCTTCGGCGCCGGCGACGTCTTCGCGGTCGCCGTCTTCAACAAGGGCGTCGCCAAGGCCAAGCGCGTCCAGATGGAAACCTCGCGCGGCGTGACGGTCGCCTCGGGCACGATCGATGTCTCGGACAAGGCCGCCGGCGGCAAGGGCGGCTCGGTCGAAATCCTCGGCGATCGCGTGGCGCTCGTCGACGCGACCATCGACGCCTCGGGCGACGTCAAGGGCGGGCAGGTGCTCGTCGGCGGCGACCTGCAGGGCAAGGGCGCCCAGCGCAACGCGGCGCTGGCGAACGTCGACGCCAAGTCCGTGGTTCGCGCCGACGCGATTTCGTCGGGCGACGGCGGCAAGGTCATCGTCTGGTCCGACGACACCACCAAGTTCCAGGGGCTCATCACCGCCCGCGGCGGGGCCCAGGGCGGCGACGGCGGCTTCGTCGAAATCTCCGGCGCGCAGTACCTCCACGCGGCCCACAACGTCGACCTCTCGGCCCCCAAGGGCAAGGCCGGCACCGTTCTTTATGACCCCTTGAACATCCGCATCGACGGCTCGGCCGCCGGCAACGCCGACGGCTCGGACGACACCGACGCCAGCGCCACCAACCTCATCAACGACTCGGGCTCCAACACCCAGGGCTCGATCACCTTCACCGACGAGGGCGCGGGCACCCCCGATCCCTTCATCGTCACCGAATCCGAGATCGAGAATACCGACGCCAACATCATCCTCCAGGCCCGCAACAGCATCCTGACCAACGGCGATTTCGCCGGCGACGAACTCACGATCGCCAGCAACCGCACCCTCACGCTCGAAACCCGCAACAACGCGGGCGACGGCGCGGGCTCGATCGACCTCACCGGCTCGACCGAGGGCGCCGCCCTGGTCATCCGCACCCAGGGCACCGGCACGATCACCATCAACGCCTCGACCGACGGCGGAAGCGTCGGCGACATCGACCTGTGCGCGCTCACCACCGCCGGGCAGGCGATCAACGTTTCCACCCTGAACGGGGCCATCTCCGTCCAGGGGGCGATCGCGACCAGCAACGGCGCGGTCACGCTCACCTCCACCGGTGCGCTCTCGACCAGCGCCACCATCAACTCGGGCAACGGCCTGCTCAGCTTTACGTCCTCGGCCTCGACCATCACCATCGGCAGCGCCCTCACCGGCGGCACGGGCGGCGCGCTGATCCTTTCGTCGGGCGACCTGACGTTCAACGCGGGCCTCGCCGCCGCGGGCGGCACGGTCCGCCTGGCGTCCAGCGCGGGCCAGGTCACCCAGGCCGGCGCCACCGCCCTCACCGGCGCGACCCTCGGCGTGCGCGCCGCCACCGGCATCTCGCTCCCGGAATCCGGCAACAGCTTCACCTCGTTCGCGGCGTTCGCCAGCGGCGCGGCGGCGCCCATCAGCTACCGCGATACCAACGCGCTGAACGTTTCGAGCGTCACCGCCTCGGGCGGCTTCGGCGCCACCTTCGGCATCGGCACCACCGGCAATGGCGCCGTCACCCTCCAGACCGGCGCCGGGCTCACGCTCCTCAACAACGTCGACTCCGACGCCGGCGCCATGGCCCTCACCGCCGCCAGCGGCAACGTGCTGGAATCCGGCGGCGTCGTCATCGCCACCGGCACGCTCACGCTCTCCGGTGGCGCGTCGTTCCTCCTCTCCAACTCCTCCAACGACCTGGGCACCGTCACCGGCTCGGTCTCCGGCAGCACCATCATCCTCAACGACGGCACGGGCTCGCTCACCCTCGACACCTTCAGCCACACCAACGGCGCCGGCTCCTTCACCGCCATCGCCACCACCGGCAACATCACAGACACCACCAGCGCGACCTTCGCCGGCTCGTCGTCCTTCAGCGCGGGCGGCTCGATCACGCTCGACAACCTCGCCTCCACCGGCGCGCTCTCCGTCGCCACCGGCGCCGGCAACGTCACCCTCGTCAACGCCACCGGCGTCAATCTCGACGCGTCCTCGACCGTCGTCGGCGACCTCTCCGTCACCGCCACCACCGGAAACATCACCGACGCCGCCCCCGTCGACGTCAACGGCAACGCCACCTTCAGCGCCCCGGCCAACGGCGCCTCCATCACCCTCGACCAGCTCGACGTCTCCGGCACCTCATCGTTCACCACCGCCGGCACCGGCTCCACGATCACCCTCACCAGCCCCGTGCTCGGCTCGGCCGCGTCGTTCACCACCGGCTCGGGCGGCACCGTCTCCCTCACCATGCCCGCCGCCACCTCGGTGTCCATCGGCGCCTCGACCGTCGACGGCAACGTCACCCTCAACACCGACGACGTCGACTTCACCGGCGGCAACGACAGCGTCGGCATCACCGGCACCCTCGACATCCTCCCCGTTACCACCACGCGCGAGATCGTGCTGGGCACCGCGGGCGCGGGCACGCAGCTGGTCCTCGACGACACCGACCTCGACGCCCTGGCCGACGGCATCGACCTCATCACCGTCGGACGCACCAACAGCAACGCCGACTCCACCATCGACGCCTTCTCCATCGCCGATCCGCTCTACGTCCGCACCCCCTCGGGCGGCGTGATGACCATCTCCGGCGCCGTCGTCGGCTCGGGCGATTCCTCCCTGTGGTTCAACACCGGCGGCACCCTCGACCTCAACGGCTCGCTCACCGTCGCCGCCCAGAACATCCTGCTCCTCTCCACCGGCAACATGGACCTCGGCGGGAACATCAACACCGCCGGCGGCACGCTCCGCCTCGTGACCGGTTCGGCCGCGGGCGTCACCCAGTCCGCCGGCGCTATCACCACCACCGACCTGGGCGTCCGCGCCGGCTCCATCGACATCGCGCAGAGCGGCAACACCTATTCGCAGGTCGCCGCCTTCAGCTCCGGCTCCGGCAACGCCCTGACGCTCGACACCGACAACGCCCTCACCACCACCACCATCGCCGCCGATTCGCTCGGGCTCTTCCTGGCCACCTCGGGCGTCGCCACCACCGGCGGCGGCGACATCCTCCTCGACACGCCCCAGCTCACCATCAACCAGCAGATCGCAAGCTCCGGCGACGTCCGCCTCCAGACCGTCAACGGCGTGACGCAGTCGGCCCGCATCCTCGCCGACGCGCTGGGCGTCGTCGCCTCCGGCGCGGGCGACCTGGTGCTGACCGATTCGGCCAACAACGCCGCCACCATCGCCCTCTCCACCGCCAACGCCGCCGACACCATCAGCTACACCGACCTCGACGACGTCGCCGTCGGCTCCGTCGCCGCCAGCGGCTCGTTCACCGGCGCCAGCGGCGTGGGAACCAACGCCGGCGACATCCTGCTCTGCTCCGCCGGCGAACTCACCATCGCCCAGAGCATCAACGCCGGCGCCGCCGTCGTCCGCCTCTGCGCCACCAATGCCATCCTCCAGACCTCCGGCGGGATCACCGCCTCGGCCCTGGGCGCGACCTCCGACAACGCCGGCATGGTCCTGGCCTCCACCACCAACGACGTCGACACCTTCGCCGCCTCCGGCGTCGGCACCGGCAACGCCATCTCCTTCCGCGATTCCGATGGCGTCTCCATCGGCACCGTCTCGGCTTCGGGACTCTTCGCCGGCGCCACCGGCGTTTCCATCACCGACGGCAACGTCACCCTCCGCACCGGAAACACCATGGCGCTCGACCAGAGCGTCCTCACCGGCACCGGCATCGTCTCCCTCACCGCCGACGCCGGCGGCATCACCCAGGGCGCCACGATGGGCGTCACGGGCGCGTCGCTCTCGCTGAGCGGCGTGGGCACGTTCACCCTCAACGGCAACGCCAACGCCGTCACCACCCTCGACGCGACCACCACCGGCAACGTCACCTACATCGACACCACCGCCCTGGACCTGGCCGCGTCGACCGTGACGGGCAACCTCGACGTCACCGCCGCCTCGGGCAACCTGACCGACTCGGGCACGGTCGACGTGAGCGGCACGGGCACGTTCACGACCACGACCTCCAACGCGACCATCACGCTCAACCAGCTCGCCGTCGACGGCGCGATCAGCGCCAACACCAGCGGCGCGTCGGGCGACGTGACGCTCACCAACGCGACGGGCATCGACCTGGCCGCGTCTTCGATCGGCGGCATCCTCGACGCCGTCGCCACCACCGGCAACATCACCGACTCGGGCGCGGTGACGATCAGCGGCTCGGGCGCCTCGGCCCTCACCACGCTCGGCGCCAACGCCGACATCACCCTCGACACCACCAACACTTCCGCCGGCTCCATCGGCGTCAACACCACCGGCGCCACCGGCGACGCCTCGATCACCAGCACCGCCGCGATCAACCTCGACGGCTCCACTCTGGGCGGAAGCCTCACCCTCGTCAGCGACGATATCGACCTGGTGGGCGGCGCGGGCAGCGTCGTTTCCAGCGGCGGGTCGGCGACCATCACGCTCGGCTCGCTCAACGCCGCCACCTCGATCGGCGTGGGCACCGGCGCGGGCACGCTGGCGCTGGACGCCACCGACCTGGCCGGCATCGGCGCGTTCTTCGGCGGGATCAACATCGGCAACGCCGCCGGCACCGCCGCCCTCACCATCGGCGACGCGACGCTCCCGCTCTCCACCACCTTCACCATGACCGGCGCGGGCGGCTCGATCGTCACCACCGGCGGCACGACGCTCAGCGCGCCGGGCTCCAACAACCTCACCTTGAACGCCGGCTCGGTCTCGCTCGCCGGAACCATGAACGCCGGCACCGGCACCGTCCGCGTCGTCTCCGCCGGCGCCGTCAACCAGACCGCCGGCTCCATCACCGCGACCAACCTGGGCGTCCGCGCCGGCGGCGCCGTCACGCTCAACCAGAGCAACAGCGTCACCACCTTTGCCGCCAACTCCAGCGGCGGCGGCTCGGCGGTCCAATACACCGACGCCTCGGGCCTTGACCTTGGAACCATCTCCGCGCTCGGCGCCTTCAGCGCGACCAGCGGCATCACCACCAGCAACGGCGACGTGCTCGTCTCCGCCGGTGGTGCCCTCACCATCCCGCAGTCCGTCAGCGCCGGCGCCGGCACCGCACGCCTGGCGTCCACCGGCGCCGTCACCCAGTCCGGCGGCTCGATCACCGCGGCGTCTTTGGGTGTCCGCGGCGGCGGGGCGATCACGCTCAACCAGACCTCCAACAACGCCGGCGCCTTCGCCGCCACCACCAGCTCGGGCAACGTGAGCTATGTCGACGCCGACGCGCTGACGATCGGCTCGGTCTCGACCAGCGGGAGCTTCTCGGCCGTCTCCGGCGTCACCAGCGCCGGCACGCTCAGCGTCTCCACGCCCGGCGCCCTCACCATCAACACCAACGCCACCGCGCCGACTTCCGTCGCGCTCTCGTCCGACACCGACGGCACCGGCGGCAACCTCGCCTTCGGCGCGGGCGTCACCGTCGCCTCACCCTCGCAGACCTTCCGCGCGGGCGCCGGCGCGGGCTCCGCGACGGCCGACATGATCACGAACAGCCCGACCTTCCAGGGCGTCACCGCCGGCACTTCGCCCGGCACCTTCATCGTGCGTCAGGACGGCGCCATCGCCGACGCCGGCACCGCCGCGGGCGCGCAGTTCGCCGGCGGGCTTGCGGGCATGGACTACACCCTCCGCTCCGACGCCTCCACCGTCACCATCGCCACCGCCAGCAAGGTTGATGGTTCGTGCCTCACCCTCTCGGGCACCAGCGTCACCATCATCCCCGCCCTCACCCTCGAGTGCCTCAACACCAGCGGGCCGATCACCATCAACGACGACCTGACCATGACCCAGGACACCACGTTCTCGGGCGCGGTCACCATCGGCGGCGCCGACGTCACCATCAGCACCGGCACCGGCACGCTCACCTTCGGCTCCACCATCGCCGCCGGCGCCAACGCCCTCACCCTCGAGGCCGATGAGCTCCAGATCGATGGCAACGTGTCGGGCACCGGCACGCTCACCATGCAGCCCTTCACCCAGAACCGCCCCGTCGACCTCGCCCAGACCGAGGGCTCGACCCCCGGCGATCCCACCGCGGGCATCTTCGACCTCACCGCCAACGAACTCGGACGCGTGCAGGACGGCTTCACCCAGATCAACATCGGTCGCGCCAACGGCACCGGCGCGATGCGCGCCGTCAACGGCACGGTCTTCAGCGACCCGCTCGCCCTCCGCGCCCCCGGCGCCGGCGGCTCCATCACCGTCAGCTCCCTCATGGTCAACGACGGCGGCGCGATCCTCTTCGACGCCCCGACCACCCTCGGCGCCACCGTCCGCACCAACGCCGGCGTCATCACCTTCGCCGAAACCCTCGACGTCTCCGGCACCGCCAGCATCGACACCACCGACAGCGGCGGCACCCCCGGCGGCGCCAACGTCGTCTTCACCGGCGACGTCAACAGCACCGGCGGGAGCAACGCCCTCCTCATCGGCGCCGGCACCAACGGCGACGTCACCTTCGGCGGCGACGTCGGCCTCCGCTCGCCCGCCGACCGCCTCTCAAGCCTCACCGTCGCCGCCCGCTCCATCGCCCTCCAGAACGTCAGCACCACCTCCTTCCAGTCCTACACCGGCGCCGTCACCCTCTCGGGCACCACCACCCTCCAGACCAGCGGCACCGTCACCGACCAGATCACCTTCAGCGACACCATCGACGGCGCTCAGACCCTCAACATCGGCGCCGGCGTCGCGGACGTCTCGATCGGCGGCGCGATCGGCGGCACCACGCCGCTCGCCAGCGTCGTCTTCTCCGGCGGCTCGATCTCCCTCGCCGATGTCACCACCACCGGCGCTCAGACCTACAACGGCACCACCACCCTCGCCGGCAACCTCAGCAGCACCGGCGCGGGCGCGATCCGCCTCGAGGGCGACACCGTTCTCAGCGGCGCCACCCGCTCGATCACCACCAGCGGCGCGGCCGCCACCGACGACATCCGCCTGGGCGGAACCGTCAACGGCGCCTCGGCCCTCACCCTCAGCGCCGGCGCGGGCGACGTGGTCGTCACCGGCGCGGCGGGCGGCGCCACGCCCCTCACCAGCCTCGCCGCCACCGGCAACACCATCAGCCTTCAGGGCGTCACCACCACCGGCGCGCAGACCTACACCGGCGCGACCACCCTCGCGGGCAACCTCGCCTCCACCGGCGCCGGCGACATCACCATCACCGGAAACACCATCGTCTCCGCCGCCACCCAGTCCATCACCACCGCCGGCGGCGCGGGCGACGACCTCACCATCACCGGCACCCTCGACAGCCAGCTCGCTGGCACGGGCACCGGCCTCACCCTCAACACCGGCGCGGGCGCGATCTCCATCACCGGCGCCACCGGCGGCACCACGCCGCTCTCCGCCCTGGCCGCCACCGGAAACGCCATCGGCGTCGCCGGCGTCCGCACCACGGGCGCCCAGACCTACACCGGCAACACCAGCACGTCCGGCGACCTGGTCTCCACGACCTCGGGCGCGATCGGCGTCACCGGCAACCTCGCCCTCTCCGGCGCCACCCGCACCATCAGCACCGAGATCGGCGCGATCTCCGTCACCGGCACCACCAACGGCACCACCGCCCTCACCCTCGACGCCAACCAGGGCGATGTCACCCTCGCCGGCGCCGCCGGCGGGACCACGCCCCTCACCAGCCTCGCGATCTTCGGCCAGAACATCGGCGTCAATGACGTCACCACCACCGGCGCCCAGGGCTACACCTCCGCCACCAACTTCAGCGTCACCTTGGGCGGCAACCTCACCTCCACCAACGCCGGCGCCATCGGCGTCGACGGGAACACCATCCTCGGCGCGCCCTCCGTCAACATCGCCACCGCCGGCGCCTCCGGCGACGACATCGTCTTCGACGGCACCGTCAACGGCGCGTCCAACCTCTCCCTCAGCGCCGGGGCCGCCAACGTCGCCATCAACGGCGTCGCCGGCGGAACCACCCGCCTCCAGAGCTTCGCCGCCGTCGCCGCCAACACCACCACCGCCGGCATCAACACCGGCGGCGGGCAGAGCGTGACCGGCAATCTCTCCCTGGGCGGCGACCTCAGCAGCAACGGCGGCGGCACCATCGTCGTCTCCGGCGACACCACCCTCACCACCGCCAACACCTCCATCTCCACCGCCGGCGCCTCCGGCGACAACATCACCCTGGCCGGCGTCAACGGCACCACCGCCGACGCAAACTCCCTCACCATCAACGCCGGCGCGGGCAACGCGACCCTCGGCGCCGTCGGCGCGACCACCCGCCTGGGCGCCCTCAACGTCACCGGGGCGGCCATCAACGCCGCCTCGCTCAACACCGCCGGCGCCATCACCCTCGCCGGCAACACCAACGTCGCCGGCAACCTCACCGGCGGGAGCCTGGCCTCCACCGGCACGACCACCATCGGCGGCAACGCCACCACCGTCGGCGCCCAGACCTACACCGGCAACACCAGCGTCACCGGCAACGTCGTCGGCGGCGCGATCAGCGTCGCCGGAACCGCCGGCTTCGCCGGCAACGTCACCGGATCGAGCCTCAGCGTCACCGGCGGCGCCGCGACCATCGGCGGCAACGCCACCACCTCCGGCACGCAGACCTACGCCGGCGGCGCGAGCGTCACCGGAAACGTCACCACCACCACCCTCACCACCGGCGCCGCGTCCAGCTTCGCCGGCGATGTCAACGCCACCGGCGCCATCGACCTCACCGGCGCCTCGACCCTCGCGGGCAACGTCGGCGGCTCCTCCCTCAACGTCAACGGCGCCAGCACCCTGGGCAACACCGGCGGCTCGCGCACCCTGACGCTTTCCAGCGGCGCCCTCTTCCAGGGAGCCGTCAGCATCACCGGCGCGACCACCATCAACTCCGGCAACGGCCCGATCTTCTTTGCCTCCACCCTCAACTCCGCCACCGCCACGCCCCGCGATCTCACGCTCCTCTCCACCGCCGACGGCGACGTCGACACCAGCCTCCCCGCCGGGCCGTTCATCAACACCGGCGTCCGCTTCGGCTCCTCCGTGGGCGAGACCAACCCGCTGGGCGTGCTGACCATCGGCGGCTCGCGCACCGCCCCGCCCAAGGCCGCCACCATCGTCATGGCCTCCAGCTACATCGGCGGCTCCAACGGCTCGCGCGTGTCGTCCGCGGTCGACGCCGCCGACGTGCTCACCATCAACGCCGGCCAGTTCGTCATGGGCGTCAATGAGAAGCTCACCGCCTTCGGCGCGCTCACCATCAACGCCTCGACCAGCGCCACGCTCAGCGACATCACCACCCTGGGCGACCTCAACGTCAACGCCCCCGCCATCAGCGTCCTGGGCCGCTCCGCCGGCAACGTGCTCTCGCAGTTCGTCTCCGGCGGCGTGCCCACCACGGCTCTCGACGGCGGGCTCGACTTTGTCTCCGGCGGAAAAATCATCTTCGGCGTCGCCCCCTCCGGCACCGCCCGCTACGCCACCGCCAACCCCGCCGACGTCGACCTCAAGGGCGGCGCCGGAACCGTCACCATCTTCGAGGGCGGCCTGACCGAGTCCCTCTTCGTCCCCAAGACCACCGGCGGCGCCGACATCGGCACCTCCACCACCGAACTCCTCGCCCTCGACATGCGCTCCGAGGGCTCCATCGACAACCCCGCGTCGGCCCTGGCCTCCGCCCTCCCCAGCGACCAGTCGCTGGGCGCCCCGGGACAGACCGTCTCTCTCTCCGAGTCCGTGAAGGAACTCCTCGGTCAGCTGGGTATCTTCATCAAGGAAGGCGGCTCGTTCTCCGAGGCCGTCGACGCCGCCACCGGCATGGCGCTGTACAACGACTGGCCGCAGACCACCCGCGCCACCCCCGACGACTCGACCTACCGCATCAGCGTCAACCGCCTCTCCGTTCAGCGCATCAACGCCGTGCTCGATTCCTACAAGAACCTCTTCGGCGATGACGACGCCACCCGCAACGACAAGATCGGCGAGGCCAAGGCCGCCATGGCCGAGTCCATCCAGGCCTACCTCGACACCATCGGCGATCGCGAGCCCGACGGCATCGCCTTCCGCGCCTTCCTCGAATCCAACCCCGCCCACGAGTCCTCGCTCAAGACCCTCAACGGCATCCGCGATCTCTACGCACGCATCGACGACCTGGGCCTCTCCCCGGTCGAGGCCCGCGGCCCGCGCCGCACCATCGCCAAGCTCGTCAACGCCGGGCTCCCGCCCGAGCAGTTCCAGGCCGCCGTCACCGGCGTCCCCGCCCCCGTCGCCGAGACGGCCCCCGCGGGCGCCGAGGCCCAGTAAGCTCTTCACGCGCGCGGGGGTTCACGCTCCCGCCCGCGCTTCTTTCCGAGAGGTGTCCACGCGTGCCCATCGATGTTGAAGGTCTGCTCCGCCCCGTCTCCGACGCCGCACCCTGCGGCGAGGACCTGCGCTACGACCGCCGATACCTCGAGGTCATGCGCCTGGCCGAGGGCAAGCCCGAACAACAGATGGGCGACACCATCGTCCCCGGCGAAGAGCCCAACTGGCGAGAGGTCGGCGACGGCTGCCTCGAACTCTTCGCACGAAGCAAAGACCTCCGCGTCGCCATGCTCCTCTGCCTGGCCCAGGTCCGCCTCGACGGATACCCCGGACTCCGCGACGGCCTGCGCCTCGTCAAGGGCATCGTCGAAAACTTCTGGGACGGCATGTTCCCGCTCCTGGACCCCGACGACGGGAACGACCCCACCGAGCGGATGAACATCATCGCCTCCCTCGCCGTGCCCCCCGGCAGCTTCGGCGACCCGATGAAGTTCCAGGATCGCACCCGCGAGGCGTCGATCGTCGAGCACCGTCAGCTCGGGCGCGTCGGCCTGCGCGAGCTGCTCATCGTCGCCGGCGACCTGCCCGCGCCGACCGACGCCTCGGCCCCCAAGCTCGATTCGGGCGCCATCGAGGCGATCTTCGAGGAGGTCGAGACCCCGGCCCTGGAGGCCGTCGCCAAGACCATCGAGGAAGCCGCCGAGCTGGTCAAGGGCCTCGAGGACACCCTGACCAACAAGGTCGGGGCCGGCAAGGCGGTCGACCTGTCGAGCTTCCGCACCCTGGTCGCCGACGCCGCCAAGGCCGTGCGAAAGCGGCTGTCCAAACGTGGCGTGGGCGGGCCCGCCGGCGCGATCGACGAGGCCACCGGCCTCCCCTCGGGCCCGGGCGGGCAGCGCCTCGCCGGCGAGATTTACTCTTCCTCCGATGTCCGCGAGGCATTGGACAAGATTGTGCGCTATTACGAGCTGCGCGAGCCTTCGAGCCCCGTGGCGCTGGTGATGCAGTGCGCCCACCAGCTTGTCGACAAGAACTTTTTGGAGATCGTGCGGGTGCTGACGCCCGACGCGATCCAGGTGCTGGAAAAGATCAAGACCCCGCCGGACCAGGGCCAGCCGAGCTGACCGGGCGTCGCCGGCGTGGATGGAGAGTGGTGGGGTCGTGGCGGAAGAGTCTGGCGAAAGCGGTCTGGCGGAAAGTTTGGCGTGCCCGGCGTTGTGGTACGCTCATGCATGAAACGCCCCCGGCGGCGGGCAGGGTTGCCCCTCGTCGGGTAGGCTGGCGTCGGCTTTGTGGCCGGTCCCGGGCGCCGGGCGCGTGGCGAGAGGCGATTCGATCGCCACGTCCGGGCGGGATCGGAAGGAGTGAATTCATGGGCAAGGCGAGCAGTCAGAAATTCATCGCCCGCAACCGGGCGCCGCGCGTGCAGATCGAGTACGACCTCGAGCTCTACGGCGCGGAGAAGAAGATCAATCTCCCCTTCGTGATGGGCGTGATGTCGGACCTCTCGGGCAAGCCCGCCGAGGCCCTCCCGCCGGTTGCGGACCGCAAGTTCCTCGAGATCGACGTCGACAACTTCGACGATCGCCTGAAGAGCATGAAGCCCCGCGTGGCGTTCAACGTGCCCAACACGCTGACCGGCGAGGGGAACATGGCGGTCGATGTCACGTTCGAGAGCATGGAAGATTTCTCGCCCGCCGCGGTGGCGCGGAAGGTCGAGCCGCTGCGCAAGCTGCTCGAGGCCCGCACCCAGCTGGCAAACCTGTTGACCTACATGGACGGCAAGAGCGGGGCCGAGCAGCTCCTGGGCAAGGTCCTCTCGGACCCCGAGCTGCTCAAGTCCCTGGCGGCGGCGCCCAAGCCGCAGGAGGGTGGCAATGGCTGAAGCCCAGGCACAATCGGCGGTCTCCAGCGTTCAGTTCGAGGGCAATCCGCTGGGCGACCTGCTCACCAAGGAGTTCAAGCCCAAGACCAGCAACGCCAGGAGCGCGATCGAGAGCGCGGTGCAGACCCTCGCCGAGCAGGCGCTCTCCACCACCAAGCTCATCTCCGACGACTCGGTGAAGACGATCGAGGCGATCATCGCGCAGATCGACGCCAAGCTCTCCGAGCAGATCAACCAGATCATCCACCACGCCGACTTCCAGCAGCTGGAATCCGCGTGGCGCGGGCTCCATCACCTCGTCAACAACACCGAGACCGATGAGACCCTCAAGATCCGCGTGATGAACATCTCCAAGAAGGACCTGTCGAAAACCCTCGGCAAGTTCAAGGGCACCGCCTGGGACCAGTCGCCCATCTTCAAGCGACTCTACGAGGACGAGTTCGGCACCCCCGGCGGCCAGCCCTACGGCTGCCTCGTCGGCGACTACTACTTCGACCACACGCCCCCCGACGTCGAACTCCTCTCGGGCATCGCCCAGGTCGCCTCCGCGTCGCACGCCCCCTTCATGGCCGCCGCCGCGCCCTCCATCATGAACATGGAGTCGTGGAACGAGCTCTCCAATCCCCGCGACCTCACCAAGATCTTCCAGAGCGCCGAGTACGCGCCCTGGCGCAGCTTCCGTGAGAGCGACGACGCCCGCTACGTCGGCCTGGGCATGCCCCGGTTCCTCTCCCGCCTCCCCTACGGCTCCAAGACCAACCCGGTCAGCGAGTTCGCCTTCGAGGAGGACACCGCCGGCTCCGACAGCAACAAATACACCTGGTCCAACGCCGCCTACGCCATGGCCGTCAACATCAACCGCTCCTTCAAGGCCTACGGCTGGTGCGCCCGCATCCGCGGCGTCGAATCCGGCGGCATGGTCGAGGGCCTCCCCTGCCACACCTTCCCCACCGACGACGGCGGCGTCGACATGAAGTGCCCCACCGAGATCGCCATCACCGATCGACGCGAGGCCGAACTGGCCAAGAACGGCTTCATGCCGCTCTCTCACTGGAAGAACACCGACTACGCCGTCTTCGTCGGCGCTCAGAGCGCCCACAAACCGGCGGAGTACGACGACCCGGACGCGACCGCCAACGCCCAGCTCGGCGCCCGCTTCCCCTACCTCTTCTCCACCTGCCGCTTCGCCCACTACTTGAAGTGCATGGTCCGCGACAAGATCGGCTCGTTCAAGGAACGCGCCGAGATGGAGTCGTGGCTCAACAAGTGGATCATGCAGTACGTCGAGCCCGATCCGTCGGCCACCGAAGAGGCCAAGGCCCGCCGACCCCTGGCCGCCGCCGAGGTCGTCGTCGCCGAAGTCCCGGGCAACCCCGGCTACTACTCGTCCAAGTTCTTCCTCCGTCCGCACTACCAGCTCGAGGGCCTCACCGTGTCCCTCCGCCTGGTCTCCAAACTCCCCTCCGCCAAGGGCGGGAAGTAGCGGAAAAACAGCCCGAACACGGATTTTCATCGCCGCCGCGCACCGAAAGGGCCCGGCGGCCTTTCTTAGGGTGCCCCGCACCACGGGGCTGAACGAAACACGAGGTCGGCCACGCGGCCGGCACGATCCAAGGCCGACTCTTACCGAAGGGACTTGAACATGGCATACGACGCATACATGAACCTCGACGGGCACCCCGGCTCCGCCACCGACGAAAAGCACAAGAACTGGATCGAGGTCATCTCCTTCCACTGGGGCGTCGAGCAGGGCGGTTCGTCCCGCTCCAGCGGCGGTGACCAGACCGTCGGCAAGGCCAACCTCCGCGACCTCACCATGGTCAAGGTCGTCGACCAGTCCTCCCCCAAGCTCGCCCTCACCTGCGCCACCGGCGCCCACGTCAAGTCCGCCATCCTCGAATGGTGCCAGGCCACCGGCTCCAAGCACTGCTTCATGAAGTACACCCTCACCGATGTTGTCGTCTCCTCCGTCCAGGTCGGCGGCCAGTCCAGCGGCGGCGACGCCAAGCCCACCGAGGAAGTCTCGATGCGCTACGCCAAGATCGAGTGGGAATACACCCCCGTCGACGAGAAGGGCAAGGCTCAGGCCGCCACCAAGGGCAACTGGGACCTCAAGCTCAACAAGGGCGCCTAAGACCCCCGCCAACCCAAGCCGCGGCCTGATCGCCGCGTGAACAATCCACGGCTCCGCCGGAGGGACATCCTCCGGCGGGGCCTTTGTGTATCCTGAGAGCGGCTTCTGATCGCTGGTCGCGCGGGGGGTCCTCCCCGCCCGGGGAGTTCCGCCATGCAGGCCGAGGCGTTGATCAAACAGGGCAAGCCCGTCGAGGCGCTGGCGGCGCTCGAGTCCGAAGTGCGCTCCAAGCCGGGCGATTCCAAGCTCCGCGTCTTCCTCTTCCAGCTGCTGTGCGTGCTGGGCCGATGGGAGCGGGCGCTCCAGCAGCTCGAAGTCGCCGCGCAGATGGACGCCAAAAACCTGCTCATGGCCCAGGCCTGCCGCCAGGCGATCATGTGCGAGAAACTCCGCGAGGAAGTCTTCGCGGGCAAACGCGCCCCCATGATCGTGGGACGCCCCGCCGAGTGGGTCGGCCTCCTTCTCCAGGCCGCACGCATGAACGCCGGCGGCGAGCACCGCGCCGCCTCCGAGATGCGAGCCAAGGCCCTCGAATCCGCGCCCACCACCTCGGGCGCCATCGAGGTCGAGGGCGGCGGCACGGAATCCTTCGAGTGGATCGCCGACGCCGATTCGCGCCTGGGCCCCATGCTCGAGCTGATCGTCGACGGGCGCTACTACTGGGCGCCCTTCGACCGCATCCGCGAACTGAAGATCGAAAAGCCCGCCGACCTCCGCGACACCGTGTGGGCCCCCGCCCAGCTCACCTGGAGCACCGCCGCCGCCACCGTTGCGTTCGTGCCCACGCGCTATATCGCCAGCGACCGCTCGTCCGACGGATTGCTGCAGCTCTCGCGCACGACCGACTGGAGCGAGCTCTTCGCGGGCGAATACGCGGGGCTCGGCCAGCGCGTGCTCGCCACCGACGCCGGCGAGTATCCGCTGCTCGCCTGCCGAAAGCTCACGCTGAACTCCTCGGCGCCCGAGGCGGGCGAGGACGGTCGTCCGGCCGACATGCCGGTCGTCAAGGGCGAGATGCCCATGGGCCTTGGCCTCCGCGCCGGCCCGGCGGGCGGCAGTCCCGGCGGGCACGCCGGCAGTGGGGGAGGTTGATCGCGGATGGCCGAATCGCTCCCCATCGAGAGGCTCCAGCCCGCGCTGCTCGATCGCCTCGTCGACGACGAGCCGCGCAACCCCAGCGAATCGCGCGAGCGCCGCGTGATGTCGATGCGCCAGCTCCGCTCCGCGGTGCTGCGCGACCTGGCGTTCCTCCTGAACTCGCCCGCGCACCCGCCCGAAAGCGAGCTCTACGACTACCCGCTGGTGGCGCGGAGCGTACTGAACTTCGGGATCCCGGATTTGTCGGGGCAGACGGCGTCGGCCCAGCGCGCCGCCAGGCTCGAGGCCCTCGTCCGTCGCGCCGTCGAAATGTTCGAGCCGCGAATCATCCCGGGCACGCTCCGCGTGTCGGGGGTGAAGGCCGGAGAGGACGCCGCCAGCCGCCAGACCGTCGGATTCGAGCTGACCGGCGACGTGTGCCCGCTCCCGGTGCCCGACGCGCTGTATGTTCGGACGCAGATGGACCTGGAGACCGGGCGGTGCGAGCTGACAGACCGTCCTTCGTGAGGTGAATGATCGCGCGGGCACGCCGCGCCGGAGGCCGGAACAGCCGGGAGCGTGGACCAGCCAGGAGCGTGGACCAGATGGACAGGCGGCTGCTCAAGTACTACGACCGCGAGCTTCGGCACCTGCAGGGCATGGCCAAGGAGTTCGCGCGCGATTTCCCCAAGATCGCCGGGCGTCTTTCCATCGACGACTTCCCCTGCGCCGATCCCTACGTCGAGCGCCTGCTCGAGGGCTTCGCGTTCCTGGCCGCCCGTGTCCAGCTCAAGCTCGAGAGCGAGTTCCCCCGCTTCACGCAGAACCTCCTCGAAACCGTCTACCCGCACTACCTCGCGCCCACGCCCTCGATGGCGGTGGTCGAGATCACCCCCGACCACGCCGAGGGCGGGCTCTCCAAGGGCTTCACGCTCCCGCGCGGCACCATCCTCCGCGGCGTGATCGGGCCCGGCGAACGCACCAGCTGCGAGTACCGCACCGGCCACGCCCTCACCCTCTGGCCCACCAAGCTCGCCGAGGCGCGCTACTACACCCGCGACGTCGGGCTGCTCGGCCTGGCCGGCGCGATGGAAGAGGCCAACCCCGACGCCCGCGCCATGGGCACGCTCACGCCCGCCAAGAGCGCCCTGCGCCTGCGCGTCCGCGCGACCGCCGGCCTGACGTTCGACAAGATGGACCTCGACGACCTCACCATCTACCTGCGCGGCGCCGACGCCACGCCCATGCGCCTCTACGAACAGATCATCGCCCACGGAAGGGCCGTCGTCGTCCGCGCCGTCAAGGGCGAGGGCGTCAAGGAAGACCC
>JAEUJA010000068.1 GCA_016793195.1 Phycisphaerae bacterium
GCGCTCCGACGGCGGGATGCTGTCAAATCGCGATGCGATGGCGGTGGGGGTGGTGTAAGGCCGAGACCCCGAAGTGCCTGCTGCCTTTCTACTTGACCACTTAGCCACTCGACCACCCCGCCCCCTCTCCATCAGTAGCCCGACCGTGAGGGAGGGCGTTGGTTGTCTTTCCACCTGACCACTTGACCACTCCGCCACTTCTTCTTTTCCCCTTTCTCGCTATCTCGCTGTTTCGCTGTCTCGCAGCCCACCCCCGTTGCCCACCCACCACAATTCTGTGAACCTGGGGGGTTGCGCGCCCGCACCAAATCGCGCCGAGCCTGCGCGATAACCGCGCCGGACCATGCCCGGTGTTGACGCGCGCCGACGTGATTCTCGGAATCGTGCGTTTTTTTCAACGCCCTTCTGAAGTCACCCTCGCCGAGCGTCGATCGGATGATGCGATGCATCGCCCAGACGCACACCGCAACGACCGCGCCAGCGCCGCCGGGAAGAAGAACCTTCCCCCCGACCCCACGCGCGCCGACCGCAGCGTGGAGGAAGTCGCGTTCCTCGCCCACGAACTCTCCAACCTGCTCGACGGCACGCTCCGCTGGATGAACCTCGCCGTCCGAACCCTCGACCAGGCCCGCGGCAAGGGGATCGACGAGAATCTCGATCAGGCCCAAAGGCAAATCCAGAGCGCCGCCGCCGGCATGACCCGCATGAGCGAACTCGTTGACGCGGCCCTGCGCAGCGCCACCGTCTCGATCGGCTCGGCGCTGGCAGGCAAGGGCGTCACATTGGGCGAAGCGATCCGCCACGCGGTGGAAGTTGTCAGCCCCGACGCGCGCGACCTGGGCGTGTCGATCGGCGTGACCACGCCCGTGGCACTGGAGAACGCGCGCTGCGGCGCCCTGTACGCCGCGCTCCTCAACGCCCTCCGCAACAGCGTAGAATCGATCAGCGACTACGCGATGAGCGTGGGCTCGGTCTTCCCCGCCGGGAGGATCGAGATCGAGGCCACCAGCGAGTTCGGGCCCGACGCCGCGCGATGGATCGCGGTGTACGTCAAAGACAACGGCATCGGCCCGCCCCGCGGCTCGGACGCGGCACGGGTCTTTGACTTCGGATTCACGACCAAAGTCTCGGGCTCGGGCGTCGGCCTGGCCCTGGCGCAGAGCATCGCGCGGGAGCTCAGGGGCACGATCCAGCTCCTCCCGCGCTTCGACACGGGAGACCCCAAGCGTCCGGGCGCGGTGCTGCGCATCGCATTCCCGGAGCAGACGGACGATCATCGCGAGTTCGGCGAACGGGAGTAACGCCGGATTCTTCAGACAGGCATGGCTCGGAGAGAAAGAGAGAAGTGCGTATGGGTGAGTTTGCCTCGCGCATCCTGGTGGTGGACGACGATTCGATCGTCGCCGAATCGATGGCGGAGTTTCTGCGCGCCGAGGGCTACGAGGCCGCCACCGCGCTCAACGCCGGCGAAGCCCTCGAATCGCTGGCGCAGGCCGAGCGAACGCCCCCCGTGGCGGGTCAGCCGATCAGGCCCTTCTCGCTGGTCATCAGCGATGTCTCCATGCCCGGGACCGACGGTCTGTCGCTCCTGCGCGAGATCAAGCGCCGACACCGCGGCGTGGTCGTGCTCATGGTCACGGGCTACGGCACGATCGAGTCCGCCGTCGAGGCCGTGCGCCTCGGCGCCGTCGACTATCTCACCAAGCCCGTCGTCGACGACGAGCTGCGCATCGCGCTGGAGCGTGCCCTCAAGCAGCAGGCGCTGCTCGCGGAAAACCAGGTGCTGCGCCAGCGTCTCGACGGCCGCCTGTCGCTCGATAACATCGTGGGCTCCGACCCGCGGATGCAGCGGATCTACGAGCTCGTCGAGGCCGTCGCGCCCAGCCGAACCACGGTGCTGATGACCGGCGAATCCGGCACGGGCAAGAGCCTCATCGCCCACGCGATCCATCACCACTCGCCCCGCGCCGCCAAGCCCTACGTCGAACTCTCCTGCGGCTCGATCCCCGAGACTCTGCTTGAAAGCGAGCTCTTCGGGCACGTCAAGGGCGCGTTCACGGGCGCCCACGCCGACAAGGTCGGGCGGTTCCTCGCCGCCAATGGCGGAACGATCTTCCTCGACGAGATCAACAGCGCCTCGCCGGGCATGCAGCTCAAGCTGCTCCGCGTGCTGCAAGAGCGAAAGTTCGAGCCCGTCGGCTCGACCCAGACCATCGAGGTCGACGTGCGCGTCGTGCTCGCCAGCAACCAGCCGCTGGAGCAATTGGTCGCGTCGGGCCAGTTCCGCCAGGACCTCTACTACCGAATCAACGTCGTGAAGATCGAGCTCCCGCCCCTGCGCGAGCGCGTCAGCGACATCCCGATGCTCGCCGAGCATTTCCTCTCCAAGTACGCCAGGGACCTGGGCAAGCAGCTCGCGGGCTTCTCGCCCGAGGCCATGAACGCGCTGCAGCGATACCAGTACCCCGGCAACGTGCGCGAGCTGCAGAACGTGGTCGAGCGGGCGGCGGTGCTCTCGCGCCGGCCCATCATCGGCGCCGAGGACCTGCCGCCCTCGGTGCTCGGGCAGGCGCCCGAACTCACGCTCCGCCGCGCGACCAACGACGACGGCGAGGACGTGGCCTGGGTCCCCATGCCGCTCGAAGAGGCGCTCCGCGAGCCCGAGAAACGCATCCTGCTCCGCGCGCTCAAGGCCAACCACTGGAACCGCCAGAAGACCGCCGACCAGCTCGCCATCAACCGCACCACGCTCTACAAGAAGCTCAAGGCCCACGGCCTGGCCGGTCCCGACGATCGCATGGCGGGGTGAAGGAGTGACGAAGAGACAGAGAGACGCAGAGACGAAGTGAAGGCCATCCGGCCATCCGGCCATGTGGTCAGGTGGCCGAGCGGACCGTCGTCACACCAAGCCTCCTTCCGAGCCGTGCGATTGAGCACCACCACGCTCCGCGTGGGCTCATCTGATCCACGCCCTCTCGATGGGTGCTCGCGCCGTGCTGAAGCGGGGCCAAGGTGAGGAGCTTCGGAGCACGAAACGCCGTTGCATTGCGTCTCCGCGCCTCGACGCAACTTCTCAAATCCTCTCCATCACCGGCAGCTTGCCCACCAGCGGCCTGACATAGTCCAGGAACTTCCTCGACACATCGCAGTGCCCCTCAAAGAAATCCTCCGGCATGTGGCGCGTCTTGGCCGCCACGTCGGTGAGTTGGATCAGCTGGTACTCGGCCCTGTAGACCTTGCCCTTGGCGCGGGTGATGGCGATCGAGCCGCTCATCTCGCCCCTGGCCGCGTGCTTCACCGCCATCTTCCCCGCCGCCCGCGCTTCCTTCGAGTCGATCGGTGACGGATCGGGCCAGCAACGCTGCAAATACCCGAACGTGTCGGCCCGCACGCGCAGCTTCGACCCCGACACTTTGAGGTTGTTCTTCACATGGTCCGCCAGCGCATCGCCAAGGGCGCCCACGCCCGAGAGCTGGATGTTGCCGTGCGAATCTTTCTCCAGAAACTTCAGGAGCGTGGCCACGATCGGCTGGTGGTTGGCGTCCTGGATGCCCTCGCTCACCGCGACCTGGCAGCGTCCAAGCTTGCTGTACACACGCTCGACATCCTGAAGGAAACGCGCCGAATCGAACGGGATTTCGGGGCAGTAGATGAGGTGCGGGCCGTTGCGCGCCGCGTCCTTGCCCGTGCCGCGCGCCAGCGCCGCCGCCGCCGTGAGGAACCCCGCGTGCCGCCCCATCACCACGTTGATCTTCACGCCCGGCAGGCTGGCGTTGTCCATCGAGTCGGACATGAACGCCAGGGCCTGGAAGCGCGCCGCGGACGGGTACCCCGGCGTGTGGTCGCTCCCCATCAGGTCATTGTCGATGGTCTTGGGAACATGGAAGCATCGCAGCTCGTACCCCGCGCCCGCGGCCAGTTCGCTCACGATTCGGCACGTATCCGAGGAATCGTTCCCGCCAATGTAAAAGAAGTAACGCGCGCCGAGGTCCTTGCACTGGTCGAGAATCCTCGCGCAGTAATCCGGGTCGGGCTTGTCGCGCGAGGACCCCAGCGCGGCGCTGGGTGTCGTGGCGATGCGCCGCAGCGTGCCGCCGGGGTACCGCGTGAGGTCAACCAGGTCTCCCTTGACCAGCCCGTTCACCCCGTGGCGCATGCCGTACACGCGCTTGACGATGCCGCGCTTCACAAGGCCCGCCCGAAGCTCCTCGACCACGCCGACAAGGCTCTGGTTGATGACCGCCGTCGGCCCGCCGGACTGCCCGATCAACGCCGTTCCCTTGCTCAACTTCGCCGCCATGACTCGGTTCCTTCCCTTCGCTCGCGCGGCACGCCCGCCGCTGCTTGAATTTCGTCGCCAGACTTCAATCGCGGTCCAAACTCGCCGGCCCCCGCCCGCCGGACTCTCGCACGGCACGGGATTCCGAACCTCGCCCTCGCGCCCGAACCGCTTCTCCCCAGCGTAGCCACGCTCCACACCCCTTCGTCCTGTTTCCACACCTCCTTGTCCGATCGCTTCCCTTCTTCCATCGCCGAATCACCACGCGGCGATCCGGGCACCTCCCTTTGGTACACTCCGCCCCCATGCGAACCATCCGCCGTGCTTCGTCGATCCTGGCGCTCACCCTTGCCGCCGCCGCCCCCTTTGCCCTCGCCATCGAGGCGCCCACCTCCGGCGATCCCGCCCAACCCCCCGCCCAGCCACCCACCCAGCCACCCACCCAACCGGGCGCCCTCCCGCTCAATCCGCCCTTCAACGGCCCGCGAATCACCAGCCCCGCCGACCACGCCCTCGTCAACGCCACCGTCTACCCCGCGCCCGGCGTCGTGCTCCGTCACACCACGATCGTCGTCCGCGACGGCGTCATCACCCAGCTCCTCCCCGCCGCGCCCGGCCCTGACAACCAGCCCAATACCGTCGACGACCTGCCCGCCCCCGCGCCCGAGGACTGCCGCGCCTGGGACTGCACCGACCTGCACGTCTATCCCGGCTTCATCGAGCCATACTTTGAGGTCGAGCCCACCGCGACCACCAACCGCCAGGGCGCGCACTGGAACACCCGCGTCACGCCCGATGTCTCGGCCCAGAACATCGATGAATCCGCCGCCGCCTCGCTCCGAAAGATGGGCTTCACCGTCGCGGGGCTCGTGCCGTCGAAAGGCCTGATCCGCGGCACGACCTCGGTCGTCTCCCTCGCCAAGCCCGCCGACGACGCCAGCCTCGCCGTCTCACCCATCATCCGCGATCGCGTGTATCAATCGCTCTCGTTCGATTTCGGCGGGTTCGGCGGTGGCGGCGGCGGGCCGCGCCAGAACCGCGAGGCCGGGGTCGAAACTCGCTGGGGCAGCTACCCGGGCTCGCTCATGGGCGCGATCGCGCTCATCCGCCAGACCTTCATCGACGCCGACTGGCAGAGCGCCGCACGCGCCGCCGGCGCGACAATCCCCCTCAACTCGCTCGACGCGCTCAACACCCCCTCGCGCCAGACCGCGCCGCCACTGGTCTTCTCCGTCAGCGACGAGCTCGACACGCTCCGCGCCATCAAGCTCGCGCGCGAGTTCGACCGGCCCATCACGATCGTGGGATCGGGCCTCGAGTTCCGCCGCCTGGGCGCGATCAGCGAGGCGGCCAGGAAAACCCCCGACGCGACCCGCGACGTCTCGTTCATCATCCCGCTCTCGTACCCCGGCGCGCCCGATGTCTCCTCCGTCGCCGCCACCGAATCGGTCTCGCTCCGCGAGTTGATGAACTGGGAGCAGGGCCCGACCAACCCGCGCCGACTCGACGCCGCCGGGCTCAATGTCGCGCTCACCACCTCCAAGTCGCGCGATCGGAGCTCGTTCCATCGCAACCTCTCCAAGGCCATCGCCTACGGCCTGCCCGCGGACCGCGCCCAGGCGATGCTGACGACCATCCCCGCCGCGATGCTGGGCATCTCCGACTCACACGCCACGATCGCCGCGGGCAAGTCCGCCGACTTCGTCATCGCCGACAACCCGCTCTTTGCGCCCGAGTTCCCCAAGCTCCCGGACGAAAAGCCCGCCGACGCCAAGAAAGACGCCGACAAGCCCGCCGATCCCAACGCCAAGCCGAGTGACAAGCCGGGTGAAAAGCCCGAAGAAACCAAGCCCGAAGCCAAACCCGAAACCAAACCCGACGCCCAGCCGGACATCAAGCCCGCCGACGCACCACAGGATGAAGCGCCCGGGCGACGTGGGCGAGGTCGTCGCGGCGGCGGTGGGGGAGGCGGACCGGGCGCGGGCTCCGCGGGCCCGGGCGGCGCGACGGATGCCAAGTCCAAGCGCGCCACCATCCGCGAGGTCTGGGTCGACGGCCTGCGCCACGAGCTGTCCCCGCGCCCCGTCTCCCTCGAAGGCTACTGGTCCGTCACGGTAGAGCCCGCCGGCCGTGAGATCGAACGCGCTCTGCTCATCGACAAGGACAACGGAATCACCATCAAGCGCGGCGAAAAGACCGTCCGCGCCACCAAAGCCAACTTCGACAACTCGCTCATCTCTTTCACCTTCGATCACTCCGCCGTCGATTACCCCGAAGAGAACGACGTCCACCCCGGCTTCTTCACGGCTTCGGCCGTCGTCGAGAACGACGCCGCTGGCAAGCCCGGCATGATGACCGGCGAAATCCTCGCGCCCGGCGGCTCGCGCATCAGTTTCTCCGCCGTTCGACGCCCCGCCTCCCCCATGCTCGGCTCGTGGCGGGTCACCGAGGCCGACGGCGTGCCCCGCGGCATCGACGAGATCGATTCGCTCGTCATGGACCTCACCGAATCCGCCGGCAAGCCCGCGCTGAAACTCTCCTTTACCAAACCAACCAAGGACGGGCCCGCCAAGGACGCCGGCGAAAAGACCACCACCGTCATCAACGCCGACGACGTGAAGATCGAGGGCGAGAAGCTCACCTTCACCCACGACCTCAAACCCATCGGCGGCGAGGGCAAGTCCACCGATGTCGTCACGCTCACGAACGACACGCTCGCCGGCGAATCAACGCTCCCCGACGGCGTCAAGCACACCTACAAAGCCGCCCGCGTGCCGCCCAAGCCGCCCGCCCCGCTCCGCAACGCCGCCGATCCCTCGGGCGCGTACCTCATGGTCTCGATCGACGACAAGCCGGAGGCCTTGAAGAAAGACGACCTCTCCTTCATCATCATCAAGGACAACTCGATCACGCTCCGCGGCAAGGGCGACAAGGACTACGCCGCCACCAACCCCTCCGTCGCCGGTGATCGCATCTCCTACCGCGTCGACCTGTCGCAGATCGGCGGCCAGGGCGCCGTCAACGTCACCGCGATCCGCTACTCGACCCTGCTGATCGGCTCGATGGTCGTGCCCGACGGCTCGCTCCACACCTTCAAGGCCGTCCGCGTCGGCGACGCGGGCGCGATCCCGAAGTTCGAGGAGATCGATCGAGGCCAGTGCTTCGCCGCCGCCGTGCCCGAGCTCCTGCCCACGCCCTTCGGTGCCTACGGGCTTCTTCCCCAAGACCAGCCCGCGCAGGAAAACCTGATCCTGAAGAACGCCACCGTATGGACCGGCGACAAGAACGCCGTCATGCGCAACGCCGCCGTGTGGATTAAGGACGGCAAGATTCACTGGGTCGGCCCGGCCGCCACCCTCGACGCCGGCGGGAGCGCCCTGGCCGACCTCGACGCCGCCCGCGTCGTCGACGTCACCGGGCTTCACATCACCCCCGGCATCGTCGATTGTCACTCCCACACGGGCATCTCGCGCGGCGTGAACGAGGGCGGACAGGCCGTCACCGCCGAGGTTCGCATCCAGGACGTCACCGATCCTGACTCCATCTCTTGGTACCGCCAGCTCGCCGGCGGCGTCACCGCCGTCAACAACCTCCACGGCTCGGCCAACCCGATCGGCGGCCAGAACTGCGTCAACAAGAACCGCTGGGGCGCGCCACACCCCGACGACCTCCACTTCGCCGGACGCGATTCCTATTCCGACGCCAATCCCTTCGCCCCCGCCGGCGCACCCCAGGCCGCGTCAACCCGCGACGACAAGCTCGTCCTGGCCGACAACAAGGTCATCCCCGGAATCAAGTTCGCGCTGGGCGAAAACGTCACCCAGGCCAACGGCAGCGGGCAGCGCTCGCGCTACCCCGTCTCGCGCATGGGCGTCGAAGGCCTCATCCGTGATCGCTTCACCGCCGCCCAGGACTACATCAAGGAATGGAAGGCCTACAGCGACAAGGTCTCGCCGCTCCTTCGTCTGCGCCTCGCGCCCGATGAACTGCGCCGCCGAATCGCCGAAATTCCCGCTCCGCGCCGCGACCTGGAGCTCGAAGCGATCGCCCAGCTGATCGAGCGCCGCCGCCTCATCCACTGCCACTCCTACCGCGGGGACGAAATCCTCATGCTCGCGCGCCTCACGCGCGATTTCGGCTTCACCCTCGGGACGTTCCAGCACAACCTCGAGGGCTACAAGGTCGCCGACGCCGTCAAGCAGTCCTCGCGCGGGCCCAGCGTCTTCTCCGACTGGTGGGCCTACAAGATCGAGGTCCAGGACGCGATCCCCTACGCCGGCGCGATCCTCCACGACGTCGGCGCCGTCGTCTCCTTCAACTCCGACTCCGACGAATTGGCCCGACGCCTCAACTACGACGCCGCCAAGGCCATCCGTTATTCCAACGGCCTTTCGCCCGAGGAGGCCCTCAAGTTCGTCACCACCAACCCCGCCTATCAGCTCGCCATCGATGATCGCGTCGGCACCATCGCCGTGGGCAAGGACGCCGACATCGTCGTCTGGTCGGGCGACCCGCTCTCCACACGTTCGCGCGCGACGCGCACCTTCGTCGACGGCAAGGAACTCTTCTCGCTCGAGCGCGACGCCGGGCTCCGCGCCCAGAACGCCGCCACGCGCCAGCGCATCATCCAGAACATCATCAAGCTCGGCGAAGAGCCCGGCTCCACCGCCGCCTCCAATGACTTCTTCTTCGCCGGTGCTGGCGCGGGCGCCGGGGCCGGGGCGAACGCGAATTCCAACACCTCCGGCGCCGACTCTCGCGGCATGCTCTCGAACTACCTCCTCGACCTCGCCCGCCAGGGCATCGACCCGACCCAATCCCGCCCGCTCGATTGCGGGTGCGGCCTGGCCGCGGAGCTCCATTCTCTCCAGCAGCCGTGATCTCTCACCGTTCCTCTTGCTCCTCCGAATGCCCCGTGCCCCTGCCAATGGCCCAGCACCGAATGTCTCATGCCCTTCTTCTTCACTTCGGGTCTCCGTCTCTTCGTCTCTTCTCTTCCTGACTTCCTGACTCCGTGACTTCCCCTCCGCGTCCTCCGCGACCTCTGCGTTGAAGTGCCTTTGCTCTTGAGATTCACCATGAACACGTCCACTCGCATCGCCCTCCTCGCCTCGATCTTCCTCGCGGCCGCCTCTCCGGCCCAGGACCTCGGCATCAAGGCTCCGCCCCAGTCGCGCCCCATCGCCATCAAAAACGCCACCATCCATCCCATCTCCGCCGATCCGATCACCGGCGGCATCATCGTCTTCGATAAGGGCGTCATCCTCGCCCTCGGGCCCGCCGACAAGGTCGATCTCCCCACCGGCACCGAGGTCATCGACGCCAAGGGCAAGCACATCTACCCCGGCCTCATCTCCTCCTACTCCCAGCTCGGCCTCACCGAGTTCCCCCCCATCCGGCAGACCGTCGACTCTTCCGAGACCGGCAACGTCACGCCCGAGGCACGCGCCGTCGCCGCCATCAACCCCGACTCCACCCTCCTCCCCGTCACCCGCGCCGCGGGCGTGCTCGTCGGCGCGATCTTCCCGACCGGCGGCACGATCTCCGGCCAGGTCGCCATCGTCAATTTCGACGGCTGGACCTGGGAAGAAATGGCCATCACACAAAACGCCGGCCTTTCCATCAACTGGCCAAACGCCCGCCCCGTCACCGCCTGGTGGAACACCACGCCCCGCGATGAACAGATCAAACGCATCCGCGAGCAGTTGCAATCGCTCGACGACACCTTCACCGCCGCCACCGTCTACCGCGACCACAAGCCAGATCATTCCGACATCCGCCTGGCCGCGATGCAGGACGTGCTCCCGCCCGCGGGCGAGTCGCGCGTATCGCAGAAGCCCGTCTTTATCCGCGCCTCCGACGCAGACCAGATTTCACAGTCGATCGCGTGGGCGATCGAGCGAAAGCTCAAGCCCATCATCGTCGGCGGGCGCGATGCCCGCCTGTGCGTGGAGCTGCTCAAGAAGCACGACGTGCCCGTGATCGTGCTCAACACCCACTCGCTCCCGCGCCGCGACGACTCGCCCTACGAAGAAGGCTACACCCTCCCGCGCGACCTGCAGGCCGCCGGCGTGCGCTGGTCTCTGGCCTGCGGCGACGACACCGCCCACGAACGAAACCTCGCCCATCACGCCGCGTCCGGCGTCCCCTTCGGCCTCTCGCCCGACGACGCCATCCGCGGGATCACCCTCTCGGCCGCTCAGGTCCTCGGCATCGACAACTCCATCGGCTCGCTCGTGCCCGGCAAGGCCGCCACCCTGATCGTCACGACCGACACCCCGCTGGAACTCACCAGCATCGTCACCAACGCGTTCATCAACGGCCGTTCGATCGACCTGTCGTCGAAGCACACCAAGCTCAACGAAAAATACCGCGAGCGCTACAAGCAGATGGGGTTGATCCGGGAGTAACGCGCCGCCTCGACGAGCCCGACGCGCAAGCGAGGGTTCTTGGTTTGACGAGCCCGAGCGCGAGCGAGGGGGTTGCCATGGCCTTGGGTGACCCGGCGGTCCCCGCCGGCTCCTTTGGCTTGATTGCATGGGTCCGACGTCGAATCGCAGCCGGTGGTACAACGCACAGTCCACGAGCCCGACGAATCCGCAACCTCGCCGACCGCCGCGGGTATCCTCATGCCGAGGTGACCCATGCCCATCCGGCTCGCTCGCGTCGCTGTGATACTCGCCGCGTTCGTCTCGCCGCTCGCCCCGGCCCAGCCGACGGACCCCGCGCCGATCGTCATCACCGAAAAGCTCAGGGCCGACGCCGCGGCCCTCGCGCCGCTCGTGACGTCCGAGCTCGCCCGCGATTTCCTCGACGCCACGTCGCTCCTCGCCGAGCCCGCCCCACGCGTGGTCTACCGCAACCGCGAAAAAGGCCTCGCGGTCTCCCAACGCGTCTTTGACCGAATGACGACGGAAGAACAGGCCATCCTCTCGCCGCGCCAGTGCCCCCCGCAGTTCTACTACGAAACCGGCTACGGCTCGCCGCTCGTCTACGTCCGCCTCCTCGAACTCGCCGCGCCCCACGCTGCCCGCGACGAAAGCCGCAAACTCCTCGACTTCGGCTACGGCTCGATCGGACAGCTCCACCTCCTGTCGCACCTGGGCTTCGAGGCCCACGGCGTCGACGTCGAGCCCATGCTCGAAGCCCTCTACAGCGAGCCCGCCGACACCGGCCCGGTCGGTCGCGGCCTGGCTCAGATCCACACCGGCCAATGGCCCGCCGAGCCCGCGCTCCGCAAGTCAATCGGCGGCGGATACTCGATCATCACCAGCAAGAACACCCTCAAGGCCGGCTACATCCACCCCACGCCCCCCGAAGGACAGGTCGTCGACGAACGAAAGCTGGTCAAGCTCGGCGTGAGCGACGCCATGTTCCTGAAATCCGTCCACGACGCGCTCAGGCCCGCCGGACTCTTCATCATCTACAACATCTGCCCGCCACAGAACCCGCCCGACAAGGAGTACATCCCCTGGGCCGACGGCAAGTCGCCCTGGTCGCGCCAGGAATTCAACGACGCCGGCTTCGACGTGCTCGCGCTCGACGTCGACGACCAGGCCTGGGTCCTCGACTGCTTCGAGAAGCTCGGATACACCGACGGCAAGCCCCGCGAGCAGGCGGCCAAGGACTACTTCTGCTGGTACACGATCTTGAAGAGAAAGGACTGAGGCTGGCGGAGTCGCTAGGATTACCCATGATCGCGTCAGACATCAAAGGGCGCTTGCAGCGAGAGCCGTTTGAGCCGTTCCAAATCCGCACCAGCAGCGGCGAGACCTACCCCGTGCCCATGCCCTACCTGGTCGCGATCATGAAGACCAAGATCTTTGTTGCGGCACCGAACTCCGATGATTGGGCGGAGCTTTCGTACCTGCACATCTCGGCGATCGAGTCGCTGAAGAACGGGCACGCGCGTCACAAACGCCGACGCGCCTAACGCCCTACACCCCCATCGCCTCCGCCATCGCCTTGCCCATGTCGCCCGGACTCATCGCCACCACCACGCCCGCGCCCCGCAGCGCCCTGATCTTCGCGTCCGCCGTGTCGTCCGCCCCGCCGATGATCGCGCCCGCGTGCCCCATCCTTCGCCCCGCCGGCGCCGTCCGCCCCGCGATGAACGCCGCCACCGGCTTGCTCAGCTTCCCGCTCTTCCGCGCCTCCGCGATCCACGCGGCCGCGTCGTTCTCGTCGCTCCCGCCGATCTCGCCGATCATCAGAATCCCGTGCGTCTCCTTGTCGCTCGCAAACAAATCAAGGCAATCGATGTGGTTCAGCCCGCGCACCGGGTCGCCCCC
>JAEUJA010000073.1 GCA_016793195.1 Phycisphaerae bacterium
TACGGCCTTGACTTTCCCGAGGTCATCTTCGAGGTGCTCCCCTTCGACACCATGAACCAGATCGCGGCCTATGGCGGGTTCCCCACCCGCTACCCGCACTGGAAGTGGGGGATGGAGTACGAGCGTCTCAGCAAGCGCGACGCGTACGGCCTCGGTCGCATCTATGAGATGGTCATCAACAACGAGCCCTGCTATGCGTACTTGCAGGAGTCCAATGCCGTCACCGATCAGAAGCTCGTGATGGCCCACGTCTATGGGCACGCGGACTTCTTCAAGAACAATTTCTGGTTCGGCAAGACCGACCGCAAGATGATGGACCAGATGGCCAACCACGCGACGCGCGTGCGCCGGCACGTCGAGCGGCAGGGCCAGGACACGGTCGAGCGATTTCTGGACCTCTGCCTGACCATCGAGCACCTCATCGACCCGCACTCGATGTTCGTGCAGCGCGAGGCCTTTGGCGGGCGGGCACCGGAGCCCGAGGGCTTCACACCCGATCGCCTCCCCGCCAAGGACTACATGGACCCGTTCGTGAACCCGCGCCAGGAGATGGAGCGTCAGCGCCGCGCCTTCGAGGAGAAGCAGAAGGCCGTCAAGGCCAAGTTTCCCAAGGAGCCGACGCGCGACGTGCTGCAGTTCCTGCTGCGTCACGCGCCGCTGGAAGAGTGGCAGCAGGACATCCTCTCCATCATCCGCGACGAGGCGTACTACTTCTCGCCCCAGGGCATGACCAAGATCATGAACGAGGGCTGGGCCACCTACTGGCACTCCAAGCTCATGACCCAGCACTTCCTGGAGGCCAAGGAGATCGTCCATTACGCCGACCAGCACTCCGGCGTCGTCCACATGCCGCCCGGCGGCTTCAACCCCTACAAAATCGGGGTCGAACTTCTCAAGGACATCGAGCGCCGCTGGAACACCGGGCAGCACGGGGCGGCGTGGGAACGCCTCGATTCGATCGGCGCCAAGGAGCGCTTCGACGACAAGTCCATGAAAGGGCGTGACAAGATCTTCGAGGTCCGGCGCATCTACAACGACGTCAACTTCATCGACGAGTTCCTCACGCCCGAGTTCGTCGAGAAACACCGCATGTACCAGCACAAGCGGGACCCCCAGACCGGCGAGCTGAAGGTCGTGTCGCGCGATTTTCAGCGCGTCAAGACCACGCTGCTCCACCACCTCACCAACATGGGCCAGCCGTTCATCTATGTCGTTGACGCCAACTACCTCAACCGCGGCGAGCTCTTTCTGGCTCATCGCTTCGGCGGGCTGGAGGTCGACGCGGGCAAGGCCGTCGAGGTGCTGCGCTCGCTCCGCCTGCTGTGGGGGCGTCCGGTGCACCTGCAGGCGCGCATCAACGAGGAGATGTACGTCGTCACGCTCGAACAGCCCGACGACCGCCCGAAGAAAGAGCGCGTGAGCGACGACACGCCGCCCCCGGCCCACATTCTCGTGTAGCCCGGCGTGGCGCCGATGTCGGGCGCGACATCGGTGCTCTTCCTTGGCCCGCCGCGCCCGCCGCGCCCGCCGCGCCCGCCGCGCCCGCCGCGATCGTCGCTGGGGCTACGCTCTGGGCCGATCCTCGCATGGTCGCCACGACCCCATCCTCTTCGCGCCTGCCCGCGCCCGTCGGCCCGGCCGCCATCGCCATCGCCCTCCCGCGCGGGTTCACCACCTCCGGCGTCACCACCTGGTCCCTGCGCCTGGCGAACGCGCTCGCGGCCCACGGCCGGCCCGCCGCCCTCATCGCCCACCCCGAAACCTCTGGGCACGCGCGGCTCTCGCTCCCCATCCATCCGCGAGTGCTTGTTCGCGAGCTTCGCGGCGTGCCCGACCTCGACGCCGCCCAGGGCGACCTCGCACCGTTTGTTCCCCACTATCGCGATGTGATCCGCGAGCTTTCCATCGAGACCGCGCGCCCCGTCGTGCTCTCGCCCAATCTGCTCGGCGATTGCTACGCCATCGCCGCGGCCCTCTGCACCGCCGACGCCGAGCGCGTCCGCGTGGTCGGGTACAAGCACCTGCTGAATCCCTACGACACGAGGGTGCTGGGGGCGTATGAGCCGATCATCGCGCGATTCGTCGGCGTCAGCGACCACATCGCCGGCGTGCTCCGCGCCGCCCTGCCGGGGCGGGCCGCCGACGTGCGGTCGATCCCGTACGGAGTGGAAGTCCCCGCGTCGGTCGCGCCGCGCCCGCCGCTTT
>JAEUJA010000097.1 GCA_016793195.1 Phycisphaerae bacterium
GTTGATCGGAGCAGCGTACCGCGCGGGGGGTTGTCGGTTCAAGACGAAGTTCGCGCGAGGAGTTCGCGCTAGCACCCGGCCTCGAAGTGCTCGGCGAAGGCGTCGTAGTCGTCGCCGTTCACAAAGCCGTCCTCGTTGAAATCGGCGTCGGTATGCCCATACTCGAAGGCCTCGGCGAAGAGATCAAAGTCATCGCCGTTGACGTAGGCGTCGCTGTTGCGATCGGCGGGGCAGGGCGTCTGGAGGAACGCGCCGATCTCGGCCGCGATCGGCTCGCCGAGGTTATGGAAGAGCGAGAGGCGCAGCGTGTACACGCCGCCCATGTCGCGGCGCGTGCGCCACGTCGCCAGCTCGCCGGTGTCGACCGGATCGAGGACCGGCCCGGCGAGCGGGAGCCACTTGTCGGGCCGCTCGATGTCGCGGTACTGGATCGCGTAGGCGTCGAACTGGAACGGCGCCTCGGGCCCGGCGAGCACGCGGGCCGAGCCGCGGATCGGGATCGTCGCGCCCGCGACCGCCTGGACCGGCTCGATGTTGACATCGAAGACGCCGGCGTTGTTGCGCACGGCCGGATCGCCGAACGACTGCGAGTTGGCCAGGAGCATGATCGCGTTGTCCTTCACGTCAAAGTCAAAGCCCGTGAACGAGGAATAGAGGGCGTAGACGATCGCGTGGCCCGCCACCGTCATCTGCGAGAGGTTGGTCGCCTGGAGCATCAGCATCGTGGCGTGCCCGTCCACGCTGATGAATCCGCCGCTCCCGTCGCAGGTCGATTGCAGGAACTCGACCACCGAATCGCCGTAGGCGTGGCACTCGCCCACGATCGAGTTGCGCACGGACAAGCGCGTCCGGTCGGCGGCATAGAAGTTCCAGGCGCGCACGCTTGTGTTCACGAAGCGGTGACGCACGTCGGCCCACTGATAGGTCGAGTCCGTCATGTGCGTGTTGGTCGCCAGGCCCTGCACGACGGGCTGCGCGTCGTGCTCGAAGTATGAGCCCACGCCCAGGATGGTCGAGTCGCGGAACGTCCCCGACGATCCGCTCCGCGCCATCACGCCCCAGCGGACGTTCGACGTGCTTGCGATCGACGCCGTGTACGGAATCCCCGTGCCCCAGGGCACATCCGGCGACACGACGAACGACGCCACCGCGCCCGGGGGCGGGAACGAAAGATCGACCGTGCTGTCCTTGAAGAGCGTCAGCCAGAACAGCACGCCCTCGCTGTCGGCGATGTCGAGCGTTGTGGTGCCGAACGGCACGAACTCGCCCGTGTTCTGACAACCGCGGATCACCGCGCCGGCGCTCTCGAACAGCGCCCAGGTGGAGAAGCCCGTCGCCACGTTCACGCGATCGTACTCGAAGCGCCCGCGCCCCACGCCCGACACCCCGAACGAGCGGTGGTTCGCCTCGATCCGCGTGTCGGTCAGCGTGAACACGCTGTCGTCGGCGGCGATCAGCCCCGACTGATACGCGAAGGTCTGCGGAAACTGGAGCACGCCGTGGTCGAACTCGACGCGCGAGGTGTGCAGCGCGGCCAGCTTACCCGTGAGCGACAGCACGCCGCCCGAAAGCACGCGCAGACGCGCGCTGTTCACCAGGATGATGTCGCCGTCGACCTGCGTGGGCGAGGTGATCTCGACGACCTCGTTGGGGTCGACCAGCCCGATGATCCAATCTTCCGCCAACGCGGGAGCGGTGAGCGTGCCGAACGCGGCAACAGCGGCGGCGGCAACAACGACGGACGGCGTGCGACGCATGGGATTCTCCTCGGCACGCCCAGCACCGCCCGGGCCCGCGCGCGGGGCGACTCCGGCGTCGCGCGCCCGATCGCTCGGACGCGGCGGCCCCAACTTCGCTCGGGCTCGTGCGACACTCCGCGTAGCCATTGAACTCTTGGGACAAGCACCGGGACTGCTTTCACAACACACGACCGGTTTCAGAGATTTCTTTGACGCTCGGCGGCGGGCAACCCCAGGCTCGCCTCGAGCGGCGTGGGTCGGCCCGGCACACGCGCGGGCAGAGCCGGTCGCGCTCGGGGCGCCCGGAACGACAAAAATCGAAAATCACCAGCCACGCCGGGGCCGGACGTCGCCAGACATGGTGAGGACATGAAGATGGGCCCGAACGCCGCGCGTGCCGCGTGGGTCTCGTCAAACTCGGACCGCATGAGCGCGGACGTCCCGCGCGCCCAGACTTCGAGAATGGGACCAAGGAGACAGACATGAAGCGCGTGAATATGGGAATGAAGATCGGCGTCAGGTTGGGCGTGCTCGCGATGGCGGCAACGGCGGGCGTGGCGCACGCCGAGGTCATCACCAACGGGAGCTTCGAGGGCGGGCTCGCCCCCTGGCAGTTGTTCAATTTCGGCAACGCGGACTTTGAGTATGCAACAAACGTCGCCCACACCGGCGCCTGCTCGGTGCGCTTCGGCGCGGCCACCCCCGACCCGACGACCCTGGCCCAGGACGCGATCCTGCTGGCCGGGCAGAAGTACCATGTGTCGCTGTGGGTGCTCAACTACGGCGCCGGCGACGACTACCTCGAGATGAAGCTGTACCACACCCTGACCATGGAGCAGGAGCTCTTCAGCGGATTCGTGCCCACCGGCCTGGAATCGTGGGAAGAAATCTCCTTCGACTTCACCGCCGTCGCCGACACCGACTGGCTGGCCATCCGCGGACTCGACCAGAACGCCAGCTTTTACGTCGACGATGTGAGCATCGCCCTGATCCCTGCGCCCGCCGGGGCCGCGACGCTCACCCTGGCCGGACTGCTCGCCGCACGCCGCCGGCGATGATCGCTCGTCGCAATCCGCCAATCCGATCGGCCCGGGAAGGAGAAGCCCGGGCCGCTCTGCGTGCGCCATTGGCCCGCTCGCTGGCCCACCCGCCGCCGCCCGCTTAGGCTCTCCGCATGATGACCGTCCTTGCCCGTGGCGGAAACCGGCTCCGCGGGATCGCCGTCGCGCTCGCCGCGGCGGCCTGCCTGTGCCTCGCCGCCTGCGCCGTCAGCCGACCCACCCTCAAGCCCGAAGAACTCGCTGTACGCGCCCGCGCCCAGGAAGAGGCCACGGCCCGCCATGTCCGAAAGCTCGTCGAGCGAACCGTCCGACGCATGGAGCACGAAGTCGGCGCGCACGAGAAGGGCGGCCCGCCCGCGGTCTTCGACGTCCTCATGATCTCGGGAGGCGGTGACTACGGCGCCTTCGCCGCCGGAATCCTCGAAGGCTGGGGCGACATCAAGGACCCCGCGTGGGAGCGCCCACTCTTCGACGTCGTCACCGGCGTCAGCACCGGCGCGCTCATCGCGCCCTTCGCGCTCCTGGGCGACGAGCACTCGTACCGGCGCGTCCTCGACCTGTACGAACACCCAAAGAAAGACTGGATCGAGCTGCGCGACCTCTTCTTCTTCCTGCCCGGACGCCAGTCGTTCATGAACACCAAGGGCCTGGAGCGCGACGTGCGGACGCAGATCGATCGCGAGACCATCGCCGCCATCGCCGCCGCCGAACGCGACGGGCGAACCCTCGCCATCGGCGCCACCAACCTCGATCTCGGACGCATGCACCCCTGGGACCTGACCACCGAGGCCGCCCGCATCGACAACGGCGAACTCGAAAGCGACCGCTTCTACAAAGTCCTCATGGCCTCCGCGGCCATCCCCGCCCTCTTCCCACCCGTCGTCATCGACGACACCCTCTACGTCGACGGCGGCACCACCTCGAACATCCTCTACGACGCCGACCTCAGGTCTCGCGGCGCGCCCGTGCAATTGTTCAAGGAGCGCAACCCAGGACGCTCGCTCCCGACATTCCGCTTCTGGGTCATCGTCAACAACCAGCTCGGCGGGACGCCCCAGCGCGTCGATCCCACCTGGGTGTCGATCACCGAGGCCAGCGTCGCCACCGCGATCCGCTCCTCCACCATCGGCACCCTCCGACTGCTCTCGCTCACCACCGAGCTCCAGCGGCGCGACGGCATCGACGTCGAGTTCCGCTATGTCGCCATCCCCGACGACTGGCGACCGCCCGTGGAGGGGGCGTTCCAGGCCGAGACGATGCAATCGCTGAGCAAACTCGGACGCGAGATGGGAACCAACGTCGACAGCTGGCGGACCGACATCGCCAGCAGGCCCAAATCGGACTGACTCGCTCGCCGGGAGATAACTCTCGCCACGATTCTCCGCACGCTCCCACGCAAAAGCACCACGCCGCGACCAAACAACGGCACCGACTAGACCTCGATGGAATGCTGAGGATTCCCTTGCTCCACGCCGTGCCCGCGGTATATTGGAAGCGGGTCAGTGGTCAGGAGATTCCGGCATGACACGCCTCCAGTCCCCCCCCCTCCCCACGGCACACACGCTCACCCAGGCACCGACCAGCGTCCACTTCCCGCGAAATCGCGCCGATCGGGGCCGCTGCTCGCCCTTTTCGTGCTGGCCGTGATCGCTGAAGGAGTGCGTGCGGCGCCGCCAGACACACCACCGGTCTTGATTGGGCAAGCCAAGAGGCTCAACCCGGAAGGCTCCGAATGGGTCGAGGTCGCGTGCGCGGCCAGCCAGACCAGCACGCTTGAGATGGCGGCGATCGCCTATCACGGTGTTCCCTCGCAGAATAGCAGGTGCGGGGTTGCCGTCACGATCAATGGAGGCACAAGTTTCGTGATTTCAATCCCCGCGAATAGCACAACCGACACGCTGGGCACGGGCTTTGATTCATTCGCGTGCGCGCAGCGCGGAAGCGGAAGGATTTGGCTCGGCGGCGACTACCTGTTCAGTTCGGCGCGAATTTCCTACCGCGACCCCGGCGAGACGACGTGGACCGCGAACGGCTACTCCACCATCGTTGCCGGTAGTGCGACCCCGCTGGATCGTCCGTCGATGGCGATCGGCAATTTGCCGGTCGAGTTGGGTGGGGCGCCTGTCCTCTACATGATGTTCAACGGAGGCGCGGGCTCATCGACCACGCAATGTGATGGTTCAAACGTCCATTGGGTGTCCATTGCCGACTCGCTTCCGCCAAGCTCGTTCTGGCCGGCACCGGTTCGGATGAACCCGCGTGACGTGGCGCCAAACAGCGGAACCTGCAAGTACTCGGGCTGGGCCAATCAACCCGTGGTCCTGGATGACGGAACGGTGGTCGTCGCGTCGACCGACTGGAACAACGTCTACGTCAACGGCAAGCGCCCCTACGTCATTCGATACCAGTACGATGACGATGTCCCCGAGGACCCGAAGATGTCGTGGTGGCCGTACGACGGCGCCGGGGTTCGTATCGGCCTGAACTACAATCCAGAGATTCAGGCCACGCAAGTTCATTCGGCGACAGGTACTGTCGGCGACACGGCCTTTGGCATCGATAACCGCACATGCAACCCGAGCATCGCGGTCGATTACTCCAAGTCTCCCAACTGGGTCTACGTTGCGTTCTATGCTCGGTCAGCACCGGGCAACCCCGAAGCCGAACCGCAGGACCTCAACACCGACCTCTACCTCGCGCTGAGCAAGGATGGCGGCGTGACGTTCGACAACGACGACATCTTCCACATCACCGACGAGATGCTCCTGGGCGGGAGTGGGAACATTCTGGCGACAGGGCCCGACCAGGTGATGCCCGCGATCGCCGTGGACTGCGCCGGCGGCCTCAGCATCGTGTACTACTGCAACCGAAACGATTTCGCGGGCTCGTATGCCACGGGCTACTACGACGTGTACTACGCCCACGTCACGGGCATGGGAGGCGCGCCGAGCATCGACCTTCAGCAACGCTTCACGGGCGTGTCGTTCCCGAACGGCACACACTCCAGCCCGATGGCCTTCCTCGGACACTATCACTACCTGGCCCCCGCCGGGCCGGACGGGCAGACGATCTACGCGGCGTACATCATCCGTGAGTTTGACAGCACGGCGCAGGCATGGAAGCGGAATTGCTATGTGCGGCGCATTTCGGCCAGGTCGTGCGTGGCGGACCTGAACCTGAACAGCGAGGCCGATCCCAACGACTTCGATGCGTTCGTGGACTCGTATCTCGACGAGAGCCCGTCGGCAGACCTCAATCTCGACGCGACCATCGACGGCGCGGATGTGGACCTCTTCGTCGAAGCCTACGACGAACTCGGGGGTGGCGGGTGAGCCGCTCTCGTGTGGCGGTTCGGTTGTTGTGCAGCGTGGTGATTGCGTGCTTTATCAGCCCGGAAAGCCGCGCACAGGGTTGGACTTGGCATTTCCTGGAGAGTCTGGAGGCCGGAACGGAAGTGGATGGCCTGGCGGCGTACGGCGCGTACCAGGGCGGGTACGCCATCAAGGGCGGCGTGCCTCACCCCGTGCTATGGAAGGACAGTTCACAGGTTGCGGTCAAACTGCTACCACAAGGACGCTCCTCGGGGGAGGTCTTCGGCATGTCCGGGGATCGCCAGGTCGGGTACGCCGCATCTCCCAACGTGTACCACGCGGCGGCGTGGCGGGGCACGCCCGAGAGCTATGTCGACCTCAATCCGACCGGGTTTCGAGCTTCGTACGCCTATGCAATTCGAGGCGATCAGATCGCGGGGTATGGTAAGGTTTTAAGCACTGGTGATCCTCATGCTATCGTGTGGACCGGGCCGACTGACACGCTCACCGATTTGCACAACAATGTTCTCGCCACCATGTCGTATGCATACGCCACCGACGGCGAGTATCAAGGAGGGCGAGCGGCGTTCCGGGACGTGGGACAGGTCCGCGCCGCGCTCTGGCACGGGAGTGCCGACACCATGATCAACATGCACCCGACTTGGAGCGGCAGCCCGATCTCCACAATCTTGGGTATGGCGCCGGGGGTGCAGGTCGGGCAGGTCGGTACCAGCCCCGTGCTCTGGCATGGCACGCCCGAATCCGCGGTGCGCATGACGCCCGCGGGCTATAGCGGCGGAGAGATCCACGCCACCGACGGCGTGCATCACGTCGGCGACGCAGGCAAGAACGGTACGGGCTACGCCGGCATCTGGATGTCGGACGATCCCAACAGCTTCGTCAACCTCGCGGAACTGGTGAGCGACGACATTTGGGCGTCGCACGCGAAAGCGATCTACTCCGACTCGGAGCGGATCGTGGTGGTGGGCACGATACGGATCGGCTTGGGGCCATATCAGGGCGTGGTGTGGGTTCAAGAAATTCCCGCGCCATGTCCCGCCGCGCTGATGGTGATGGGGCTGGCGGCGATGGGGAGAAGAAGGCGCGGCGGCTGAGCCGTCACCCCACGAAAAAAGCCCCGGGCGCTCGCCCCGGGGCTCGTTCGTTCGATCGTTGGCATCACCGGACTACACCGGCGCCCGCCCGGTTCACTCGTC
Organism: Phycisphaerae bacterium; assembly: GCA_016793195.1. Classification (GTDB taxonomy): domain Bacteria; phylum Planctomycetota; class Phycisphaerae; order Phycisphaerales; family UBA1924; genus JABWBC01. The sequence continues at coordinate 7,329 of JAEUJA010000097.1, forward strand.
CTTCACGTCGAAGGCCTTGTGCGCATCCTCCTGCATGGACTTGATCTTCTCAAGCGCCGCCTTGGCCTCGGCGTTCTTGCCCGCCAGAAGCTGCTCCTCGATATCCAACAGCGCCCGTGAAACGCCGATCAGCCGCTTGCGATAGTCCGCCACCTTCCCCGCGTCGTCGTTGGCGTGCTCGGGCTTGAACATGCGGCACTGAGCGCATGCGGCCTGGGCCTCGGCGATGGTCTTGAGGGCGTCCTCGGCGGTGCCCGTGCCGTCCAGCGCGCGGTTGAGGTTGCGGATCGCGCGGTTCATGCCCTTCATCGCGCCCTCGGCGTTCTGCGGGCCGCCCGCGCGCGGACCACCCGGACCACCGGGCTGACCGCGACGCTCGCCGGGCTGACCGGGCTGACGCCCCTCGGGCTGACCGGGCTGACCCTGCGTCGGCTGGGCTTGCCCGGGATTCTGGGCGGGCTTGGAATCTTGCTGGGCCGCCAGGGGGGCCGCGATGAACGAGAGCGCGCCGAGAGCCAGAGCGCCGACCAGGACGTTGCGTGCCGCGCGAACCGAACGAGCCATGAACAATCTCCAGGGGTGGGTGAACCGCCGCGTGCGCGGCCTATGCCGCAGGGTAGCACATGTTCGGGAGGGCCCGCCTATTGCACGCGCCCGCCGGAATCGTATGAAATCAGCATGGATTCCAGGCGCTCCCGCACCATCCCCCACTCCTCCGCCAGGATGCTGTAGTACGCCGTGTCACGGACATGCCCGTCGTGAAGAATCCGCTGACGACGCAGGATGCCCTCGAAGCGGGCGCCGATCCGCCCGATGGCGGCCCTTGACTTGGCGTTGCGGGCGTCCGTTTTCAATTGCACCCGGATCGCGCCCAGGTCCTCGAACGCGTGCCGCAGCAACAGCAGCTTGCACTCGGTGTTGATCGACGTCCGCTGCGCGCCGGGCGACAGCCACGTCCAGCCGATCTCCAGGCCCAGGTCCGCGTGGCGGATGTCGAGATAGCGCGTCGAGCCGACCGCCGAACCCGTCGAGCGATCGAAGATCGTGAACGCGACCTCCTCGCCCCGCGCCTGCGCCTCCATCGCCTTGCCCATGAAGGCTCGCATCAACTCCGGCGTCACCGGCGCCGCCACGGGCATCCACCGAAACAGACTCCCGTCACCCAGCGCGTCCAACAACGCCGGGAGGTGCTCGTGTGAATACGCCACAAGCCGCGCGCGACCACCCGGCAATTCCAGCGTCACCGGCGAGGGCGTCGTCTTCCACGGCATGGCGTTCTCCGAATCCGCAATCAGCCCGGCACGTGCGCCAGGTCGCCCATCGCGTCGATCAGCGGCCCAAGGTGCTTCTCAAACTTCTTCCAGCGCCCGATCGACGAGTCATACACCGGCCTCCGAACCTGGTCGACCGACGCCGTCAGCACCGCCCGCTTGGTCTTGTGGAAGTCCAGGCACTTCTCGTTCCACGCCAGGCCCGCAAAGTCAACGATCTTCCGCGACCACTCCTCGGGCGAATGGACCAAGTCCTCATAGCCGACCTCGAGCAGATTGAGCGGGAGCGCCGTCCGCCAGTGCTGCATCAACCGCCGGTACTCCCCGTACATAAACGCCAGCCCCTCCAGCGTGTTCGAGTACGCGTGCGTCGCGCTGAACGAGATCGAGTAGCACGACAGGCAGGTGTCGATCGGGTCGCGCCGGCAGTGGATAATCCTCGCGTTGGGGAAGAGCTGCCAGATGAACCCCACATGCCGAAAATTGTGCGGCATCTTGTCCGTGTGGCGCGTCGCGCGCGGCGCGGTGGCCCGGACGCGGTCCAGGTACGGACGCCCCGCCGTGATCACCTGCTCGCGCGTCAGCGTCGCCATGAACGACGGGTACGCCCCCGACGAAATCCCAAGACGCCGCGGCGTGCGCGCCGCCATGATCTCGATGTCCGACAGCTCGCCCGCCGCGAACACCTCCGGGTGCGACGCCAGAATCTGCTCGACCAGGCTCGTCCCCGAGCGCGGCATGCCGACGATGAAGATCGGAACCTCCGTCCCGTCCCCCCGCGCATACGTCGGGGCCCGCCACGCGTTGTACACCTCGATCAGCGAATCCGTGAACCGGCGCAGCGCCTCCTTGTCGAATCGCGCCAGGCTCGATTCGTTCGCGTCCTTGTACAGCTTGAACGCCTCGTCAAAGCGCTCCTGCTCCTCCCGGATCGAGCCCAGCACAAACCGCGACGCCGCCAACGCGTGCGCCTGCTGCCCCGGACGCGCCAGCAGCTCCTCGATCACCCGCACGGCCTCGTCCACCCGCTTCTGGCGACGACGCACCTGCGCCAGGATCACCACCGAACTCGGCTCCAAGGGCGGCGTCAACCGCTCAAGATACCCCGCCGCCTCCTCCGTCTTGTTCTCCGCCGAACGGATCCGCGCCAGCGTCGACAACGCGTACTGGCACGACGCGTCCGCCTCCAGCGATTGCGCCAGCACCTGCTCGGCCTCGGGCAGCTTCCCCTGGCGGTAGTACGCGTCGCCAAGCAGGCCCAGCAGCACCGGCGTCGCCTCCATCTTCTCAAACGCCGCCGTCAGCACCCGCTCCGCACGCTCGTTCTTGTTGGCGTTCAAGAGCGCCTTGATGAGATGGAACACCACGTCGGCGTTGGTCGGCATCGCCTGGTGCGCCGCCGTGTACGTCTCGATGATCCCCGCCTGGTCCCGCGCCGCGTAGCAGCAATCCGCCAGCAGCACATACGCGGGCTGGGACTGCGGCGTCATCTCCGTCAGCTTCTTCGCCAAGGGTCGCGCCTCCGCCGCACGCCCGCGACGGAGCAGCGCCATCGCCAAGCTCCCAAGCGCCGAGGCATTCGTCGGGAGCAGCCGAACCGCCTCGCGCAGCGACGCGATCGCATCATCCAAACGGCGCAGCCGCAGATACAACGCGCCAAGCCCCGCGTGCGCCAGCCCGAACAACGGATCGCCCGCCAGCTCCGCCTTGTACGCCATCTCCGCGGCCGGCGCGTCCCCCGCGTTCTCCATCGCCACCGCGTGCTCCAGCCGCGGGTCGGGCGCGACCTTCGGCTTGCGCGGCGCGCCGCCGCCCGGGCGCGGCGTGTCGGCACTGAACGAGTCGGGTCCTTGGTCGGTGGCGTCGGACATGCGGGCTCCTGTGGTTCTGGCTCTCGGATTCTTGCACGCAAGAATCGCCCCGGAATGAAAAAAGGGCCCGGAACGCGCCGGGCCCTTCTGGGATTCATGTCCGGGCGGCCCGGATCACTCGAAGAGCTTCAGGCTCTTGAGCGAATCGCCGAACAGCTTGCCAAGGGTCGAGTCCTTCGACAGCCGGTCGACCTGCTCCTTGAACTTGCCCGTCACGCCCGACAGCTGGTCCTTGAACGTCTCCTTCAGCGACGCCTTCAGCTCCGGCGAGAGCTTGTCCAGCGCCGCCATCGCGCCCGAGAGCTTCTCGGTCAGAGGCTTGGCGTCCGCCGCCGCCTTGGCCCCGCTGATCGGGTCGTTCGCGCCCGACAGTGTCTCCGTCAGCTTCCCGAGGTTGCCCAGGTAGTCGTTCATCGACGACTTGGCGGCCTCCGTCAACTCCGCCACCTTGGCCTTCGCCGCGTCCGTCGCGTCCTTGGCCTTGTCCGCGGCCTTGTCGGTCGCTTCCTTGGCGGCGTCGGTTGCCTTTTCGGCGCCCTCCTTCACCGCCTCGCCCGTCTTGGCCGCCGCGTCCTTCCCAGCGTCCACGGCCTTGTTCGCCGCGTCCTTGGTCGCGTCGGCCGCTTTCTGGATCGCGTCGCCCGCGGTCTCGGCTTTCTTCTCCTCGCAGGCGACCATCATCGTCGCGGCCAGGAACATCGAAGCCACAGCGGACATCTTCGTATTCATCGTCTTCTTCCTTTGCTCGTGTGCGAACCAACGCGAGGACCCTCGCGCGGTGAATTCCGGCGTGAGTGCACGGCCGAGCGGCCGCGCCGGACACCCCATTATTGGCCGGTTTCCCCGAGAAATTACGATCGCCCAACGATTCCGGCTCGTGTTTGTGAGATTCCCGTCAAGATTCTCGCGCAAGAAAAAACCGGCGTGCCCTTCCGAGCACGCCGGCGTGAGTTTCACCAGACATCGAGGTTCGGTTCATGCCCGAACCCCTGTGTTCATTACTGGTAGAAGTTGGTCGACTCGGTCTCCTCGACCGGGCGGGTCATCTGGTCCGAGGTCATGGTGACCTTGAACCGCGTGTCGCCGGCCTTCACGCCCTTGACCACGACCTTCCACGAGGTCTTGGCCTTCGGAGCAAGCGAGGCCAGAGGAGCGAAGGTGACCGTCTTGCCGTCGGAGGTCGCGTTGGTCGCGCCGCCGGCGGACACGAACTGCAGGAAGTCCTCGAGCCCGGCGACGATCTTGATGTTCGTGCCCGGGGCCGAGCCCTGGTTGGTCACTTCGATGGTGTAGGTGACCGTCCCGCCGACCTCGAGCGCGTCGGGATCATCGATCACCTCCAGCAGGATGGCCGGGACGCCCGCGACCTGCGTGCCCGCGGTGGCCGACGCCGGCGAGGCGCACTTGGCCGACACCGTCGCCGTGTTGGAAACGTTGGTGGTGCTGGCCACGCTCAGGCTGAGATTGACGGTCTTGGACGCGCCCGGGGCGAGCGTGCCGAGGTTCCACACAACCGCGTTGCCCTCGACCTTGCCGCCCTCGGTGGCGCTCACGAACGTCGCGCCGGCCGGGATCGGGTCCTTGATCTGCGTGTCCGCCGCGGCGGCGTCACCCGTGTTGGCCACGGTGATCGTGAAGTTGACGGGGCGCCCGATCACCACGCGCTCCGAGCCCTTCTTCGTGATCGTCAGCACCGGCTGCTTGACCACGGTGTTCGTCGCGTTCGACTCGGCGGCCAGGTTGCCCTCGGCGTTGGCCTTGGCCATGTTCTTGTACGCGCCGGTCTTGTCGGCCTTGACCATCATCTCGAAGGTCTTGCTCTCGCCGGGGCCCAGGGTCGCGACCGTCGACTCAAACGAGTTCTTGCCGTCCGTCGTCGTCAGACCCGCCGGGAGCTGGTCCGAAACCTTCACGTTGCGGGCCGCGCCCGAGCCGGTGTTCGTCACCGTGATCTTGACCGGGAACGCGTCGCAGATCAGCACCTCGGCCGGGGCTTCCTTCTTCACCGCCAGCGCGGGCTGAACCACCTTGATCGTCTGGCACACCGCCAGGTTGTAGCTCGCCGAAGCGCAGCTCGTGATCGTCCCGACCTTCGAGGCCGAGCCCGTCACGTTGATCGTCTTCACCTCGTTGGCCTTCATGTCGCCCAGCGCCCACTTGAGCGTGCGGCTGGCCGCGTCCATCGTGCCCGACGGGTTGCTCGCCGTGTAGTTGAACCCCTGATCGAGCATGTCCCACACCATCACGTCCGACAGCGTCGTGCCCGAGATGTTGGTGACCTTGATCTGGTAATCAAACGACTGGCCCGCCACCACCTCGGTCGGCGTGAACTTCTCGACCATCAGGCCAGAGCCCTCGCGACGACCGGTCGGGTAGTACAGCACGTTCCCGCTCGTGGCCGCCACAGGCTCGGCGGCCGGCGCCGGGGCCGGGGCTTCCTTCTTCGGCGCCGGAGCCTCCTTCTTGGGAGCCGGAGCTTCCTTCTTCGCCATCGCCCGACCGGAGTCCTCCGCGCGATACGGATCGATCATCCCGCCGCTCGACCGCGAGGAATTCCCGCAACCGGCGAACATGGTGACGGCCATGAGGCCGGCAGCCAACGTGCCCAACAGCTTTTTCATCGATGCGCCTTTCTCAATGAGTACGATGCTGAAACTGATCGCCGCTCGATCTCGGTAGTTCGTGAGCCGCAGCGGACTTTCCGATTGAGGACAAGGGGGGTACACACCGGCGGAATCGCCGGGAGGCGAGTATAGCCCGCGACACCAAAAAGGCGAGATTCGCCCCGCATTTCCCCCTATCTACGCGGACCGCTTCCCGCCCCGCGTCCTCAAACCCGCCCCGCTCCAACACCACCTAGACTCCGCCTCGCCAGAGGGCGCGTCCCCATCCCGGAGAAGTCCATGAAAAAACTTGCCCTGGTCGGTCTGCTTGCGTTCGGATTCGCCGCCAACCTGTTCGGGTGTGCAAGCACCACCATTGCGCTCAAAGAGAAGATGGGCTATGCCAAGCGCGAGCAGCTCGTCGACCGAGTCAAGGAAGCACGCGACGAGCAAACAGAAACAAAGAAACAGTTCGAGTCGGCGCTGGCGCAATTCATGGCCGTCACCGGCGCCTCCGGCGGCGACCTCGAAACCAAATACAACAAACTGAAAACCGAATACGAACGCTCAGAGAGCCAGGCGCAGGACGTGCGCGGCCGCATCCAGGATGTGGAAAACGTCGCCGGCGCGCTCTTCAAGGAATGGGAAGCCGAACTCGCCCAATACAGCACGGAATCAATGCGCGCCGCCAGCCGTCGCCAGCTCGACGACACCAAGGCGCAGTATCAGAAGCTCCTGGGCGCGATGAAGGCCGCCGAAGCCAAAATGTCGCCGGTGCTCGTCGCGTTCAAGGACCAGGTCCTCTTCCTCAAGCACAACCTCAACGCCCGCGCCATCGCGTCGCTCCAGACCAACGTCAACCAAATCCAGTCCGACGTCTCGCGCCTCGTCGCGGAAATGGAAGCCTCCATCAACGAGGCCAACCAGTTCATCGAGCAGATGAACACCCAAGCCAAATAGCTCGGACCCCACAACCCAGACCACGCCGCGCACAACGCGCCGCCGCTACTTCGTCGCGAACCGCTTCGTCGGCAGCTCGAAATCCCCGAATCGCGTCTTGAGCCCAAGATCGCCCACGATCTCATACGACGCCCTGCTCGACTTGAGCATGTTCACCACCGCCAGCCCCAGCGACGCCGGCGATATCTTCACCGGAATCGCGATCGTCTCGGTCTCGCCCGGCGAGAGCGACGCCGCGTCCGACAGCCGGCCGCTCACCACCTTCGTCCCCCCCACCGACATCGCATACGCCAGCTTCGACAACCCCACGTCAAACTCGTTCGTGTTCGTCACGTCGAGCTTGATCAGCCCCTTGGCGCTCAGCACCGACACCTCGTCCCATCTCACCTCGCTCACCCGCACGTCCGGTACGTTCGGGATCGGAAGCTCCCCCTCCTTCTTCAGTGGGAGCGAGAGCCTCTCGCCGCCCGGCACATCAAGATTGAACCTCATGTCGACGGCGTACGGCACCACCGCCCCAAGCCTCAGCCCCTCCACCGCCGCCAACACATCCGCGAACTTCACCCGGATCGGCACATCCAGCGTCTTGCTCCCACGCGCCGGGATCGACCCCGGATCGTCCAACGCGCCCGTCAGGATCGATTCTTGCTTCGAAGTCAGCGAATACTCCACATTCGTCAGCGGCACCGCGATCGGGTACGGGTTCTTGACATCGACCTTCAGCGCGACCGTGAGGCCCTCCGTCGAGAGGTCCATGAGCTTTGCGTCGACGATGCTCGCGCTGGGCTTGCCCAGCACGCCGCATCCCGTGACGAGCACCAGCACGCCCAGCAACAGCGCCCGGAGAACAATCCATGCCTCCAACCCAAACCGGCCCGCCGAAGGGCGTGCGTCATCGATCGGACGTGCGTGATTCATGTTCGCCTCCAACAGAAAGTGACCGATCGCCCGCGCCCGGAATCGACACCTGCGGCCCCGCCGCTCCGCCCGCCCTGGACGTCCCCGCCGAACCATCCGTTGAGCCACCCAGCGACCCCGCGGATTCGTGGCTCGCCCCGCCGGCATCGTGCCCCGCGTGACGTTCGTGCCGGTGCGCGATCGTCGCCTTGGCCGCCGCCGCCGTCCGCTTGGCGATGCTCGAAATCAGCCACCACGACAGCCCGAACAGCGCCAGCCCCGCCAGGATGTAAATCTCGTACTTCTTCACCCCCACGCTCTCGACCGCCGTCCCGATCGAATAGCCCAGCGACGCCAGCGACAGCGACCACACCGCCGCACCGATCGCGTTGAACAACGCGAACCGCCACGGCGAGTACCCGCCCGCGCCCAACAAGAGCGGCGTGGCCATCCGCGTCCCCGGCACGAACCGCGACGCCACCACCGCAAAGTCCTCCCCACGCCCCAGCCACTTGCGCATCTTGGCGAACTTGTCGCGCACCTTCGGGAAGCGGTCGAGCACCCCCGCGCCCTTCCACCGCCCCAGGTAGTACCAGAACTGGTCGCCCGCGAACGACCCGACAAAGCACACCAGGTACACGCCCGGCAGGCCCAGCCACCCGCGCTGGGCCGCGAACCCGCCCGCCAGCACCACGCTCTCGCCCTCCAGGAACGTGCCGACAAACAGGAACAGGTGCCCGTAGGTCCGCACCATCTCCGCCACCCATGAGTCCTCGCTCAGCATGTCGCGCAGCGACGACGCGAGCACCAGAACATCGTGGGAGGCAAGCGTGAAATCCATGCGGGGTGTTCCGGCAAGCTCGCGTCGGGCCGGGCGGAGAGTCGCCGCAAAGGTAGGACCGCGCCCCCTCGCTCGCCCGCCGGGAACCATCCGACCGAGGTCAAGTTCAGCGTGGGCGCGCGTGCGTCGCCTCGCGCGGGAGCCGCGTGCCCTCGGCCCCTGGATTCCCGGCGCCCGCGGCGCAATCAGCGCGGGATTATTGGAACGGCGCGCCCTGCAGCGACCAGGAACGCAGCCCCGCGCGTCGCGCGATGTCGCACAACGCCACCCGATCATGCACGCCCAGCTTGGTGTGGATCGACGTCCGGTGCTTGTCGATCGTCTTCTCCGACCGGTGCAGCTTGGCCGCGATCTCGCGGATCGTCATCCCCTCCGCCAGCAGCGAAAGCACCTCCAGCTCACGCGGCGACAGCACCTCCAAAGGCCCCATCCCCCCGCTGCGGAACTCCACCGCCGCCGCCCCCACGGGAAGACTCTCCGTCGGCGCCTCCTCGATCATCTCCGCCCGCACCAGAAACGCGACCAGCGGGCGATCGAACGGGGCACGCCCCGTCGGCTCGATCGGGTACAGCCAGCACCGGAACATCCGCCCGCCGCACAGCTTCCGCACCAAGAGCGGCTGCTTCCCCTCGATCGACCGATGCAACAGCACGCCAAACTCCAATGCCTGCGGCGTCGTGAAAATGTCCTTGAGCGTCAGGCCCGTCATGTGCTCGCCGTGCCCCGGGTGGGCGGCCGACATCAGCCGGTCCCACTGCGGATTGCAGTACACCATCGTCCCGTCAAGCCTCACCAGGCTGACCGCGGACGCGGGGTCGCTCAGCAGCGCCCCCAGCAACGGGTTGTCCATGGGAAATGCGGCCCGTGTGTCGTTCTTTGGCGTGATCAATTGCATGGCAGAGTCCATCCTTGCGGGTGCCGAACGCCCCGTAGAAAAGTTCGAGGCTCTCCGTGCCGCGGCGGTTCCCAGAATACCGGGAATCACTCATTCCCGATGATAATACGGGATGATTCTGGACGTTGGACCCCAGGAATCGACCAAACTGGGGAAAGTCCCTACGACGCTAGGGTACCGCTCTGGGACCCGGCCCAGACTCCACTCGCCGTCGCTCCGCGTCCAGAACTGTCAGCCCCGCCCGACGCGCAATCTCGGCCAAGTGCACGCGATCATCGACCTTGAGCTTCTCGCCGATGCTCGTCCGATGGTTCTCGATCGTCTTCACCGACCGCCCCAGGATCGACGCGATCTCCTTGATGCTCATCCCCTGACCGATCAGGGAAAGCACCTCAAGCTCGCGCGACGTCAGCACGTCCAGCGCGCCCAGGTTGGCCACGTCCGATTCACGCACGTCCGCCGTCGTTCCCTTCCCCGCGATCTCGAACACGTCCCCCTCCACCCGCCGCGTGATCACCAGGAACCGATCGGGCAGGGGCTCCGCGTCCCCGCCGTCGCGTTCATCGCCGGGGATCGGATGAATCCACGACACATGCTGGAACCCGCGCCAGATGGTGCGCAGCAGCGCCGGCTGCTGCGTCTCCTGGATCCGCCGCAGCAGCGCCAGCCGCTCCGCGATCCACTCCGCAGGGAAGAACTCCGTCCATGGCCGGCCGATGATCGTCTCCGGCGTATGGTCCGGCCCGTGGAAAATCCGCACCGCCGTCGGATTCGCCCACAGCGTCACGCCGTCATGACTCACAATCGCCACGCCCGTCCCGGGCTCGTGCACGAGCGCCGTCCACACCAGGTTGGACTCCAGCCCCGGCGGGCCGCCACGAAGCGGCGGTTGATCGGGCGAGTGTGACGCGGGCCTCATGGGGGACCTCCGATCGATCAGTCACTCGCACGGCCCACCGGCCGCCACGCCGTGCCCTTAGTCGTCCTCGGGCATCGCGCAGTGCCCGCCGTGCTTGGCGTGATAATCCTGGTGATAGTCCTCGGCCGGATAAAACTTCCCCGCCCGTGCCGCGCCGATCACCTGCGTCACGATCTTGCGGCTCTTGTACTTGGGGTTGCTCGCCTGCTGCTCCGCGATAAACCTCTTGGCCTCTTCTTCCTGCTCGGCGCTGCTCGAAAAGATCGCGGAACGGTACTGCTCGCCGTAATCCGGCCCCTGGCGATTGAGCTGCGTCGGATCGTGATAACGGAAGAACTTCGCCAAGAGTTCCGTGTACGTGATCGTCCTCGGGTCAAACGTGATCATCACCGTCTCGGCGTGCCCCGTGTCCTCGTTGCACACCTGCTTGTACGTCGGGTTGAGCAGGTGCCCGCCCATGTACCCGCTCACCGCCTCAACCACGCCCGGCGTCTGCTGGAACCGATCCTCCACCCCCCAGAAACACCCGCCCGCGAAATACGCCGCTTGCGTCTCGATCGGCCGCGACGCCTCCGGCCACGCCGCCCCCTTCTCCACAAACTCCAGCGACACCGAGTTCAGGCAGAACCGCAGCCCCGTCGGCCGCGGCCCGTCCTCGAACACATGCCCCAGATGCGCCTCGCACCGCGCACACAAAATCTCCGTCCTCGTCATCCCCAGCGAGGTGTCGTGCTCGTACGCGACGTGATCCTTGTCAAACGGCTGAAAAAACGACGGCCACCCCGTCCCCGAATCAAACTTCGCGTCCGACGCGAACAGCGGCAGCCCGCACAAACGGCACACGTACGCGCCGTCCTTCTTGTTGTCGACCAGGTTCCCGCAGAACGCACGCTCCGTCCCCTTCGACAGAATCACCGCCGCCTCTTCCGCCGTCAACTTCTTGGCCAACTCCTCCACCCGCGTCTTGCTCAGCGGCGTGACGTCATACGCGGCCCGGCTGATCTTCCGCGCCGAAGCCTCGCCCTTGCCCGCCTGATCCTTCGAGTTCATCAACGAGTCCTTGCCGGGCTCCGCCGAAACGGGCTTGGGCGACGTCGAATCCGCCGGCGGCTCGCCCCCGCGCTTCGTCCACGCCGCCGCCCCAGCGGCCAGCGCGGCCAACGCCACCACCACCAACACCAGCACAGCCGTCTTCACGCCTTCAACTCCAAGGCCCGCCTATCGCCGCCGGGCCCGCGGCCACAATGTACCACATCGTCAACTTCTGTACGCTGCTGCCTTCGATCGGGATCGTGATCGGATTCGTGCACGGTCCATTCCAGATTCGCAAATGCTGTAACGAACTCGCGGAGGTCCACCATGCTTCGAGCCATCGCGTCCGTCATCGTCGGGTACATCGTCATGGCCCTCATCGTCGGCCTCACCCTCACCGTGCTCTACATCGCCCTGGGCGCCGACAAATCCTTCGAGCCCGCGTCCTGAGACCCCTCCAAGCTCTGGCTCACCCTCATGTTCATCGTCGGCATCGTCGCCGCGCTCGCCGGCGGCCACAACACCAAGCCCATAGCCCAGTCACACACACCCCCGCGCGACCCCGACGCCAACAACCTCCTCCTCCGCAGCAACATTGACCCCATGCCCAAG
>JAEUJA010000154.1 GCA_016793195.1 Phycisphaerae bacterium
AAGCACGACATCCGGGTGCGGATCGACCAGGCGCGGCGGTTCCTGATCCACGGGCACAAGGTGATGTTCACGCAGCGGTTCAAGGGGCGCGAGATCGCGCACCGCGATCTTGGGATCGACAACCTGCGGATGGTGGCCGACGCGCTGGCGGACATCGCCAAGGTCGAGCAGACGCCGCGCTGGATGGGCAAGCAGGCGAGCATCATCATGGCGCCGGACCGGGTGAAGGTCGACGCCTACAAGCGCAAGCTTGAGAAGGAAAAGGCCGAGAAGATCGCGCGGGGCGAGAAGGTGGAGGAAGAGAAGTCGCTCGAGCAGCTCGAGGCGCAGATCGAGGCCGAACTCCAGGCCGACGACGATCGGGACGACGGGCCGGACGATGGGGCCGGCGAGGGAACCGGCGAGGGCGCGGGGGTGACCGAGGCCCGCGAGGGCAAGAGCGGCACGGCGCCGGCGTAGGCGTGGGCCTGATCGGGGCCGCCGGGGACTGGCCCGGGGACTCATGGTCTTGGCGTCCTTCACATCCGATGCGCTTTCACAAGCCCCGCGCGCGGGGCTTTTTCGTGGGCTGGCGGGACAACCAGAACGCACGGGCTTCAGCCAGAATCCGTATCAGACAAGATACTCCTGTTATTTCGGAGTTCGAGAAACTTCTCGGTCGGGTGGCGTGTACCAGATATCGGCGGCATATTTCAATGCCGACCAAGGAGCACGCGCATGACATCGAGTACACGGCACGTTTCGAGTCGTTGTTCGGGTCGTCAGGGTTCCGTCAAGAGGATGAGGGGGGGGGCGTACGGCTATTGCGATGGCAATGGCCGTGGGCCTGGGCGGTTTCGCGGTTGAGAAGGCCGCGGCGCAGAACGCGGGCACGCCGCCGACGTGGGCCGCGCCGTTCCAGCGTGGACTGGTCGGCGCGCACCCATTCGGGATCAGCGCGGGCGACGTGGACGCCGACGGGTTCCCCGAGGTGGCCGTCGTCGAGTCGATGATCGATATCGTCACCAACATCGATCGCGTTTCTGGCCCGGCGGTCATCAACATCTTTCGGAATAAAACAACCTGGAACCCGCCTGACGCGGGCTTCGAGCAGATCGCGGACTGGCAGCTCGAGCTCCCCGAACCCCTCATCCCTCGCTACGTCGAACTCATCGACGTGGACAATGAAGGCCACGCCGATGTCGTCGTCACCGTCGGCGAACCCGAGAACAACAACCTGTTCGGCTACAACTGCGGCGTGTACGTCTTTAGGTTCAATGAGGGTGCCGGCCAGTTCTTTGATCCCGAGTACTACCCGTCATCGATCCCCCTCGGCCGCCATCGTGTCGCCGACATGAACGGCGACCAGCTTCTCGACATCGTGTGCGCCGTCGATTTCCACGCCAACGGGCGCGCCTTCGACAACACCGTCCGCGTCTACTACCAGGATTGTGCGCACCCCGGGCTCTTCCTCCCCGAGCAGATGCAGGCGGTCCTGAACGAGACCGGCGCGACTGTCCCGTGCGCCGTCGGCGACTTCCATCGACAGACCGGTGTCACCGGCGGTATCAACGACGTCGTCACCTGGGACATGCAGCTTCTCTCGAACAACGGCAACAACCCCGCCTGCCAGAACGCCGCCTACACCGGGCACACCACCGCCTACTGCACCGACCCGTGGGACACCTACGACATGGTCGCGGCCAAGCTCCGCCTGATCACGCTGATCGGAGGGACGCGGTTCGACGATGTCGCGACGGTGAGCTGGAACCAGGAGCACGTCCGCATCTTCAAGAGCCAGGGGGGCACGACCTTCACGCACACCTGCACGCCCGGCGTCGACCTGTACGCGATCGATCCCACGTTTTCGATCTGCAACTCCCCCCGAACGGCCCCGTTCCCGCTGGTCATTCCGTCGGGCATTTCCGCGGGACTGTTGAATGCGGGCCCGCGCATGGACCTGGCCGTCACGTCGTGCGACGGCGCGGTGGCAATCCTCTTGGGCAACGGGAACGGCACGTATGTTTTTGACAACGGCAACCCGGCGTATTTCGTTCGGGTCGATCCCCAGCCGCCGGGCCCTGATTTCATCGAGAATCACCAGGTCTTGATCGTCGATCTCAATCTCGACGGCAAGGGCGACCTGGTGACCTCGAACCACTCGGCGTTCGCCAATTCAATTTCGGTTGTTCTCAACACCACCCCGTAGGCTGGACGCCCGCGCGTTATTGCCGACACCGAGCGATGGAGGTGTTCTATGTTCCCACGCCTCGTACCAGCTTTGCTGTGCTCGATCGCCTGCGGTGTCGCGTTGGCACAGCCGCGCTTTGTCCCCCTGGGAGACCTCCCGGGGGGACATTTCAGTTCCTGGGCATCAGGCGTCTCCCAAGACGGACGCGTGGTCGTTGGCGGTGGCAAGCGTACAACCGGCCTAAGCGAACAAGAGGCGTTTGCATGGGGTGAGGGCGTTGGGATGATCGGCCTTGGCGATCTCGCGGGCGGGATTAACGGGAGCTTCGCCGCCAAGATTAGTCGGGACTACTCAACCATCATCGGATCGGCGTCATCCGCCGCTGGTTACGAAGCGGCGTACTGGTCCGCTGAAGACCTTACTATTCACTCGATCGGGGACCTCCCCGGCGGACGCCACATCACACATGCGTATTCCGTCAGCGACGACGGGGGCGTGATCGTCGGGGAAGCACAGGGCACCAAGGGTCAACGCGCGTTCATGTGGCGGCGCGACACGGGCGTGATGCAGGACCTCGGCACGCTGCCCAATTCATTGCCTGTCGAATCCGCGATCGCGAATTGCGTCTCGGGAGATGGGCGTGTGGTCATCGGCACCTCTTCATCGGGCGAAGGCGGAAAGGAGGCTTTTGTCTGGACTGCCGAGACCGGCATGGTGGGTCTGGGACGCGACCCCACCGCAAAATACTCCACCGCAAAGAGCATGACGCCCGACTCGAAGTTCATTGTCGGGACGCGTTCGATCTGGAAGACCGGGGGCCCGATTACTCTCGCGTACAGGTGGACCGCGGAAAGCGGCATGGTGTTCATCGAGGACGACGTGGATTCCTTCGATGTCGCGTCACCGATCGCGATTTCACTTGACGGTCGAACGATCGTCGGCAACACGGTCCCCCAGTCCGACGGTGACGAGACGTTCATCTGGCGCGAGGGCGTCGGTATGGTGGGGCTCGAGTCCTATCTGAAGTCCATCGGACTCGATGTTCGCGCCATGGGATACCGGCTGCACTTCGTCTCCAACATGTCCGACGACGGGCGCTTTATCGTCGGACAGGCCACCAATCCCGACGGCTACGGTGAAGCCTTCCTCATCGAAATCCCCGCGCCGGGGGTGATTCCGCCCCTCGTCCTTGGCGTGCTGGCCTTCGCGCGTCGGCGGCGCTAATCATGGCGCAGAGCGACGATGGGGTCCTGGCGTGCGGCCTTGCGGGCGGGGTAGATGCCGAAGACCAGGCCGGTCATGGCGGCGACGGCAAAGGCGAGCCAGATCGACCACATCGTGACGTGGGTGGGCAGGTCGGCGTCGGGCGTGAGGATGCCGGCGTCGGCGAGCACGGGGACGGCCCAGCCCAGGAGGAGGCTCCCGCCGACGCCCAGGCCCACGCCGATCACGCCGCCGACGGCCGAGAGCACGCCGGTCTCGACCATGAACTGCCAGAGGATGTGACGGCGGGAGGCGCCGATGGCGCGTCGGATGCCGATCTCGCGGGTGCGTTCGGTGACGGTGGCGAGCATGATGTTCATGATGCCGATGCCGCCGACCAGGAGCGAGATGCCGGCGATGGCGGAGAGGACGAGCTGCCAGGTGAGGGCGCTTTTGCGGGCGCGTTCGAGGAGTTCGTAGGGGACGACCAGGGAGATATCGGAGAGGCCGGGGTGTCGCGCGTCCATGATGCGGCGGGCGCGGGCGGCGTCGGAGAGGACGTCGTCGCGCGAGCGGGACGAGATGTAGATCTCGGAGACCTGGACCTCGTTGGCCTGGAACGAGCCGCTCTCGCGCTTGGCGACCAGGTCGCTGAAGACCGAGCGGGCGGTGGTGAGGGGGATGTGGATGTCGAGGTTGAGGTCGCGCCCGACGAGGGCGGCGCCGCTGCCGGCGGCCAGACCAACGGGGGCGAGGACGCCGACGACGGTGACGACTTTTTCGTCGATGCGGAGGGTGTTGTTGAGGGGGTCTTCGAGTGGGAACATCTGCTTGGCGATTTCGGCGCCGATGACGGCGACCATGGCGTGTTCGTCCATGTCGCTCTGGGAGAGGTAGCGTCCGCGAGCGACGCTGATGTTTGAGACGGCGGGGAACTCTGGGGTCGTGCCGTAGGACTGGCTGGTCTTGCGGTTTTCGTTGCGGAGGATCTGGCCGCCGATTTCCTTGAGGGGGACGATGGCGTCGGCCTGCGGGAAGTTGGCGCGGATGACGTCGAGGTCTTCGCGGGTGATGCCGTAGCGGCTGATGAAGGAGGTGCGTCCGCCGGAGCGTGAGCCGCCCTGCTGGGCGTTGGTAGATTCGGGGGGTTTCTGTGAGCGGACGATGATGTTGCGGGCGCCGAGGCGTTCGAGCTGGGCGAGGGCTTCGAGCTTTGAGCCTTCGCCGATGGAGACCATGGTGATGACGGCGGCGACGCCGAGGATGATGCCAAGGGCGGTGAGCACGGAGCGGAGCAGGTGGAGGCGGAGGTTGGTGAGGCCCAGGCGGATGGTTTCGAGGATGAACTGCATGAATCCAGCTCCGTGTGGGCGCAGGGCTTGAACAAAACCTGGCGAGGCGAACAAAATCGCCGGTGGGTGCTCGCGGCACGGGCGATTGGAGGGTTCCCGAATCCTGGCCCTCAAGACCCGCGGCGCGAACGCCGAATCGTACGATGGGCGGAGTTTGGACGCTCTGGGGTGGCGACATTCGCACCTTGCACTCCTGAGCGCTCGAACGCTGGCCTTTGGTCCGGTCTTTGTCTTTTGTTGCCCCTGTCTCGCTGTGTCGATGTTTCGCTGCCTTGCTGTCTCGCTTCACCCGACCCTCGCTCGCGCTTCGGGCTCGTAAGGACACGCCCTCCCTCACGGTCGGGCTCCTGAATCTGGGCTCTTGTCCCTGTCTCGCTGATTCGCTGCACTCAACCCTCGCTCGCGCTTCGGGCTCGTCAAGACGCTGATTCGCTGTTTCGGTTTCCCCCATGAGCACTACAGGCCGCACATCCCGCGTTGAGATTGGGCACGAGGCCGAGACGCCGCGCGGGTGGCGGTATGAGGTGCATGTGACGCACGCGGACGGGACGCGGTCGGAGCATTGGGTGACGCTGGCGTGGGTGGATCACGACCACTGGTGCGGCGGGCGTCTGGCACCGTCGCGGGTGGTCGAGATGGTGCTCGAATACCTGCTCGAGAAGGGCACGCCGGTGAGTTTCCCGGCGGCGTTCGACGCGGCCCGGGCGCGGCGCTGGATCCCCGCGATCGATCAGGACCTGAAGTGCGCGGGGTGAGGGCGTGATCGGCGCGGGCTGGCGCTGATCGTGTCGGGCGATGGGCGAAGGGAAATGGGCGATGGCGGGCCGCGACGCCTAGGAATGGGTCGAGGTTGTGCGTCGTGCCCTGAATCAAACGCATTCTCGGCCAAGCTCGTGCATCAGCGCGACGATTCGCTCCGAGGACTCCGCTCATCGTCGGCGTGAAGACCGCGTGCGGTTGTCCGAACATTCGTATCAAGCGACCGCGCGAGGAGAATGGCGCGATCGTCGCCTTAGCGCACGCGGAGCACTTTCTTCAGGTAGCGCCCGGTGTGGCTGGCCTTGGACTTGGCGATGTCTTCGGGGGTGCCGGAGGCGATGACGCGCCCGCCGCCCTCGCCGCCCTCGGGGCCGAGGTCGATGATCCAATCGGCGCGTTTGATGACGTCGAGGTTGTGCTCGATGACGACGAGGGTGTTTCCGGCGTCGGCGAGGCGATCGAGGACGATGCAGAGCCTGCGGATGTCCTCGAAGTGCAGGCCGGTGGTGGGCTCGTCGAGGATGTAGAGGGTGTTGCCGGTGGACTGCGAACCGCCGGGGTCGTTTTTGGTGCCGCCGCCCTTGCCGAGTTCGGTGGCGAGCTTGATGCGTTGGGCCTCGCCGCCGGAGAGGGTGGTGGAGGGCTGTCCGAGGGTGATGTAGTCGAGGCCGACGTCGTGGAGGCACTGGACGAAGCGCTGGACCTTGGGGTGGTTCTCGAAGAACTTGCTGGCGTCCTCGATGGTCATGGAGAGGACGTCGGCGATGCTCTTGCCGCGGTAGAGGACTTCGAGTGTTTCGCGGTTGTAGCGTTTGCCACGGCAGACCTCGCACTCGACGTAGACATCGGGGAGGAAGTGCATCTCGATTTTCTTGAGTCCCTGTCCCTGGCAGGCTTCGCAGCGTCCGCCGCCGTTGTCGCCGGGAACGTTGAAGCTAAATCGCCCGGGCTTGTACCCGCGGACCTTGGATTCCTTGGCCTGGGCGAAGATGTTTCGGATGTCGTCGAAGATTCCGGTGTAGGTGGCGGGGTTGGAGCGGGGCGTGCGGCCGATGGGCGACTGATCGACTTCGATGACGCGGTCGACGTTTTTGAGGCCGGTGACGCGGTCGTGGGCGCCGGGCGTGACGCGGGCGCCGAGGATCTCGCGCGTGGCGGCGGTGAGCAGGATGTCGTTGACGAGGGTGCTCTTGCCGGAGCCCGAGACGCCGGTCACGCAGATGAACCCGGCGAGCGGAAAGGTCACGTCGACGTTCTGGAGGTTGTTGGCGCGCGCGCCCTTGACGACGATGGCCTTCTTGTCGGAGAGTTTGCGGCGCTTTGTCGGCACGTCGATCTTCTTGGCGCCGGAGAGGTACTGGCCGGTGAGGGAGGCGGGGACGCGGGTGATCTCGTCGATGGTGCCTTGCGCGACGATGCGCCCGCCGTGGATGCCCGGCCCGGGGCCGACGTCGACGACGTGGTCGGCGGCGCGGATCATGTCTTCGTCGTGCTCGACGACGAGCACGGTGTTGCCGATATCGGCGAGGTGTCGGAGGGTGGCGATGAGGCGATCGTTGTCGCGCTGGTGGAGGCCGATGGTGGGCTCGTCGAGGACGTAGCAGGCGCCGACCAGGCCGCTGCCGACCTGGGAGGCGAGGCGGATGCGCTGGGCCTCGCCGCCGGAGAGGGTGGCGGTCTTGCGGTCGAGCGAGAGGTATTCGAGGCCGACGCCGGTGAGGAAGCGCAGGCGGTTGCGGATCTCCTTCAGGATCGGCTCGGCGATGGTGCGCTGCTCGCTGGTGAGCACGAGGCCTTCGAGGAAGGCGGTCGCGTCGGGGATGTTGAGGCGCGAGAGCTCGGCGATGTTGAGCATGGTGGCGTCGCGCGAGGGGCGGCCGATGATGCTCTCGCTGAAGGCCTTCTTCTTGTCGGCGGCGTGGGTGCTCTTGAGCTGGACGTGCAGGGCCTCGACGCGCAGGCGGTCGCCGCAGCAGGCTTTGCACGGCGATTGCGAGAGGAACCCGCCGAGCCATTCTTTGACGCCGGGGTTCTCGGTGGTCTTCCACCACTCGGTGATGTTGGGGACGACGCCCTCGAACTTGGCGCCGTGCTTGGCGGCGTCCTCGCGGGTCGTGCCGTAGAGCACGATGCGGCGTTGCTCCTTGTTGAGCGACTTGAAGGGCGCGGCGAAGCCGGCGTCGAAGTCGCGGCAGAAGCGGCGGAGCTTGCGGTTGAACCAGGCGCGGACCGGGCCGTTTTTGTTCCACGCGGCGATCGCGCCCTCGGCGAAGGATTTTTCTTCGTCGGGGACGACGAGCTTTTCGTCGAACTCAACGATGGTGCCCAGGCCGTCGCAGGTGGGGCAGGCGCCGTGGGGGGAGTTGAAGCTGAAGAGGCGGGGCGAGAGTTCTTCGAGGGCGTACTCGGGGTGCTCGGGGTCGGCGAACTTTGTGCTGTAGGCGGTGTCGGACCAGGTTGCGGCCGTTGCGCCGGTGGAGTTGGACGCGGTGGTGGCGTTGGTGGTTGCGCCGGCTGCGGTGATCGCATCTTCGAACGACACGATGACCGCGCCGTCGGCGAGTTTGATCGCGCTCTCGACGGATTCGGCGAGGCGCTGGCGCACGTCGGGCCCGAGCACGAGTCGATCGACGACGGCGAAGACATCGTGCTTTTCATAGCGCCCGAGGTTGAGCGGGTTCTCGCCGGGCTCCTTCAGCACGTCGCGGAGCTCGACGACGGTGCCGTTGACGCGGGCGCGCCCCCAGCCCTGGCGCACGAAGTCTTCGAGCACTTCGCGATGGAAGCCCTTGCGCCCGCGGACGACGGGCGCGAGCACGAGGCAGCGGGCGCCGGCGGGCTTGTTCATCACGGCGTCGACGATCTGGGTGCTCCCCATCGCGGTGATGGGGAGGCCGGAGCGCTCGCTGATCGTGCCGTCTTTTCTGGTTTTGGTGGGCGCCCAGGAATAGGCGGTGCCGCAGCGGGCGAAGAGGAGGCGGAGGTAGTCGTAGATTTCGGTGGTGGTGGCGACGGTGGAGCGTGGGTTGCCGCTGGCGGAGCGTTGTTCGATGGCGATGGTGGGCGGGATGCCCTCGATCTCATCGACGTCGGGTTTCTTGAGCTGGTCGAGGAACTGGCGGGCGTAGGCCGACAGCGACTCCATGTACTTGCGTTGTCCCTCGGCAAAGATGGTGTCGAAGGCCAGCGAGCTTTTGCCGGAGCCGGAGAGGCCGGTCATGACGATGAGGCGATCGCGCGGGATGGTGAGGTCGATGTTCTTGAGGTTGTGCTCGCGTGCGCCGCGGACGCGGATGTGACGACCGGGCTCGGCGCGTGGTGCGCCGGCGGGCCCGGTTGTGTTCTTGTCGCTCTTGGGCTCGATCAATCCCGCCTCGACGATGGACATGGTGCTTTTTCGGGCACGGCTCATCGCCGGATGCCCGCCCCTCCCTGAGAAACGCTCGAACCTTCCCACCCTGACAGGCACCGATCGTAGCACGGCGCGGGCGGAGTTGCCCGGCGGAATGGGCGGGCCCGGAAGTCCGCCGCCCACGCCAACAATCCGCCATGAGTTGTCCGCTGTGCGAGCAAGTGCGGCGTTGCCGGGGCGAGGGCGATCCGTCGTTCATCGCCGCCCTGCCGCACAGCTTTGTGGTGCTGGGGAGCAACCA
>JAEUJA010000175.1 GCA_016793195.1 Phycisphaerae bacterium
GCACGCGCAGCCCCGTCGCCGACAGATCGCACACCTCGCCCAGCGAGCACGTCACATATTGACAACGCACCCGCCCGGCCTTGCGGTTGTTCGAATCACCAGGCTGATGAAACAGGCCGCCGAGGCGACCGAACGTGCCCATCGCGTCTCAACATCGACCGACCGGGCGCCCGCCTTCAGCCCACCAAGGGAACCCATAGCTCGGCACAGATCGCGCCACCGTCACAACTGCGACGAGGCATTCACCTCCCGAAAAATCTCGCCCACTTGTGCTCAATTCGCCCCCGCGCAACCCCCCAAACTTGTCGCCACAACGCGACCGGGTATTGTTCTGGAGTTTGCGCCCACCTCGCCTCTCGCCGGAGCACCCATGCCCAAACGCACCGACCTCTCGACCATCCTCATCCTGGGGTCCGGGCCGATCGTCATCGGCCAGGGGTGCGAATTCGATTACTCCGGCACGCAGGCCTGCCGAACGCTCAAATCCGAGGGCTACCGCATCGTCCTGGTCAATTCCAACCCGGCGACGATCATGACCGACCCCGCCTTTTCCGACCGCACCTACATCGAGCCCATCACCCCCGAGGCCGTCCGCAAGGTCATCCAGAAAGAAGCCTCGCTCGGCACACCCATCGACGCGATCCTGCCAACCCTCGGCGGGCAGACCGCGCTCAACTGCGCCTGCGCCCTCTTCGACAACGGCACCCTCAAGGAGTTCGGCGTCGAGATGATCGGCGCCGATCGGCGCATCATCCATCGCGCCGAGGACCGCCAGGCCTTCAAGGACATCTGCGAGAACATCGGCCTCAAACTCCCCAAGGCCAAGACCGTCAACACCCTCGACGACGCCCTCGACTTCCTCAAGGAAATCGGGCTGCCCGCCATCATCCGGCCCGCCTTCACCCTCGGCGGCACCGGCGGCGGCATCGCCTACAACCGCGACGAGTTCATCGACATCATCACCCGCGGCCTGCGCGCGTCGATGATCCAGCAGGTCCAGATCGACCAGTCCGTCATCGGCTGGAAGGAATACGAGCTCGAAGTCGTCCGCGATCGCAAGGACAACTGCATCATCGTCTGCGGCATCGAGAACATCGATCCCATGGGCGTCCACACCGGCGACTCCATCACCGTCGCTCCCATCCTCACGCTCACCGACAAGGAATACCAGGCGATGCGCGATGCCGCTATCGCCATCATGCGCGCTGTCGGGGTCGAGACCGGCGGGAGCAACGTCCAGTTCGCGGTCAATCCGAATCCCACGCCGCGTGCCGACGGGAGCAAGCCCTTTGAGATGGTCGTGGTCGAGATGAACCCGCGCGTCTCGCGCTCGTCCGCGCTCGCGTCCAAAGCCACCGGCTTCCCGATCGCCAAGATTGCCGCGCGCCTGGCCGTCGGCTACACCCTCGACGAACTGAAGAACGACATCACCGGCACCACCAGCGCGTGCTTTGAGCCCACCATCGACTACGTCGTCACCAAGATGCCCCGCTGGACCTTTGAGAAGTTTCCCGAGGCCGATGAGACCCTCACCACCCAGATGAAGTCGGTGGGCGAGGCGATGGCCATCGGGCGCACGCTGAAAGAGTCGCTGCAAAAAGCCATCCGCTCGATGGATGTGAAGCGATTCGGGCTGGGCCTGGACCGCAACGACAAGTGGCTCTCGGCCATGCGGGCCGTGGAGCGCGACCAGCTCGTCCTTGATGTCTCACCCGGCGCCAAGCCCGGCACGACCAGCTCGCCCACCGGCCTCCGCACCGCCGACGGCCAGCCCATCGAGTGGCCCATCCCGATCGACAAGCTCTCGCGGAAGCTCGCCGTCCCCTGCCAGGGGCGCCTGTATTACATCCGCTACGCCTTCAAGATGGGCTGGAGCATCGACCAGGTGCACGCCCTCACCAAGATCGACCACTTTTTCCTGGACCAGATCCAGCAGCTCGTCGAGTTCGAGGACGTGCTCTGCTCCTACGACTCGCTCGATCACGTCCCCGCCGAGGTCCTCTTCGAGGCCAAGCAGTTCGGCTATTCCGACGCCCAGCTCGCCAACCTCTACACGGGCAAGCTCACGACCGAGACGATCCTCGGCGTGCGCGAGCACCGCAAGGCCCTTGGCATCGAGCCGGTGTACAAGCTCGTCGACACTTGCGCCGCGGAGTTCGAGGCCGTCACGCCGTACTACTACTCAACGTACGAAAAGGGTGCAATCTCCGCGTCTTCCCAGGCGCCGAGTGCCAAGCGCCCAGTGACTTGCGCCGACGACGAAATCCGCGTCACCGACCGCAAGAAGGTCGTCATCATCGGCGGCGGCCCCAACCGCATCGGCCAGGGTATCGAGTTCGATTACTGCTGCGTCCACGCCGCATTCGCGGCGAAAGAACTCGGCTTTGAGTCGGTGATGATCAACTCAAATCCCGAGACCGTCTCCACCGACTACGACACCTCCGACCTGCTCTTCTTCGAGCCGCTCACGCTCGAAGACACACTCAATGTCATCGAGCGGCTCAACTGGGACGTATCTGGCACGCCGGTCCCGTCAGAGAGCCAGTCCATTGTGGCCTTGGGCCTTGCGGACTTCCGAGACGATTCTGAACGCGCACGGCTGCCTTTGTCCAAAGGAGATATTGACCAGATCCTCTCGGGCCTCGCGTCCTGGGGGTTCGAGCGTGGAGCCGTACTTCAACTGGTGGAGGCCTACGGCGTTGACCGCCCGATTTGGGCTCACGTCCTCACGCAAGATATACGGCTCGCGCGGATCACGCTCGGCACGGTGACTAAGAACGCGACACATACCATCGAGGAGCTTGACGAGCAGTGGCTCCCCAAGGGGATGTACGCGCATGTATGTGCGTCACCTGAGTACGCAAGGGCGCTGGCGTGGCTACGACGGCCGGCAGGCCTTGTTCACGGCGCCATCGTCCAGTTCGGCGGTCAAACGCCCCTCAACCTCGCCCACGGCCTGGTCGCCGCCAGCGTCCCCATCATCGGAACCTCCGTCGACTCCATCGACCTCGCCGAAGACCGCGACCGCTTCGACGACCTCCTCACCCGCTTGAAACTCCACCGCCCGCCCGCCGGCATCGCCCGCTCCATCGAAGAGGCTGTCACCATCGCCGAAAGCGTCGGCTATCCCGTCCTCATCCGCCCGTCGTACGTCCTCGGCGGCCGCGGCATGGAAGTCTGCCCCGACGAAAAGGCCCTCCGCGGCTTCATCAAGAACGCACTGAAAGTCTCCGACCTCGACGGCGCGCCCGTCCTCATCGATAAGTTCCTCGGTCACGCTACCGAAGTCGACGTCGACGTCGTCGCCGACTTCGACCCCACGCTCCCCGTCGATGACCCGCTCAATCGCTCACGCCGCGCCCTGGTCACCGGCGTCATGGAGCACATCGAGCATGCCGGCATTCACTCGGGCGACTCGGCCTGCTCCATCCCGCCGTTCTCGCTCCCGCCCGACATGGTCGAGGAGATCAAGCGCATCGGGCGCACCCTTGCGCGCGAGCTCCGCGTCCGCGGCCTGATGAACCTCCAGCTCGCCATCAAGGACGGCATCATCTACATCCTCGAGGTCAACCCCCGCGCCTCGCGCACCGTGCCGTTCGTGTCAAAGGCGACCCACAACCAGTGGCCCGCCATCGCCGCCAAGGTGATGATGGGCAAGACGCTCGATGAGCTTGGCGCGCGCGAGTTCCAGCCGTCGTCGTGGTACGCCGTCAAGGAGTCCGTCTTTCCCTTCAGCAAGTTTCCGGGCGTGGACGTCGTGCTCGGGCCCGAGATGCGATCGACCGGCGAGGTCATGGGCATCGACCGGACCTTTGAGATCGCGTTTGCCAAGTCCCAGATGGCCTGCGGCGTGTTCCTGCCCACCGACCCCGCCAAGGGCGGCGTGTTCGTTTCCGTCCGCGACGACGACAAGACGACGATTATCGAGCCCGTGCGCCGGCTTGTGAAGATCGGGTTTGCCATCCACGCCACCGGCGGCACGGCCGACCTGCTGGAGGCCGCGTCGATCCCCGTCAATCGCCTGCAGAAGATCGCTGCCGGGGCGCGTCCCAACGTGCTGGACCTGATGTCCAACGGGCAGATCGCGATGGTCATCAACACGCCGACGCGCACGGGCTACCAGACCGACGAAGGAAAGATCCGCGCCACCAGCGTGCGCCTGAACATCCCGCTCATCTCAACCACCGCCGCCGCCGACGCCGCGGCCCGCGCCATCGAGGCGCTGCGCTGCGGGGAATGGGATGTCGCGGCGCTCCAGGACTATCGCGAGCCCAAGGTCGCGGTCGAGACCAAGCGCGCCCACGCCGCCGGCGTGAAGTAGTTCGTTCTCGTGGTCTTTGGTGGCGTGGTCAAGCGCGGCCTCGCGGGCTTGACCGCGTTCTTCACACGCCGCCGACGTGCGTCGTTTCGACGCGAATCGGGGGGCTCGACAAATCCCAGCGCTCGGATTCGCTCGCGGACTCGCTCATCCGCGGCGTGAAGATTCGCCGTTCGATGGCGAATATGGGGTTGGTGAACTTCGTCCCACGGACACGTCTTCGTGGCCGCGCTCTTTCACTTTGCCACTTGACCACTCCGCCACTCGACCACTTCTTCAGTCTCTACCTTCTCCGCCTCATCATCACCATCGCCGCGCCCATGACGACCAGCGTCCCGGGCGAGGGCACCTGGATCACCCAGCCCGCGTACTCACCCTCGGGCGAGAGCCCGTCGCCGGCGATGAACAAGCCATCGTCCGAGACGGCCTTGGCGCTCTGGAGTTGCCAGCCATCGATCGACAGTTTCAGCACGTCCTTGGCGTACTCGTTGAGGTCGACCATGCCGTTCTGGCGGTCCCAGATGAACGCCCGCGTCGGCCCGAACGGAGCGCTGTAGGCCTCGCCGACGACCACGTTTCCGCCCTCGGACACGTCCCACGCGACGCTGAAGAGGTCGTCCATGGCGCCCAGGTCGACCATGCCGTCGGTCTGGTTCCACATGAAGGCGTGCCCGTCCTCGAAGGCGTTATCGACGCGGCTGCTGCCGACGGCGGTGCCGCCGTCGCACGAGACGGCCCAGGCCCAGCTGGCGGAGCCGCCGAGGGTGCCCAGGCCCTTCATGCCGGCCTCGGGAGTCCACACAAAGGCTTCGGTGCGGTCGAAGTTGACCTCGCTCCATCCGACGGCGGTCTCTCCGTCGTGGGATACATCGCGGGCCGAGGCGCGTCCGCCGCCAAGATCGCCCAGGTCGGTCATGCCGCTGGGGGTGATGCGGAAGGCGCGCTCGGGGAACTCGTCATATTGCCCGACGATGACACTCCCGTCGTGCGACGCGCCGTAGGCGGTGCTCATGGAAGAGCCGATCCCGAGCGATTCGATCTGTTCGGCCTGGGTCCAGCGGAAGGCCTCGGTGCGCTGGAAGGAGTGCCGGCCGGACGAACCGACGACGACCTTTCCGTCACCCGAGATGGCCTCGGCGGCGGAGGTGTTGTGCAGAAGCGAACCGACGCCCTGGGCGCCGAGCTGATTGGTCCAGAGGAAGCCCTCGAAGGTTCCCTTGTCGGTCATGCTGCGCCCGACGACGGTCATGCCGTCGGACGAGATGCCGGTGACGCGAGTCCAGCGATTGGCCTCGTCGAGCGATTGAATTCGGGTGAAGGTGGCCTGGCCGCTGGCCGAGCCGCACAAGGCCAAGAGCGCCGTCGCGGCGGCCCATGGGAGGATCGCGGCGTCGCGCCGCGCGCAGGTGGAAACCGTCATGGTCGTCTGTCCTCTCCGCGCCGCCGAGCACCCTCCCAGGCCCTCGACGCACCTCTAGCCTACGCCGGTCTTGAAGTACCCGCAAGCCGAAGTTTTCGTCGCGGGAATCCGGGTGAAGGCGACCCTCCCGCGAACCAAACCAAACGCGATCAAACGCGCCAGATTCCCCGAACTAAACTTCCTTCCCATGCGAGCCATCGTCACCGGTCAGATCGGAATGGAAAAGAAGCCCTATCTTGACGCCGTCGCGCGATTCGCGGGTCAGCAGGGCGAGAACCTCACGCTGTATCACGTCGGCGACATGATGTACGCGGAGGGGACCGACGTCCGGGCGGGGCGCATCCTCGACCTGCCGATCTCGCGGCTCAATTCGCTGCGGAGGGCCGCGTTCAAGGACATCATCGCCGAATCGACCACCGCCGGACCGGGCGGCACGCCCCTGCCCAACATGATCGTCAACACCCACGCCACCTTCCGCTGGCGTCACGGCCTGTTCGCCGCGTTTGACTACGACCAGATCGCCAAGCTCCAGCCCGACCTCTTCATCTGCCTGGTCGACAACATCGAGGTCGTGCACCATCGCCTCCACCGCGAGCACGACATCGACGCGACGCTGAAGGACTGCATGGTGTGGCGCGAGGAGGAAATCCTCGCCACCGAGCTCCTCAGCAAATCCATCCCCGGCTCCCAGTTCTACATCATGGCCCGCGGGCGTCACAACCTCACCACCCGCACGCTCTTCCGCCTGGTGTGTCGCCCCAAGATGAAGAAGGTCTATCCCTCGTTCCCGATGTCGCACGTGATGGACATGCCCGACGTCCTCGCCGAGATCGACCGCTTCCGGGCCGCCCTCGCCGACCACTTCATCACCTTCGACCCCGGCGACGTCGATGAAAAGCTGCTGCTCGACCGCGGCATCGCCGCCGCCCGCGACGGCAAGGAGTTCCTCGACGTCACGCCCCACACCTTCGGCGGGAGCAAGGCCGGCACGGAACCCGTCCGCGTCCGCATCCGCGAGATCCTCGACATCGCCGGCGACGTCGACGGCCAGATCTACATGCGGGACTTCAAGCTCGTCGATCAGTCCGACATGATCGTCTCCTACATCCCCGAACTTCCCGGCGGCATCCCCGGCCTCTCCTCGGGCGTCGAGCGCGAACTTCAGCACGCCTTCGAGCACACCAAGGAAGTCTTCGTCGTCTGGAAACCTAAGAAGCCGCCCTCGCCCTTCATCACCGAGACCGCGACCCGCATTTTCAAGTCCGTCGACGAAGCGCTCTCCTATTTCGAGCAGAACGGCTACTTCACCGCCAAGAACCTGTTCGGGAACTGACGCGGATCGGGCACGGCCGCGCTTCTGGATCGCTGTTCAGCGCGCGGGTCGCGCGGCCTCGTCCTCGCCCCGGGGCGTGCCGCACTCCGGGCACACGCCGATGGCGAGCCCGGTCAGGTCATAGCCGCACGCTCGGCAGGCGTGCGCGGGCGCGCCGCGCTTGCGGGCACGGATCGCCCACGCCAGCACGACGCCGGCGAGCACGGCGTTGGTCGCCCCCGCCAGCATCATGCTCTGCGTGTTCGAGAGCTTCGTGAACACGATGTGCCCGGTCGGGACGATCATCACGCCGGCGCTCAGCGAGAGGGCCAGGGCCAGTCGCCAGGATCGCGTCGCCGCCCACACGATCGCCAGGGACGGGAGGTAGGACATCGCGATGCTGATGGCGAACGCGCCGTTGGGCCACGGGCCGCTGGGGAGCAGGCGGGACAGCCACGTCCCCGGTGTGGTCATGGCGGAGAACTGAATGTGTCTCAGGGCCGGCCCGATGAGGGCCCACGCCGCCAACGCCGCGTAGGTCCAGGCGCGTCGGCGCACCGGCCCGACGTGGAGCGCCGGGAGCATCCAGCACAGCGAGACGAGCCCAAAGCCCGCGCTCCACGCGGCCCAGTACTGGTCCCACAGGTACCGCCCGATGAACCAGTTGTGGGCTCGCCACCCCAGCGGATGGATGAGTTTCTGAATCTGAAAGCGCAGGTCCACGCCGCCCGCCATCGCCGCGAGCATCGCGCCCAGCACACCGAGCGCGATCCATCCCCGCCACGACCAACCCCACAGGCGTGGGAGCGGCTCGCGGGTTGGCGGGTGGTCCGTCACGGGAATCCCGGGCGTGGGCGGGTGGCCTTGGTTCACGGGGCGGCGGCGGGCGGCCGGCGCGTGCCCTTCGTCGGGCGGGCCGCACTTTTCCAGGTGCGGTCGAAGCGCCCGGCTA
>JAEUJA010000178.1 GCA_016793195.1 Phycisphaerae bacterium
CCGCGCACCCGCTGCTGCGCCGACGCGTGCTTCCCCACGCCCTCGTTCATGAACTGGAACATCCGCCCCGCCATCTCCCCCGACGGCGCCCGGTCCGGGTTCTCCTTGATCCGCTCGATGTCCCGCTGCGCCTGGCGACGCCCCTCCGCCAGGCGTTCCTCGTCCGATACGTCCCGCGGCTGGCCCGCCAGCGTCTCCATCATCTTCGTGAAATCCACGAACGTCTGGTCGAGATACTCGCCCCGCCGCTCGTCCGGCACCTTCGCGTAATCCACCGCGAACTTGTCCCACGTGTCCACCGCCAGGCGCGACCCGTTCTCCATCAATTGGTCACGGGCCGTCCCCGCGATCCCCGCCGCAAAGCTCGCCATCAGCACCGAATCGCCCGCGTCCATCGACCGGAACCGCTGCACCAATTGCCCGATCAGCTCCAGCCGCTTCTCCACCGGCAGCTTGTTGAACTCGTCGGTCAGCAGCGTAAAACCCAGCACGTCGTTCAGCGGATCATCCAGATAATCAGGCTGCGGCACGGGCCTGAACGCCAGATACCCGCCCACGCCCAATCCCAGCACCAGGGCGCCCAGCGCCACGCGCGAGCCCACGATCCAGCGTTTGCGCCGCGCCGGATCGGCGTCGATCGGCGACCACCAGCGATCAAACCGCGCCCCCAGCGACGCCCGCGCCCGCGCGACCAAACCCGGCTTCTTCACCTTCGCCGCCGGCGCCGCCGCCACATCCTCCAAAAGGCTCGGCATCATCCCCGGCTTGTTCGTCGTGTCGCTCATGCTCGCGCCCGTGCCCTCTTCTCTTCATTTCGTCTCTGCGTCTCTCCGTCTCTTCTTCTCTGCCCCCAATGCCCGATGCCTGATGCCTCTCCGATAAGTAGCCCGACCGTGAGGGAGGGCGTTTCTTTCTTCTCCGGTTCTCACTTCTCCGGTTCTCTATGTCCCCGGCTCCCGCCCCGGCCCCCTCGCTCGCGCTCGGGGCTCGCATTCCTCAGCCACTCGGCCACTTCTTGTCTTCGCTCCGTCTCTTCTTCTCTTCTCCTAGTGCCCAGTGCCAAGTGCCTAGTGCCTTCTAGTTCAACGGCGAATTCCCGAACCGCAGCACATCCCGCAGGAAATCCGAGCTCTCCTGCTCGGTCGCCACGCTCGCCCAGTCCGCCCGCCAGTCGAACATGAACACCCCGTTCCGCGGGATCGCGTTCTTCTTCTGCGTGTGCCAGTCGCCCGCGTCCACCAGGATCGACCAGTCCTTGCCCGCGTCCTTCCACTTCTCGTACGCCTTGGTCACCGCCCGCGCCGTCCGGTCCGGGTCCACAAGCCCGATCACCTCCGCCGCCAGCATGTACAGCGCCGGCACATAGTCATAGCTGATCCCCGTCGTCTGCCACACCGGGCGGAATCCGTCCTCCTCCGATCCCGACGTCACGTCCGACGGACACCGGTACGGATCGCCCACGATGTACAGATCATCATCCCCCTTCCGCGGTACGGGCGCGCTCACATACTCCTCCAGGATGTTGAGCAGCGACGGATCATTCTCCGACGACGTGTCATCATGCAGCGGCCGCACCCGCGGGAGCACCCCCTTCGACCGCTCCTGCATGTAGATCGACATCCCCATCCCGATCCCACGCAGGTTCGTCAGGCACTTCAGCCGCCGCGACGCCTCGCGGCTCTGCGACAACGCCGGGAGCAAAATCGAGATCAACACCGCGATCACCGCGATCACCACCAACAACTCAATCAGCGTGAACCCGCCACGCCGCACGCCGCGCGCCCATCCTCGCCCGCCCGCCTCCGGCCGCCATGTCTCTCGCGAACGCATATTCGTTCCCCACGCACGCACGCGATCATCCACCCGACCAACCGCACCATCAGCCGCACGCCCACCCGGGTGCCGCCAGTTCAACCCCCGACACGCCCCAACGGTTGCCGGATCGAACCTTCAACGCCCGCCGATTCCGCCGCCCATCAGCCACCGACGAGCCCGCCGGCTCACGCCCCGCACGCCGATTGCAACCGATCCCGCCCCCCGGGTCAACACATCATCAACGCGCCCCGGCGAATCGACCCCCCGTCGAACCGACCTCTCATCGATACGACCCCTCATCGAATCGGCCCCGCGCCCCCGCCGGATGCACTTCTCCGCAGACCAAGCACGATTTACCTTGCAAAGAGCGAACATGCGACAAAGTGAGGCGTCTTATTCGGACACTGACGGCCAAGCTGCACGAGCAAGTCCGCGATCTGTCTCACCGCAAATTCAACTGGTTGCGCCGGGATGGATTGAAACGACTCGAGGCTGAGCGAGCTTGAACATCGGCTTGCTAGGCTTTTCTGTCGTCACGAACTCATCAACGCCGGCCTCAAGCGCGCTGGCGATGTGGAGTGCGTCCATTGCGTGGATGTCGTGCTCGGATGCGACCGCGATCGCGGATTGGGTAATGCTCTTGGAAGCCACCACATCAACCAAACCGCCCTCGAAGAATTCGCGGTAGACGTTCAACTCGTCGTTCCGCCGGTGAAAAGCTGCCTTGGGTAGAACTTCGAGTTGTACGAAGTCACTCGACACAAACTCACGATTGGGATCATCGAGAATCGCCAGCGCGGCGTCCGCAGCCTTGTCATCGCCGCGAGCAATGGCAATCAGCACGCCGGTATCAACAAAGGTGCGGATGCGATTCATGCCAAGCGCTCGCGATGCTTCGCTACTTCCTCATTGATCTGTTCGACCGTCAACAACGGCGGATTGCTCGCCAGGAACGCCAGGCGCCGGGCCATGAGTTTTCGCCCAAGCTCGGTGCGGGCCGGCTTCCCCCGAAAAGCGGACCATCTGTTCTTTGCGTCCCGATAGCAGTCATCGCGAAGACCGTGAATGCTCGTCGCCTCGCCGTCTCTCCGAGCCTGCGCAACACTCGGGGAAGCCGTCATCAACGACGCGACGAGAGCCGCCGTGACCACGCTCCCTGTCGGAGGTCGGCCATGCCGATACACATCGAGATTCGTCGCTGCCGTGCTGACTGAGTGAGTAGCCATTGGAATCCTACGCGAGCTTCAAAGACTGCCGAACATCATACGTCAGCGTCGCCCCAAACGCGGACTTCACGCAATCGTGCGCCGCATCCAGCCATTTCTCCAGAGGCAACTCGTCGACCTGCAACGGCGAGGCCGTTCCGAAGTCCAAGTCAACCACGACGCTTCTGCCTGTGGGCTCGACGCTCAGAGCGGTTTGGATGACCAATCGCCCCGTTGGACTCTGGCGGTCAAGTTCGATGCGCTGGTAGCTACTCTGAATGGGGACCCAGGACGAAGAGTTCAACCTCGGCAAGATAGAGACGAATTCCTCGCCAGTAGACTCTGGGTTTGACAGGAGAAAGCGGTTGATGTATCGAAGCCCTCGCCGTACCACGGGAGATGACCCGACAAGTTTCGCGTGCTCTTCGTTGACGCGGAGGATCAAGCTCCGGAAATTCGGCCAGCTGTATCCCGATAGAAAATGATTGATCGCGAGGAGTGGTTGCCCAACCTGTACCATCGCGGAATGGTCTCGACGGCGAAGCCGCACGAGCGGTGGCGTCAAAGGCAAAACAAACGTCTGAGCGTCGCCCGACGTCTGCTCGATCACGGTGCCGGTCGGAGACTCGCTTTCCGGGAATTCAGATGCGAGAGCGTCTGCCAATCGACCAGGAATAGTCCAGTCCCATCGGCCACCCCCCGGGAAGCGCAGTTCACACACCGCCTCGACCAAAGGGTGCCCATTCTGCGTCGACGTGTGGGTGGTCGAATCCATTAGCAATTCTATCGACCGAACCCACTCCAAGCCCAACAAAGGCCGCCGGGTATCTCCCTTACGCCCAAGTTGCCTTTACGCGCCACCCACCGCCTGTGCCCGCACCGTCCCCGCCGCCCTCGCGTTCAGCGCGTGCCCGCCGCGGTCCGACCGCACGCGCCCGCGCACCGTCACGCCCGCCAGCGCCAGGTCCCCCATCAAATCCAGCAGCTTGTGCCGCGACGCCTCGCGCTCCATCCGCCACGCGTTCTCGAGCGGCTCGCCGTCCGCCCCGACCACCAGCATCTGGCGCGTCGTCACGTGCCCGAACAGCCCCGCCTTCCGAAGCATCTCCGCCTCGCGCGCCAAACAAAACGTCCGCGCCGGCGCGATCTCGCGCGCGTATCGCTCCGCCCCGTCCGCCCCGTCCGCGACAAACCGCGACACCTGCTCCGGCAAGCTGTCGCCCGCGTAGTCCAGCCGATACTCAAACTCCATCCGCTCGCTCGGCTCGATCGTGATCGTCGCCCCCGGCGCTTCCCCAACCACAATCGTCCGATCCAGCACCATCACCGGCGCCGCGCCGACCTCAACCAGCCCCGCGCTCAGAATTGCCTCCACGATCGGCCCCGCCGAGCCGTCCAGGATCGGGACCTCCGGCCCCGTCACCTCCACCACCACGTCCGTCACCCCAAGCCCCGCCAGCGCCGACATCACATGCTCGATCGTCGCGACCGCGGGATTCTCCTTTGACGGCGGCTTCGTCGGATCGGCGATGATCGACGTGTTCCGACCCGGCAAGCGCGGATCGACGAACACCCGCGTCACCAGCGCCGGGATCGCGCGCGACGCGTCGAGATCAACCCGCACAAACCGGATGCCGCTCCCGCGCTCGCCCGCCACGATCCGCACCCGCGACGGCGTGGCCGTGAACAGCCCGACACCCTCCAGCGCCGCCGGCGCCCGCAAGGTCCGCCTCATCACTCCCGCCACGCCGCCCATCCCGCGCTCCGCTCCGCCGACCGCCGGTCGCGCCAATTCCGCCCGTCTTCATTTGCCATTTGGCCATTTGCTATTTGCTATTTCCATGTGGCTCTTTGGAAAGCCCCCTCGCTCGCGCTCGGGGCTCGTAACGTTCCGCCTCTCCGCCACCTGACCACCGGACCACTCGACCACTCCTTCTCTTCCCCTGTCTCGCTGTCTCGCTGTCTCGCTGTCTCGCTGCTTCGCTGTCTCCCTGTCTCGCTGACTCGCTCAGCCCCTGTCTCCTCCCTCGCGTCGCTCGATCAACTTCTTGAGCGCCGCGGCGTGCCGCAGAAACTCCCAGATCGCCACCGCCGGGTAACCCATCCACGTCTCGCCGTCCGGGATGTCGCGCATCACGCCCGACTGCCCGCCCACCCGCGCCATCTTCCCGATCGAGAGCCCCTCGGCCACGCCCACCTGCCCGCCCATCTGCACGCCATCGCCGATCGTCGCCGAGCCCGCCACGCCCACCTGGGCCGCCAGGAGGCACGCCCGCCCGACGCGAACGCCGTGCCCGATCTGCACCAGGTTGTCGATCTTGCACCCCTCGCCGATCAGCGTCGAGCCGAACTTGGCGCGGTCGATGCACGTGTTGGCCCCGATCTCCACCCCCGCGCCGATCTCCACGTTCCCGGTGTGCGGGATCTTCACCACGCCGCGCCCCTGCGGGTCGGGGCGATAGCCAAACCCATCGGTGCCGATCACCACCCCCGAGTGCAGCACGCACCCATCGCCCAGCACGCACGCGTCCAGCACGCACACGTTGCTGTGCAGCGTGCAGCCACGACCGATCCGCGCGTTCCGTCCCACGTGCACGTTGTGCACCAGCACGCACCCATCGCCGATCGCCGCGCCCGCCTCGACCAGGCAGCCCGGCCCGACCGATACCCCCGCGCCCAGCATCGCGCCGGGGTCCACCACCGCCGTCGGATGCGCCCCCACCGCCCGCGCCGCGGGCGCCGGCGCAAAGCGCTCCAGCACCTGCACCAGCGCAAGGTCCGCGTCGGGCACCAGCAGGAGCGCCCGCCCCGAGCCCTCCGCCGGCCGGTCGATCTGGATCCCGCGCGTCACCAGCGCCGCCGTCGCCCTGCTCGAAGGCCACTGCCGCGCGTACCGCTTCGAGCGGATGAACGACAGCGCCCCCGGGCCCGCCCGGTCCAGCACGTCCATGTGCGTGATGACGGCGTCGCGCGAGCCCGCCACCTCGGCGTTCACCAGCTCCGCGAGCTCGCCCACCCGCAGCGACACGGGCGATCCGTCGGCTTTGTTCGGCATGTCGTTGACCCCGCGCCGCCCGCTTCTTCCAGCTCGCCTACTTCTTCCCGCCGGCCTTGAACTCGTTGTTCAGCGCCTGGATCACCTGCTCGGTCAGGTCGACCGCCGTGTCCGCGTAGAACACCCGCTGGTTGGCGATGAAGGTCTCCATGTCCGACCCGCTGATGTTCGCCGGCAACGCCACGTCCGCGTCGTTCCGCAGCACCAGCTGGTACCCGTTCTGACGCGCCACCTGATCGATCATCGTGTTGAGCGCCACGAACGCGTCCTTGTACAGGTCCCCCTGGCGGAGATTCACCTGGCGCTGGAAGAGCTCCCCGGTCATCTTCAGCTCCGCCTCGGCCTTGATCTGCTCGAACGCCAGCGCCCGCTTCTCCGCCGACTCGGCCTTGGCGGCCTTGACCTGCTCGATGAGGTCGTCCACCTTCTTCTTCATCGCGTCCAGCGTCTTCTGCTTCCCCTCAAAGTCGCCCTTGAGCTTGGCCTGCTCGTTCTTCACCATCTCCATCCCGCTCATGATCTTGGCGATGTCCACCACCGCCACCGCCGTCGGCGCCGCCACCCGCGCCGAATTCGCCACGCCGTACACGTGCGCCGCCCCGACCAACCCCAGCGTCAGCACCACCGCCGCCGCCAGCCTGCCGTTCAACCATCCGCTTTTCATGTGAAAACTCCGTGGAATGCGTGCTTGTCGGAGGGATGGTACGCACGGGCCGCCCAGCACTCGCGCCCGAACCCCCGCCCGACCTACTGGAACGGCAGGTCCAGCGAGAACGTGAACACCCGCTCGCGGTCCGTCTCTTCGCTGATGACCGGGAAGCCGAAGTCAAACGCCAGCGGCAAGGGCGACAACGCGGGGATGTACAGCCGCACCCCGAAGCCGACCGACACGCGGTACTCGTCAAACCCCGGGTCGAACGTCGACGTGCCCGTGTCGACAAACGCCGTCAGCGACACCGTCTCGTCCACGATCGGCTGGTCGATCTCCCAC
This sequence comes from Phycisphaerae bacterium, assembly GCA_016793195.1. Lineage (GTDB taxonomy): Bacteria > Planctomycetota > Phycisphaerae > Phycisphaerales > UBA1924 > JABWBC01. The sequence goes on from JAEUJA010000178.1 coordinate 7,067, forward strand.
CCGTGGAAGAACGTGTACGTTCCGCCCACAACGTCGTCGCCGACCTCCCCGTTGTCGTGGCGCACGCCCACCGGCGAGACCGCCCGGTAGTTGAACCCGCGGAACGACTGCCCGCCCAGGTAGAACCGCTCGTACACCGGCACGTCGCCCTTGTCCTGCGGGATGTACGACGCCGCCGTCCGCTGCCTCAGCACCGTCCGCCGCCCCAGGAAATCCTCGTTGATCGTGAAATACGTCGTGGCCTCGGCCGTGAACTTGGTGAACGTGAAGTCGCCCCCCAGCGCCCCGGCCTGCTCGATGCCCAGCTCCACCCGCGAGCCCTTGCCCGGGCGGTAGGGATCGTCCAGCGTCGTCCGCGACAGCACCAGCCCCACGCCCGTCAGCACGTTCTCGCCCTTGTTGTCCCACACGTCCTGCGGCTTGTCCTCCTGGATGTCGCGCAGGTTGATGTTCTCCAGGCGGATCGGGACCGTCGCCTGCCAGCGCGTGCCGAACCGCCGCCCGATCGAGAACCGCGTGCCCAGCCGGTCCTCGTCGAACTCGTCGTAATCGCGCGAGGTGTAAAAGAGCGCGCCCGACCCCGAGTAGGTGGTGTCCAGGAGCGTGGGGTCCGACAACGACAGGCGGTAGGTCTCGAAGCGCGTGCCCGGCAGCGCCTCGATCTGGAACGTCTGGCCCGCGCCGCGGAACGCCTTGCCCGAGATCAGTTCCTCGAACGTGTCGGGCGTGTCGCCCACGTCGAAGTTCTTCTGCGTGAACGCCAGGCGCGCCGTCAGCCCCGAGTCCGACCCCACCAGCACGCCCGCCGCCAATTCGCCCGTGTTGGTCTCCGTCGCCTTGATCAGGACGTCGCGGTAGCTCGGCTCGTCGGGGTCGGGCTCCTGCGGCACGACATCGACGGGCACCGGGTTGTCGCGCGACGGATTGGCGAAGATGCGCAGCTGCTGGAGCTTCCGCTTGCTCTCGCGCAGCGCCGTGGAGTCCAGCGGGCGGTCGGGCTTCACCTCGACCGCGCCCAGGATCACCGACTGCTGCGTGATCTCGTTGCCCTGCGTGATGATCTCGCCGGTCTTGTAGCGCGCGCCCTCCTTGACGATGAGCAGGATGTCGACCAGCGGCTTCTCCACGTCGCGCAGCTCGCGCCGGTCGATGGTCGCCTCGGTGTAGCCCATCTGCCCGTAGGCCTCGCGCAGCGACTCCATGCTCTTGCGCAGCGTGTCGTCGGAATACACATCGCCGGGCTTGATGGCCATGAGCCCCGAGAGCTGCTCGGGCGTGTACACGCCGTAGGAGTAGACGTTGAAGTTGTTAGGCCCCAGCGCGAAGACCTGCTCGCCGGGCTTGGCGTCGGCGCGGGCCTCCTCGAGGGTGGGAAACTCGCGGGCGCGCTCGGGATAAATGACCGTGATGTCGCGGAGGGTGAAGAGCGGGCCCTCGCTGACGATGAAGGTGACGATCGCCTCGCGCCCGTTGGGGCTGGTGCGGTAGGTGCGGTCGGCCCGCACGTCGAGATACCCGCGGTCGCGATAGAATGCCACCAGCGACGCGACGTCCTGGTCGAGCACCTCGTCGTCGAGCGGGCCCTTCTCCAGCACCGGGAAGGCGGTCTTGGTCTTGATCTGGCTGCGCAGCTCGCGGGCCGTGAACGACAGATTGCCCTCGAATCGGATGTCCGTCACCTTCGTGCGCTCGCCCTCGCGCACCCGGAAGACCGCGATGTCCGACTCCTCGAGCTGCTGCTCGTCCACCGTCACCTGGGCCAGGTAGAAGCCCTTCTGGCGGTACAGGTCCTCGATGTCGCGGCAGGACTGGGCGAGCTGGTAACGATCGACCGGCGTGTTCACCAGGCCGTCGGTGCGCTTCAGGATGTCCTGGTCGCTCACTTCCTTGTTGCCCACCGACTGCACCGCCAGGATGACCGCCTGGGGGATCAGCGTGTAGGTAATGACGACGCTCCCGTCGTCCTGCAGGCGCACGCGCCCGTCGACGCGCTTGAAGCGCCCCAGGCGGTTCAATCGCGTGATGTCGTCCTGCACCGCGCCGGGGCGGAACGCCTGCCCCACCTTCGAGCGCAGCTGCGCCCGCGCCAGCGTGTCCAGCGCCGCGTCAAGGTCGCGGAACTTCTGCTCCGCCGGGTCCTTCACCTTGGGGCCGGTCGGCTCGCGCAGCACGATCGTCCGCACCGGACGACCCTCGAACGCCTCCAGGTCCTGCGGGAGCGGGCTCGTCGGCGCGTCCTTGGGCTTTTCCAGCGTGGGGGGCTGCTCGTCGATCGGCGGCTCGACCGCCTGGGCCAGCGCCGGGCGCGACAAAGGCCCGCCGAGCACGCACGCCAGGCCCGCGATCGCCATCAGCGTCATGGTCGGGCCAAGGCCGCGCGACCAGCCAACGGGGGAGTGAATCGTCCTGAATGGTGCGCTGGTGTCGGTCAACCCGTTCCCACTCTCCATGCGCGTCCGCGGCGGCGGTCGGCGTCGTGCGTATTGGGAGGGACGATACCCGCGCCAAGCCCCGGCCACAAATGCCCGGGCGGGTCTTGGCCGCATCACCGCAAGATTGCGCACCATCGCGGTGATGCCTTGTGAGCGGCGTGGAGGATGTGTGGATTGTGGAAAACCTGTCGCGCCGGGCCCGGAAGGCCGCCGGCACGGATTCTCATGGCGCTAAGTGCCGGATGAATCGTGGCTTGCGGCGCCGGGCCGGAGCGAATATCGAAACCCCCGGGTATCCCGGCAATGATGGCGGTGTCGGGCATTCGGCAGGTTCTGCTATGGTGAACGCCCCAGTGTGTTGGGGTTGGGCGGCACGGACCGATGGATATGGTCCTGCGTGGAGCCCCGGAGTTTCCCGGGGCTGGTGAGTGGGGAGGCTGCGGTGCGACGAGCGCGGAAACTGGCCGTGGGGTGTGTGGCGGCGGGGACGTTTGGCGCGGGGATCGTGCTGGCGTGGTACCTGTTCCGCCCGGGCGTGCTGGC
>JAEUJA010000210.1 GCA_016793195.1 Phycisphaerae bacterium
CGCTGCCCGTAGACCAGCTGAAAGTGCGACTGTTCCGGGTCGTCGTCGAACAGCACCCGCTGCAGGATGCCCGCCTCCTGCAAGAGCCGGATGGTGCGATACACCGTTGCCTTTGACACACGGACCCGCCCGCCCCGGAGCAGTTTGAGGATTGTGTCGGCCTCGAACACGCCGTCCTGACGCATCACCGTGTCGAGCACCTGGGCCCGCTCGGGCGTGTACTTCAGCCCCTCGCTCTTGAGCTTGCGGCGGAAGACGGCGCAGAGCGGCTCGACGATCTCAGGCTCTCCCGCCGGCATCTTCGCCGTGTTGACCGAACTTGATGCATTCGCCGCGCTCGCCGCCATGTCTGTATCCTACACCGGGGCGGCATCGTCGTTCCCAAACCTTCGATCACCCGAGACTCCCTCGCGCATGACCACCGAAACACCCACGCGGCCCGCCTCGCCCCTCATGCTCGCCGCCCCGGCAATCGTCACCCTCGCGCTGGTGTTCGCGTTGGCGCTTGTCGGAACCGGCGGGACGGCCGGCGCGGTCGACGTCGTGCTCGCCGCGGGCGAATCTTTGCTCATGGGCGCGTGGCCCGCGCTGGCCATCCTCGCCGGTGCGTGCGGCTACGGCGTGCTGGCCCGCCCGATCCTCCGCGGCACCGCCCGCGAGGTCGAGCCGATCTTCGGCCTGTCGATTTTCCTCACCGCCTCGCACGCGCTGGGATGGCTCGGGCTCAGCGCCGGCTCGTCGCGCCAGCTCGTCGTGCTGGCGCTGGTCGGGGTGGGGCTTTGTGTTTTCGTCGCCGACCGCGTGCGCGAGTGGAAGCGCACCGGTTGGGTCGATGAACCGGTGCCCGGCGAGGTCCGACTTCCGCGCTGGGTGTCGCTCACGCTCAATGCCTCGTTCGTCATCGCCTCGGCGGTGCTCGTCGTTGCCGCCCTCTCGCCGCCGGGCTGGCTGTGGTCCAGCGAATTCGGCGGGTATGACGCCCTGTCTTATCACCTGCAACTCCCGCAGGAATGGCTGCGCTTGGGCAAGCTCGGGCCGCTCGATCACAACGTCTATTCGTTCCTGCCGAGTTCCGTGGAGTCGGTGTATCTCTTGATCGCGGCGCTGACGGGAGCGCCCGCCGCGCCCGGCGCGGGCTCGCACGCGTTCGGCCTGGCCGCGGGCATCGCGCAGGGCGCGATCGCCTGCCAGCTCCTTCACGCCGGGATGGCGATCTGGAGCGCGCGGGCCCTTACGGCGCTGGCCAAGCGCATCGCGCCCGCGGGCTCGGCGCTGGCCGGGCCCTTGCTCATTTCGATCCCGTGGGTGGTTGTCGTCGGTTCGCTCGCGTACAACGAAATGCCGCTCTTGCTTCTTTTGATCGGCGCAATTTCATGTGCCGCCGACAACGCCGACGGCTCGCTGAAGCGTGCGGCGATCTGCGCCTGGCTGGTCGGGATCGCGGTGAGCGTCAAGCCCACCGCGATCATGCTCGCCGCCCCCGGCGCGGGCATCACGCTCCTGGTGTTCACGCCCTGGAAGCGCTGGCCCGCGGTGCTGCTCGTGGGCGCGGTGGTGGGCGCGGTATCGCTTCTGCCCTGGATGGCCCGCAACTTCCACGCCGCGGGCAACCCCGTCTTTCCCGCGCTGGCCGACTATTTCACCAGCGGGCCCTGGACCCAGGAACAGCTCGAGCGCTTCGCGCGCGCGCACCGGTTCTCCGGCTCGCTCTCGGATCGCCTCGCGCTCACGATCCTGCCCGACGCGACCGACCCCGCCGGCGCCCGCCACCGCGGCCTGCTCCACCCGCAATGGGCCGTGCTGTTTCCCGGCGCGATGGTCGCGCTGGGCGTGCTCCTGGCGACTCTTCGCGGCGCGTCGGCGAACGTGAAGCGGTGGGCGGTCGTGCTCGTGCTCGCGCTTGCGTCGCAGCTCATCGCGTGGCTCTTCTTCACGCACATCCAGGCTCGGTTTCTCCTTCCCATCGCGCCCGTCGCGGTGCTCGCGATTGTTGTGCTGGCCGATTCGCTCTCGCGCGGCCCTGAGCGCGGCCGCGGGCTGCGCGTCGTGGTCTGGCTCGCCACGCTGCTTTCACTCGGGCACGCCGGATGGAGCGCGTATCTCTTTACGCGGGAGCGTGCCGGGCACCCCAACACCGCCCTGGTCATCGGCGCGGGCGCGTTCACCGGCGAATCGCTGCGCGGGCAGCTCCCCAATCTGCCCCAGGCCCAGCGCGACGAGGTGCTCAATCAGGTTCCGCCCGAGGCGTTTATCAACCTCACGCTCCCGCACGACGCGCGGGTGTGGCTGCTCGGCGACGCCACGCCCTTCTATCTCGGCTGCGACGTGACTTACAACACGACGTACGACCTCTCACTCCTGACCGCGGCGGTGGATCGCTACGGGGACAACCCGACCGGCTGGGCGCGTTTCCTGAAGGCCCAGAAGATCGAGTATGTACTCGTCAATTTCGGCGAGCTCGATCGCCTCGTGCGTAGCGGCTTTGCCGAGGCTTCCGTCACACCCGAAAACGCGAACAAGCTCGTCGTGTCGTGGGGCTCGATCGTCCGCGCCTGGCCCGAGCAGGGGCGGGCGCTCTACAAGCTGCGCGTGCCGCCGCCGCCGTCGCCGAGCGAACTTCCCTCGGAGAGTTCTTCGTCCCCCGGGGCGAACGAGGAGCCCGCCGCGCCGAGCGATTCGCGCGAGCCCACGCCCGAGCAACCTTCGACACCCAACGACATGCCCGATCAAGGCGGCCCGTCGTGAGCCTGCTCCCCAACCGCCGCGGCCCGCTCTCCATCGTCGTGCAGCTCGCCGGGTTCGCCGGCGGGATCGCGCTGCTCGCCTGGTGCGTGCGCGAAGCGCTCCGACCCGAGAATCGTGACAAGCTCGACCGCCTCGCCGACGCCTCGCCCGCGCAGATCACCGGCCTGCTCGCGCTCTCGCTTGCCTCCCTTGCGGTGAACGGCCTGTCGTTCCGCTCGCTCCTTTTTCCCGTCCAACGCCTGAGGGTCGCCGACATCCTCGCCGTCAACTCGCTCTGCACCTGGCTCAACTATCTTCCCTTCAAGCTGGGCGCGATCACGCGGGTGCTGATCCACAACCGGCGCGACGGCGTGCCTGTCTTCACGATCGGCGCGTGGTTTCTCGGCCTGGTGCTGGTCATGCTCGCCGTTTGCGGCCCGCTCATCGGCGTGTCGCTCCTGCGTCCGCGTGTCGATGCGCTGTGGATCGCGCTCTCGCTCGCGGGCGTGCTCGTCGCCGCCGCGGTACTGCACATGCTCGCTCGTGCGGCGTCCGGCGACCACGGGCGCGCCCGCGCGACCTCCTTCCTCTCCACGCTCACGCTCGGCCTGTCCGCCCGCCCCTTCGCGCAGACGCCCGTGCGTCACGCCATCGCCGGCGCCGACATGCTCGCCTCGCGGCGCTCATTCGTCGCGACCATTCTCTGGCGTGTCGCCGACCTCTCGCTCCAGGCCGCCCGTTTCATGCTCGCGGCCCAGGTCATCGGGCACGCCCTCTCCGCCGATCGCGCGCTCCTGGCCGCACTGGCGTTCTTCCTTATCGGCGTCTTCAGCCCGGCGGGGATGCTGGGCACGCGCGAGGGCGGGACGGCGTGGCTCCTGCCGCTCGTCGCCAGCGTGGGCGAAGACACGTCGTGGTTCGCCGCGGCCGTGCTCGTCGTCGGCGCGTCGGAGCTCATCGCCAACACCGCCTGCGCCGCGCTGGGGCTGATGTACCTTCGCCCCGATCGCCTGCTCCGCGCGGCAAAGCCGGGAGACACGCGGCCGCCCTCCGCGCCGCCCTCTCCGCCAGAGTGATCGTCGCGCGGCGGGCATGGGCGGCGCAATCCGCCCCGCACCTACCATCGCCCGATGAAGCTCGCGCTGGCGCAGATCAATCCGACCATCGGTGACATCAGGGGCAACGCGGCCCTGGTGCTTGACGCCGCCGGCAAGTGTCCACACGCCGACCTGCTCGTCTGCCCCGAGCTCTGCCTCACCGGCTATCCACCCAAAGACCTGCTCATGCACGAGGGCTTCCTCGATGAGGCCCACGCGCAGGCCAAGGCCCTCGCCGAGTCGTTCGCGAGAGAATTTCCGCCGAGCCTGGCCGTCGTCGTCGGCGTGCCTCTCGTCTGTGGCACGGGGCCCGGCATCACCAACTCGCTGGTCGTCCTTCGCGCCGGCGCGATCGTGGCCCGCTATGACAAGCGCCTGCTGCCAACCTACGACGTCTTCGACGAGGACCGCTACTTTGTCCCCGGCTCGCGCGCCTGCGTCATCGACGTCGGCCCCGCGGGGAGCCCCACGCGCGTCGGCCTCTCCATCTGCGAGGACCTGTGGCGCGGCCAGGACGCGGGCTTTGCCTCGCGCTACCTCGACGCCCCCGATCCCGTCGCCGAACTCACGAGCGCCGGCGCTCGCGTCATCATCAACCCGTCCGCCAGCCCCTTCGTGCTCGGAAAGTCCGCGCGCCACCGCGACATCCTCCGCCGCCACGCGACCAACCATCGTGTCTTTGTCGCCAGCGTCAACCAGGTCGGCGGCAACGA
>JAEUJA010000204.1 GCA_016793195.1 Phycisphaerae bacterium
AAGGCGTCGTAGTCATCGCCGTTCACAAACCCGTCGGCGTTGAAGTCCGCGCTGGGGTCCGCGACGTCGAACGCCTCGGCGAACGCGTCGTAATCATCGCCGTTCACGAACCCATCTCCGTTGAAGTCCGCCGGGCAGCCGAGCCCCTCGCATTCGTCGGGAACGCCGTTGTGGTTGGAATCGCGGCTGACCTGGGGGAAGTTCAAGTAGAGACGCCAGGCCGTGTATCCGTCGGGGCGTGTCATGGCGTCGATGCGTCCGTCGTTGTTCAGATCGCCGACGGCCATCCAGTCGTACGAATTGCGGTAGCCGCGCATGACCGAGCGGGAGTTGACGAGCCCTGCGCCGTTGTTGAAGTAGAAACCGGGCGAGCTGGGGTAGCCCGAACCGATGCGCCCGATCCCGATGAAATCAAGGTCGGCGTCGAGATCGACGTCGAAGATGGAGGGGCCGTATTGGGGCGAGTATCCGTACCCGCCCAGCGACGCGACGAGTTCGGGCCCGCCCAGCACGCCGCCGCTGTTCTTGAAGACCCAGACGCCCATGCTGATCGCGACCAGGTCGTTGTCGCTGTCGGCGTCCCAATCACCGACCCAGAACGCGCCGACGCCGGTGACGAAGTTGGGGGCCAGTTCGTACATTCGCATCTCGTAGGCCCCGAACGTCCCGTCGCCGTTGTTGGGGTAGATGAGGAACGTCTCGAGGGCCGGATCGACGGCCTGCCCGCCCAGGCCCGCGAAGAGCTCGGGCGCGCCGTCGCCGGTGATGTCCCCGAACCACACGTCGCCGAGGAATCGCGGCGTGTTGACCTCGTAGTAGGGCGCGAAGTGCCCCGCGCCGTCGCCCAGGCTGATGCGCACGAAGGCCTCGATGTTGTTGTTGTACGTCCAGGTCCAGATCAGGTCGAGGTGCCCGTCGTTGTTGACATCGTGCGTCATGGCGCCGTTGTAGGCATAGAGATCGGACGAGATCTCCGGCCCGAACGTGCCGTCGCCGTTGTTCATCTTCACGAAGCAGTGCCCGCCCACGCTCAGCAGGTCGAGGTCGGCGTCGTGGTCGATATCTCGCGCGATGACCTGCCCCGGCGCGCTCATGGGCGTGACCTGGGCCGGCCCGAAGCGGTTGTTCCCAATACCCGGCAGCAGGCGGAACGTCGCGGGGTTGTCGAACGTCGCGTAGGTGCAAAGGTCGTTCACGCCGTCGCCGGTCAGGTCTGCGATGAACGGGTAGTAGCCCATATCCTCGCGGCGCATCACGATGACGGCGTCGAAGTTCAGCAAGCCCAGGTTTTTCAGCACGCTGTGCGAGTACGCCTGGTCGTTGGCCGTCACGATCTCGGGCAGCGCGTCTCCGACGACATTGCCCAGCACGATCTCGGTGGGTCCTTCGCCGCCGGCGGCGTAGGACTGCGAGTGCGCCAGCACGCCGCCGGTGTTCTTGTACACGTGCACCGCCCGCTCCGCCGGATCGCCCCAGACCACGTCGGGCCAGGTGTCGCCGTCGAGATCACGCACCGCCAGCTTGCCCGCCTTGCCCGCGATCACGGGGTGCGGCCCGAGGGTCTGCGCGAGCGCAAACCCGCCCGCGCCGTCGTTGCTCCACACCGTCGCCGACTCGCTGTCCTGGGCCGACACGATCAGGTCGCCGTCGCCATCCCGGTCCAGGTCCGCCAGGGCCACGTCGTGCGGCCTGGAGTTCTGCGAGGTCTGCGAGTAACCCGGGATCGTGAGCGTCGCGTGCGCCGCGTAGCTCCCGCCGCCCGTATTCCGCAAGAGCGTGGCGGTCCCCGGCCCCACCGGGAACGCGGTGATATGGCTGTTCCCGACCGCGATGTCGGGCAGGCCGTCCCCCGTGAACTCACCGATCGCGATCGAGGTCGGCTGCTCGCCGACGGCGTAGGTCGCGCGGGGCGCGAACGTCGCATTTCCGTTGTTCTTGAACACGTTGATGACGTTGAGCGAATCGCACGTGACCGCCACGTCGAGGTCGCCGTCCAGGTCGATGTCGCCCGACGCGATCGACAAGCAGCGGGCCGACGTCGTCACCGCCGTCGGGGCCGCGTAGGAGCCCGGGCCGTTGGACAGGAGAAGCTGAAACCGGGCGCCGGCCATGTCGGCGCCCGCGACGTCGTCGCGACCGTCGCCGTTGAAATCGCCGGTCGTGAGCGAGTACACCACGCCGTTGATGAGATGGCGGGCGTGAAACACCATCCCCGCGCCGCCGTCGTTCCGCCAGAGGTTGAAGTATCCGCTCGAGCCCCCCCACGGCGTGGAGGTCACGACGTCCAGGTCGCCGTCCTGGTCAAAGTCGAGGAGGGCACAGCTGTACACGCGCACCTGGGCGGTCGGGTCCGCGTAATGCTCGACCGCGGCCTGAAACTTGGGGCGTGTCACGTCCGCCGCGTCCGGCACACCGTTGACGTTGCAGTCGGGGGAGGTCCCGGCTCGAAGCTCGTTGGGATCGTTCGAGCCGTTGCCGTTGAAGTCCTGAGCGCGCACGCCCGAGGCAAAGCACGCCACGACGAGCGCCGCCAGCGCCCACCCATGCACACCATCGAAAGGCCTGTCCACCGCTCGATCAAATGTCATCTTGCCCATCTTGACCTCCGCTCGCCCCTACGCCGGGCATTCCCCCATGCGTCGTCCAATCGAGGCCCTTGTCAGGAAACTGGAACCGGAACTCTTGACGACAACGCGCGGCCGCCGAAGTTCCGCAAGGGATTCGGAGTTCAAGCGCGAGCCGTGGACCGGCCCCAAGGCCGTCGCCAAGTCGCGTGGGTGGGGCGGCTCAGCAGCCCGCGTCGAACGCCTCGGCGAACGCGTCGTAGTCGTTGCCATTGACGAATCCGTCGTGGTTGAAATCCGCGCCGGTGTCGCCGGCGTCGAACAGCACCGCAAACGTGTCGTAGTCGTCGCCGTTGACGAAGCCGTCGTTGTTGAAATCGGCGGCGCAGCCCGAACCGCGGGGCCTGAGCACGTATGCCGAGTAGATTCCGCCCCCTCCGCCGTAGCCATAGCCGACGATCCACCCGTTGTCGTTGATCTTCTGGGCGGTCATCATGACATAGCCGTTGGGCAGGCCATCGACGAGGGTCGGGTCGTTGAGGTCGCGCGTGCCATCGGCGGGCGTGTAGACGAACGCGCGCGACGAGCCGTTGATGTAGATTTCGCCGACGATGACGCCGAGGTTATTGATACCGAACGGGGTCATGGCGAGTTGATATCCCGATCCGGGGAACGGGAGCAGCTCAAAGCCCGAATCCGGCCTGTAGAGGTAGCCGTAGGAATAGACGGGATAGTTCCCGTTGCGTGTGCCGACGATCTGCCCGGCGTCGTTGATGTCATTGGCGCGTGTGGGCCCGACGCCGATGGCGGGGAAGATGTCTCCGAGCACCGTGTACTGCTCGGTGCTCAGATCGACGACGAATCCCTCCGACGAGGCGTTGCCGTAGAGCCAGCCGATGGCGGTGTTGGAGTTGTTGACACGCTTGAGGCCCTTGGCGTTCGGCACGTTGATGGTGCGCGAGCCGTTGACCTCGTCCCAGATGAGCGGGACCTGCTGCACGCCGCCCGAATTCGAGCAGTTGCAGGTCTGGATCATGCCCACCGCGACGCCGGCGTTGTTCACCCCCCCGAAATTGAGGATCGGATAGGTGCCCGAGAGCAGGGGCGGCGTGAAGACCTGCCCGGTCACCAGGTTCTGGACATACGACACGCCGGCGACCCAGCCCGTGTCGCTGATCGCCCGCGGCCAGCCTGGCGTGATGATCTCCTTGCCCGCGCTCTCGCTCCAGACGATGGGCGGATAGCCGATGGTGTTGAACTTGGTGGCAACGCCGACGGCCTGGTTCCGCTCGTTGATGTCCCAGAGATACGACTCGCCGAATCCCGGGTTGAACGAATCGACGAGGATGAAGTCATACCTCGTCTGGCCTTGGGCAAGTCCGGCGAGCGAGAGAACACCGGCGGCCAGCGCCAGGCGAGCCAGATCGATCCCAGTGGTGCGATTCCGTGCCATGCGATTCCTTCCCTTCTGATGAAAACGTCGGCCAAGCCGCGCGCGGGACGATTCGGCCCCGGCGCGATGAAGAGTGTCGATTCCTAGCACCCGGCGTCGAACGCCTCGGCGAACGCGTCGTAGTCGTCGCCGTTCACGAAGCCGTCGTGGTTGGTGTCGGCGCCGGGCCAGCCCTCGTCAAAGTCCAGGGCGAAGGCGTCGTAGTCGTCGCCGTTCACGAAGCCGTCGCCGGTGTAGTCCGCGTCGCACATGCTCATCGGCGACAGCAGCACCGCGCCGCGCCGGGTCGAGCTGTTGTCGAATCCAGCGATCACGATCTGGCGGCGGTTGTTGATCTGGGCTGAGCTCTGGAAGTACCAGGCTCCCTGGCCCGGAGCGACGAGGCCGGCGATGCCGAAGTCGCCCAGCCCCTCCAGGTGAACCCACGCGGCATACGTCGAGCCGTAGTAGGAAGTGACGTCGTTGAGATCGTTGATTGAATTCCCCGAGGCATAGTTGGAGCAGCCACCCATGATCTCCCAGCCGATCCCGTGGAGGTACCGCGCCGGAAAGCTGGCGCAGGTGCTCGAATAGGCCGTCACGGTGCCGACGAGGTTGGAGTGGATGTTGAGCTGGGCGCCGGAAGCCATCATGCGATCCGGCGGGTCGATCGCTTGGCTGGACATCGTGTCGAGGTCGAGCAGTAACAGACCGCCCAGCGCCACACGCTCGTCGTTCACGTCCCCGGCCGCGCCTCCCAATTGCGTGAGATGCACCGGGCCCGCATCGGTCCACAGCACGCCGCGCGAGTTGCCGAAGATCCCGCCCGAGCCCCCCACGATGTCGCCGAGGTTGTTGATCGCCACGGCGTAGGACACCGTGTCCCCCTGCAGGGGCTGGAGTACCTGCACCTGATACCCGCCTTCAACACGGCGCCACACCACCGGCGTCGTGCTGCCCATCGTCGGATGCGAGACCATGCTCACCACGCCGACCGCGTCGCCGCGATCGTTGATGTCGTACGCCGCAGACGAGACAAAGCCCCCGGGCATGGGCAACGCCACCGCCGGGCCGCCGCCGAACGAAACATGCGCCCGCGTCGGTCCCTGCGACGGCACGACCCAGCCGGCCACATGCCCGCGCGCGTTCATCCGCGCTCCCGCAAAGCCCTGCCCGAGAAACTGCAGTTCATAGAGCGGCGGGTTGCCCAGCGCCGTCGCCGCCGCCGCGAGTGTCAGCATCATCCCAGTCTTGTTCATGATCTTGCTCCGATGTGTCGGCCGGGTCGGCCGGATGCCGGGTGATTGGCCGGGTCGTCCCGTCCCCGAGTACCCCCACGCACTGCGGGGGGCGAGTTCGATGCGTCTCCGGTCCATCGCGCCGGCGATGGGGTCAGCACCCACCCTCGAACGCCTCGGCGAACGCGTCGTAGTCGTTCCCGTTCACGAATCCGTCGTGGTTGAAGTCCGCGCCCGCGTCCCCCGCGTCGAAGAGCGCCGCGAAGGCGTCGTAGTCGTCGCCGTTGACGAAGCCGTCTCCGTTGAAGTCCGCCTGGCACGATGGATAAGTGACCGTCAGCACCGCGATGCCGCGGGAGAGGCAGCTCATCCACAGCTCGTAGCCGCCCGGAATCTCGCGCACTTCCATGTCCTTGATCTGCGTGTGGGGCAAGCCCCCCCACTGCGCCGCGCCATCCACGGGTCCCGGGAACGCGCCGACCGCGCCCGTCGCGGGGTCGTACCAGCACAGCCCGCCGTCGAAGTATTGATACGAGTTGATGTACACCATCCACACGCGACCGTCGGGTGAGGTGGCCAGCGGCGTGACATACGCGCCGGGCAGCGCCCAGCCGTCCTCGAACTTCATCATGGTGTATGCGCCGGTGTCGGCGTCGAGGCGGATGAGCCCGCCGCCCGAGCCGCCGGCGCCGAGCATCACGCTGCACCCGAGCCACACCACGCCGTCGCGGGCCGGCGCCATGCCCCAGAACGTATCGCTCTGGCTGGTGAGCTCCGGGAAGTTGTCGATGGTGCGTGTGAAGCGATACGACCCGTCGGTGCGCGCGACCTCATAGCCGGCGTTGGCCCAGACGGTGCCGGGGCGATCGGGGTCGGGGCGCATCGACTGGCCCCAGGCCGCGATCTGATAGTTGGTAAAGCCGCCGTTCTGATAGATGCCGAGGCTGAAGTATTCGCCCAGCCCCCACAGCCGCCCGAGCGAGTCTTCGGTGTAGGCCACGACGTCGCTCGATCCGCCGGGAACATTCGACCAGTTCGTCCCGTCGTAGGACTTGGTGCCGTTGAACATCGGGTTCACGACGACGTTCCCGTTCGATGGGCGAACGTACACCGCCTCGCTGTTGTCGGTCGGGAACGGCCAGGGTTTCCCCAGCCCGTAATTCAGGTCGTTGAAGCCCGTCCAGCGCACGCCGTCGAAGGAGACCATCCCGCCCGCGCCCGGGCCTGCGTTGGCGCAGGCGTAGATACCGCCGGTGATGGGATCGAGCGCGAGGTCGTTGTTGAAACTGTCGAACTGGCTGGTGTTGGTGACGCGGTAGCGTTGCCAGGCGCCGGTCGCCGGGTTGCGCTTCGCCGCCCCGCCCACGCCGCTGGCCCACACGGCGCCGGTCGAGTCCATCGCAAGGTCATAGGTCCAGTTGATGTTGCCCCAATCGCCGAGCGAGAGCCACGACGAGCCGTTGTACCGGCGCACCTGCCCGCCGCTGATCGCCAGGGCCTGCGTCGGCCCGGTGACGCGCAGCACCTCGCCCCCACCGCCGGGCGGCGGAGACACGCCGATCCAGGTGCCGTCGGGCCTGCGGCAATCGAGCACCGCGTTGAAGTTGTCGGCCAGCACGCGGTAGACCCACATATTGCCGCCGGTATCGACGCACTTGTTCCCCGGCAGGTTGCGCGGATTGCCGCTGGTACCCGGGATCGTGGTCCACGCCTGCGTGGCGCTGTCGTAGCGCTGCGCCTGACCGATCGACCCCGTGCCGTCCGCCGCCCAGACGTAGTACCCGCCGCTGGGCTTGGGCTGGATCGCCAGATTCTCCGGGCGCGAGGAGCCGAGATACGTCCATGTGCTGGTCGCGGGATTGAACCGCATCAGTCCGCCGCCGCCCCACACTGTCGCGTACCCGCTGGCCCAGATCGTGCCGTCGGGCGCGATCTCGATGTTGGTGACCCATCCGCCCGGCCAGGGCGAGTTGGTCGCGGTGTAGTGCTTCAGTGAACTCGGCCCGATGATCGGATTGAACTTCAGCACGCCGCGCCCGGTGCCCATCCACAGGTTGCCTTGTGCGTCGGGCGTGATGTCGCGCACGCGTGTGGTGCCGGTGTCGTTGGGATGGCCGATCTCGGGATGGTCGACGTTCGAGACGTTGATCCAGCGATTCTCGCTCTGCACGAACTTGGCGAGGCCGCCTTCCTCGAAGCTCGCGTCATAGCCGCCGATCCACGGGTCGTTGTCGGGGCCGATCCAGATCGCATCGCAGTAGTCGCCCTGGATGCCGGTGTTGCCCGGGCGGTAGTAGCGCCAGGCATAGGTGGGGTCGGTCGCCATCGCCGTACCCGCCAGGATCATCACGCCAAGCCACGCCGCCGTTCTTGTTCCCATGGTCCTTCCTCTCGTCGATTCGCGCCCTCGCACCTCCATGCGACGATTTGCGGACGGATTTATCACGATTGTTGAACGCGGAATTCGGGCTGGCTCGATACCCGAACATCAGGCTCACAAACGGGGGGAAGGGGCCCGAAAAAGGCAGCAGCGACCCCGGACACGAGCATCCGCCGCGCCCGGAACCGGCGTTTGGAGTCCTGCGGCCAAGAAACCGCGCGGGCGCTGCATCAACGCCCGGCGTCAGCACCCCGCGTCGAAGGCATCGGCGAACTCGTCGTAATCATTCCCGTTCACAAACCCGTCGGCGTTGAAGTCCGCCGCCGGGTCCGCCGCGTCGAAGGCGCTGGCGAACGCGTCGTAGTCGTTCCCGTTCACGAACCCGTCGCGGTTGAAGTCGCCGGCGCAGTTCGGCGGGAGTTCCAGCTTCACCAGCGCCCGCGGTTCGCCG
The DNA here is from genome assembly GCA_016793195.1 of Phycisphaerae bacterium. Classification (GTDB taxonomy): domain Bacteria; phylum Planctomycetota; class Phycisphaerae; order Phycisphaerales; family UBA1924; genus JABWBC01. The sequence continues at coordinate 8,066 of JAEUJA010000204.1, forward strand.
AACACCGGGCTCGAGTTGATGTCCTGACCCGCGCCGTTCCGCAGGTTCGCGATCACATACAGCACGCGCCCGTTGGACAGCTCGAGCTCGTCGAGCGCGAACGCGGGGAGCGCCGGGTTGCCGCGCCCGATGAAGGCGTCGTCGTTCGCCAGGCCGTCGGCGTTCAAGTCGACCGGATCGCCCTCGCGCATCACGACGCCCAATTCCGAGTGCACGATCACGTCGTCGCTCGCCGCCGGTCCGACGGCCTTGCCCGCGACCAGCCACTCGCCCAGCCCGCTGACCGCGACCGCTGAGAAGGGCGTGGACCACACCCCGCCCGAGGGGAGAATCGGCGCGCCTGTTCGTGCCACGATCGCCCCGTTGAAGTTCGCGTAGCTCGACACGCCGTCGGTCAGGAGGCCGTGCGCGATCCAATCGCCGCCCTGGTTCATCGCCGCGTAGTCAATCCCGTCGGGGACCTCGCCGGTGCCCGGCATTTCGACTCCCTGCTGGATCACCACGCGCGAGTCGATCGCGAGCACCTCGTCGAAGTTGTTGTCGGCGATGATTTTCCCGTTGGCCAGCCAGTGCGCCCCGTCGGCGGTCGTGAAGAAGCCGCGTTCCGTCCAGCGGTCCCACGTTTCGTTCGTCGAGGCGTCGAGCGACAGCACCGGCGACACACCGCCCTGGCGGAACGCGTTGTGGTCATAGATCAGCGCCGATTCGAGCGCGGGGTCGATGTTGACGATCGACTCCAGGTGCACCCCCACCACGTCATTGTCGAGCGGATGGGCCGAGTCCATGAACGTGCCGATCAGCTCGTCGCCCGCGTTGGGCGGCGGGATATCGACAAAGTCATGGAGAATGTCGCCCTGGCGGTGCGTGATCGAGAATCCAAAGCCGTCCCAGTACATGACCGCGTAGAGCCCGCCATTGGGCCCGATCCGCGTCGTCGTCGTGAAGGCGTAGCGGTTGCGCCGGTTGAAATTCCCGCGCCCGATCAGGTCATACGTCTCGCTGATCCCGCCCTGCGGGAGCGGCTGCCCCTCCTGCGCCAGCGCCGTCGGCAATGGGAGCGGCCCGACGATCAGAATCGACTCCTGATCAGCCCCCTGCTGCGTCAATCCGCCCATGACCCACGTCGAGCCGTCCGGCGACAGCGAAAACGAGTCGATGGACCGGAAGCGCGTGAACACCAGCTGGCCCGCGAGATCCCGCGCGCCCGGGACCACCGACGTGGGATGGTTGGGGTGCTTCGTGAACACCGCGGTCGCCAGCTGCGCCCGCGCCGAGCCGGCGCACGCAACCAGGAGCGCGACGGCGGCCGCCGATCCGGTATTCGAGCAACGCATGACGGACCTCCACCCCACCGCGAATTCAACAATACCCGCTCAAGCTTCCTTTGCGAACCCCTTCGCACGACCATGCGGCAATCGCTCCGATCGCCTGTCGGAAATCCGCCCACGTGAGGCCGATGTTCGGCACTTTCACCGCGACTCATGGCCCGAAAACCGCAGGACATCATCGTGAAACGAAAGGACGCCGACCCGGCTGGTGGTCGGCGTCCGAGGGAGTGTGGGGCACTCCGAAGAGGATCGTTCAGCAGCCCAGGTCAAAGGCCTGCGCGAATTCGTCGTAGTCGTTTCCGTTCACGAACCCGTCGCCGTTGAAGTCCGACAACGCGCTCCCGGCGTCGAACCAGCTGGCGAACTGGTCGAAGTCATTGCCGTTGACAAACCCGTCCTCGTTCACGTCGGCCGGGCAGGGCGGCGTGAGGTTCTCGTAGATCGACACGACGTTCGAGTCGCGCCCCGTCACCACCAGCTCCGCCGACGGCGAGCCGACGAGGTTGCCCAGCGCCAGGTGCGACGGCGTGGCGCCCGTCGTCAACGTGACGGGCGCGCCCAGCGCCCCGCCCAGGTTCTCGAGGATCGACAGCGTGGCCGAGTCGACATTGAGCACCGCCAGGTCGCTGTCGCCGTCGCGGTCAAGGTCCGCGGCGACCACCTGCCCGGAGTTCATGCCGCCCGTCGGGCTCAGGGTCGGCGCGCCGAACGCGCCGGCCGTGTTGCGGAAGACGAAGACCTGGTTCGCCACGGCGTTGTCCGACGCCACCACCGCCAGGTCCATGTCGCCGTCGCGCTCGATGTCAACAAACACCACGCCGTCCGGGCGATAGGGATTGCCGACATTCAGCGTGCCCGCCGCCGCGAACCCGCCCGCGCCATTGCCGGTGAAGAGCGAGACGTTGCGGTCGCGATGGTTCGTCGCGGCCAGGTCGACTTTGCCGTCGGCGTTGAAGTCGCCCGCCGCCACGCCATACGGCTCCTGCCCGGTCGCGACGCTCGACACGGAGAAGCCGGCGCCGTTCCAGCTGGCGATCGAGAGGTCGTTGGAATCGCGATTGGACGTGATGAAGTCGGGGCGGTGATCGCCGTTGACGTCGGTAACGATCATGGCGCGGGGGTCGGCGCCGACCGCGCCCGACGCGCCCGCGGCAAACACGCCGCCCGTGTTCATGTACGCCCGGATGGTGCCGATGTTCTTCAGCACCACGACCAGGTCCTGGTCGCCGTCGCCGTCGAGGTCGCCCGCGGCGATCGAGTCGGGCCCGCTCCCGGCGCCCGTCAGGAGCGTCGCCGGCGCGCCGAGCCCGGCGCCCGTGTTCAGATAGATCAGCACTTTGTCAGGAGTGTCGGTGGTGACCGCAAGGTCACGCAGGCCGTCGCCGTTGAGGTCGGCGACGACGCTCGAACTCGGCCGCTGCGCCGCCGCGATGTCCGTGCGCGGACCGAAGCTGACGCCCGCGGACGCGGAGCCGGCCAGCGCCGCCAGCGCCGCCAGCGCCAATCCCTTCGTGATTTTCCCGTATCTCATGTGTGTCCCTTTCAGCGTGTCGGAGTGTGAGTGTGCCCGAGCTCGGTCCCTTCTCGCGACGCCCGATTGCTCAATTCGGGCTTGACGGACGGGCCCGCCGCGGATCAAATCAACGGATCGGCGGGTCGACCGTTCCCATGCGGCGCTCCCCCGCGCCCTTTGTCACGATTCGCGAAGTTCCAGGACCCGCCCATGACCGCGCCCGGACGACAGGACATCACCGTGCTCCTCGCCCGGGCCCAGAAGGGCGACCGGCACGCCACCGACGAGCTCTTCCCGCTCGTCTACGAGGAACTCCGCCAGCTCTCCCAGCAGCACCTGGCCCAGGAACGACGCAGCCACACCCTCCAGCCCACCGCGCTGGTCAACGAGGCCTACCTGCGCCTGGTCGGCGACGGCGACGTGACCTGGGAGAACCGCGCCCACTTCTTCGGCGCCGCCGCCCGCGCCATCCGCCGAATCCTCACCGACCACGC
>JAEUJA010000205.1 GCA_016793195.1 Phycisphaerae bacterium
ACTTCGCGCGGCGGCGCGTCGGGTGTGAAAGCGACCACGCCGGGTGGGACGTTCAAGGCCGCGCCGGGCGGCGTGAAGGTCCGCATGTACCGCCAGGGCTTCGGCGACTGCTTCCTCTTGGCGTTCGGCGGCGAGAACGGCGCCCAGACCTATGTGATGATCGACATGGGGGTGGTCTACGCGGCCGCGGACAAGCCCGCGACGATGAAGAAGATCGCCACAAGCATCCATGCCGCCACCGGCGGGCACGTCGACGTGCTGGTCATCACGCACGAGCACTACGACCATGTGTGCGGGTTCGAGTTCGCCAAGGACGAGCTCTCCAAGATCACGTTCGGCCAGGCGTGGCTGGCGTGGACCCAGGACCCGCGCGACAACCTCGCCAAGTCGCTGCACGACGAGTTCGGGCAGGAGCTGGCGGCCCTGGAACAGGCCGCGATGAAGCTCAAGGCCGGCGCGGATGATCGCGGCGCGGAGCGCCTGCGCCAGCACCTGACGTTCCACGGCGAATTGCTGGGCGCGTCGGAGAAGTTCAGCCCGACGACCAAGAAGGCGCTGGAGACGGGGCGCGGGCTGGCGGGCAAGAGCGAGTATTGGAAGCCCGGCGCGGTGATCGACGACGTGATCGAGGGCGTGCGGGTGTATGTGCTGGGCCCGCCGCGGAGCAAGGAGAAGTTGAAGGAGACCGAGCCGGCGCCGGGCGAGGTGTACCTGGCGGAGCGGGCGGCGCTGGCGGGATTTGTGGCGGCACTGGCGGGCGGCGCCGGCGTGGGCGAGTCCTCGCGCCCGTTCGACGCCGCGTACGCGATCCCCGAGCGCGCGGGAGCCAAGCATCCGTTCCTGGCCCACTCATACTTCGGGCGGCACATGGGGAGCGACCAGGCGCGCAAGGAGCGGTACGACTGGCGGCGGATCGACGCCAGCTGGCTGCGGGTGGGCGAGGCGCTGGCGCTGCAGATGCAGAACGCGACCAACAACACGTCGCTGGTGCTTGCATTTGAGATGGTGGATTCCGGGCGGGTGCTGCTCTTCCCGGGCGATGCCCAGCCGGGAAACTGGCGCTCGTGGAAGGACGTGAAGTTCCCGGTGCGGGGCGGCAGGCTGGGGCGCGACGGCGTGGTGGCCAGCGATGATCTGCTGGCCGCGACGGTGGTGTACAAGGTCGGGCACCACGGCTCGCACAACGGCACGCTGAAGGGCGAGGGCCTGGAGAAGATGACGTCGCGCGACCTGATCGCGCTCTTGCCCACCAGCAAGGCGCACGCGGTCAAGAGCGGATGGGACAAGATCCCGAAGCGCGACCTGGTGGAGCGGCTGCTGGAGCGAGCGGAGGGGCGGGTGCTGAGCGCGGACCCGGCGACCAAGGCGCCCGACAGGGACCGCCCGCCGAGCGAGGCCCCGAGCCGCAAGGCGTGGGCGGCGTTCGTGTCGCGGGTGAGCGAGCCGGAGGGAGACTTGTGCTTTGACGTGGAGGTGTAGGGGAAGGCACGAGGCACTTGGCACTGGGCACGAGGGGAAGAGAAGCGGAAGCGGAGAGGCGGGAAGAAGGCGCGGCGTTCGGCATTTGGGATTCGGCATTCGGGAAGAGCGAAATAGCGAGACAGCGAAACAGCGAGACAGCGAAACAGCGAGACAGGGGGTGAAGGATTCAGGGGAGGCGGTCGGGACAGGTCACTCGGGTGCATGGAGGTTGATGCGGTGGGCAGGCCGCGGGCGGCCAAGGTGGAAGAAGCGTGGATTGTCGGGGCGGGCGGCTTGACAACCGGACCTGAGTCTCGCCATACTCACGGGGTTGGGCGACAGGACGTCGCTCCGGTGTGATTTTCCTGTCTCGAAAGGACGCCACGGATGGCCTCCAGCGAGCTTCGTACATTTCGCGCCCCCACGATGGCGGCGGCGCTGGCCGAGGTGAAGAAAGCCTTGGGCGGCGAGGCGGTCATTCTGCACACGCGCTCGCACAAGGTGGGCGGCGTAATGGGGGTCGGCGCCAAGCAACTGGTTGAGATCACGGCGTCGGCGCCCAAGGCGGGCGCGGGCGGGCTGAAGGTGCGCGTGCCCTCGCGCCCGGCGCGGACCGCGGTTGGTGCCGGAGTTGGGGCGGGAGTTGGGGCGGCTGGTACTCGCGGCGCGGCGCCGGCGGCGGAGTTTGGCGCGGTGGGAGTTGGCACGGTGGGGTTCGGCGCGACGCGGGGTGTGGAGCGTGAAGGCGGGGAGTTGGCAGGGGTGGGGGGCGGGCGACTTGCGACGCGGGCCGATTTTTCGCCGCAGTCGACACGGGACCGCGTCATCCTCGAAGAAGAGCTGGCGTCGATCAAGAAGTTGGTGGGGCAGGTGTTGCAGTGCTCGCGGCAGACCGCGGCGCACGTGGCTCATCCGGGCGGGCGTGCGGGCGCGAGTTCGGCGAGCGCGGCGGGGGTGCTCTCGCTTGGGCCGATGTCCGAGCCGCTGTTTGCGAACTACATGAGGCTGTGCGACGCGGGCGTGCCGGCGGAGCTGGCGGAGGAGATCGCGGGCGATGTGCGTGGGGCGCTGACGCCGTCGCAGATCGGCGACGCGGCGGTGGTGCGGAGCGCGGTGCTGACGCGGCTGGCGACGCTGATGCCGGTGGTGGGGTCGATGTCGACCGAGGCGCCCGGGGACGGTCGGGCGCGGACGATCGCGCTGGTCGGGCCGACGGGCGTGGGGAAGACGACGACGCTGGCGAAGCTGGCGGCGTTGTACAAGCTTCGGCACGGGAAGCGGGTGGGGCTCATCACGAGCGACACCTACCGCATCGCGGCGGTGGACCAGCTCAAGACGTATGCGTCGATCATCGACGTGCCGCTGTGCGTGGCGATGACGCCCGAGGAGATGGGCGAGGCATGCCGCGAGCTGCGTGGGTGCGAGGTGGTGCTGATCGACACGGCGGGTCGGTCGCAGCATGACGCGACGCGGCTGGACGAGCTGCGGGCGTTCCTGGAGGCGTGCGGGCCGCACGAGACGCACCTGGCGTTGTCGGTGACGGCGGCGGACACGGTGATGTACCGGGCGGCGGAGCGGTTCGGGGCGATGTCGCCGGACCGGATTCTGCTGACGAAGCTGGACGAGGCGGTGAACTTCGGGGCGGTGGCGGGATTGTGGCGTCGCACAGGGCTGCCGGTGAGCTTTGTGACGCTGGGGCAGGAAGTGCCGGACCAGATCGAGCTGGCGAAGTCGGAGCGTCTGGCGCGGACGGTGCTGGACGGCGAGGTCGTGTCGTGAATACGGGCGTGGATGGGGGCGTGGACCATGTCGCGGCGAGCGCGAGCCGCATCGGTCCCGCGGTCGGCGCGGACCAGGCGTCGCGGCTGCGCGCGCTGGTGGGCCAGGCCGGGAACGCCGGGCAGGTCGGGGCGGGCGCGGCCCGTGGGGACGAGGTGTCGGCGTGGCGGCGTGCGGGGCACGCGGGCGTGCCGGTGGTGGCGATCACGTCGGGCAAGGGGGGCGTGGGAAAGACGAACCTGGCGGTGAATCTCTCGATCGCGCTGGCGGCGCGGGGCGCGCGGGTGACGCTGGTGGACGCGGACCTTGGGATGGCGAACACGGACGTTTTGCTGGGGCTTTCGCCGTCGCGGCGGATCGACGCGGTGGTGGGGAGTTCGGGGGGCGGATCGTGGTCGCTGGCGGGTGTGTGCGTGGAGGCGCCGGGGGGATTTCGGCTGGTGCCCGGCTCGGCGGGGGTGGCGCGGATGGCGAACCTCCCGCGGGAGTCGCGGGCGGCGATGATCGACGCGCTGTCGACGTTGTCGGCGAGTTCGGACGTGGTGTTGATCGACACGGGCGCGGGGGCGCACGCGGGGGTGACGTCGTTTGTGCGAGCGGCGGACGTGGCGCTGGTGGTGGTGACGCCGGAGCCGACGTCGATCGCGGACGCGTACGCGATGGTGAAGTGCCTGACGGACGCGGGGAGGATGCGGGAAGCGATGCCGCGGGTGATGCTGGTGGTGAACCAGGCGGTCGATGAAGAGGAGGCGCGGGGCGTGCACGCGCGGATCGCGGCGGTGTCGGCGCGGTTTTTGGGCGCGGAGCCTGGGATGCTTGGGTGGGTGCCGAGCGACGCCGGGGTGGGGCGCGCGGTGCGGGCGCGGGTGCCGTTTGTGATGCGGGAGCCGCGGGGGGCGGCGGGGCTTGCGGTGGGCCGGCTGGCGGGGGCGATCGAGGAGAGGTTGATGCCGTGTCGCGCCGAACATGTTGCGAACAGGGGTGGTTGGCTGGCGCGATTGGTGAGGTGGTATGAGGGTAATGGGGGCGGCGCGGTGGGGATGGCGCGCTGATTGCGAGACTTTCGCGCGGGGGATTGAAGTTGGTGACGAACGCGGCCGATAGACGCGGCGCGCGAGCGCGATCGGTTCTGGGACCGGCGCGCGGGGCCAGGGGCCCGGGGATTGGAGAGAAACCTTGCCACAGATGGTTCGCACGATCGCGGCGTGCCTCGGGCTGACGGCGTTCGCCGTGGCGGTGGCGGCGGGACTTTTGACGGGGAATCCGGCGGGCGTGGTGCTTGGTCGCGCGTTGTTGGCGCTGGTGGTTGGGCAGATGCTGGGCGTGGTGATCGGGCAGGTGGGGACGCGGGTGGTGGAGGACCAGCTGCGGGCGTATGTGTCGTCGAATCCGCACTCGGCGCGGCGTGAAGTTTCCACCGGTTCTCCACCGGCGGAGCGGGATGCGCGAGAAGCGGCGTAGGCGGAGTTGCAGGAGTGCGCGGGGTGTGTACAATCCTCCCCGTGCGGTCAAGGATGATCGTCACGAACGCGCGTCGGGGTTCCTTGACGCGTGACAATTCAGATCGACGCCGGGTTCGTTTCTGAACCCGGCACGCCACGAAGGGTCAAGGAGTCGACCATGGCGAGCGCCAGGGCAACGGGCAGGGCGGGGTTGAGGGCGGCGGCGCGCTTCGGCGCGAGGCACGCCGAGGCGTCGAAGGCGAAATCGCCCTTCGACAACGTGCCGATCAACAGCGTGTGGAAGGAATACAAGAAGACCAAGGCGGAGCCGATCCGCAACTTCCTGATGGAGAAGTTCCTGCCGCTGGTGCGTTACAACGCGGAGCGGATCTACGCACGGCTCCCCGACGAGGTCGACATCGAGGACCTGATGTCGGCGGGGATTTTCGGGCTCAAGGACGCGATCGCGGCGTTTGACCTCGAGCGGAAGGTGAAGTTCGAGACGTTCTGCGCCCCGCGGATCCGCGGCGCGATCCTGGACGAGCTGCGCTCGATGGACTGGGTGCCGCGGCTGGTGCGTCATCGCACGGCGCGGTTCGAGGGCGTGCGTCAGAAGATCGAGATGGAGACGGGCCAGCCGGCGACCGACGCGCAGGTGTCGGAGCGGATGGGCCTGCAGGGCGAGGAGTTCGACAAGCTGAAGCGGGACGGCTCGCCGGTGAACATCCGGTCGATCCACGGTCGCTGCTTCCCGTCGGATTCGGGGCGCGACGTGCGCGAGATCGACGTGATCCGCGATGATTCGCAGCTGAACCCGGTGAAGGAGATTCAGCGGCGCGACCTGAAGGAGCTGATCACCAAGGGGCTGTCCAGGGCCGAGCGGTTGATCGTGCTGCTGTATTACTACGAGGGCATGACGATGCGGGAGATCGGGGCGACGCTCGATCTTTCGGAGTCGCGGGTGAGCCAGATGCACACGTCGATCCTGCTGAGGCTACGGGCGCACATGCAGCACCGGTCGATGGAGCTGGAGCCGCTGGACGAGTGAGCGGCTCGACATTGAAACGTTCGATCAAACACCCGCGACGAGCGGGTGTTTTCTTTGCTTCAGCCGGTCATTGCGGGTGATTTCCCGCGACCTTGTGCTTCGCGGAATTCCTCGACCCCTACGGGGTCGTGATGTGCAGCGCCGGCCTTCCAGGGGTTCCGCTCGAAGACTCGCGTCACCCCTGGCTACAACCCGCCAGCCCCCCCGGGCTGGAAGTGGCAGCCTGGGCGAGGTGGGACGGAAGGCGTCGCCCGGGATTCTCGGGGGAGCCCTTGGCGGTTCTTCCGGGATTTGCAGAAGCGGTTTGGGGGGTGATATTGGGAGGGAGAGGGCCCGAGAATCAGGGGATTTTCGGGGTGTGGGGGGCGGGAGGCCTTGGAGGGGGTGTGCTCCGCGGATAGCATGTCCGGGCCCGATTTCCGGGCTTGGGCGAGGGAGCAAACGCATGAATCGTGGTTCCATTGGTGTGGCGTCGGGCCTGGTCGGGAAGGCGGGGGCGCGGGCCGGGCTGGTGTCGGCGGCGCTGGCGCTGGTGCTGACGGCGGGGGCGTCGGCGCAGTGGAACCCAAACGCGGGTCAGTGGGGGAAGTCGGACCCCAAGGATGTGCGGGTGATGACCTGGAACGTGCTGGACGGCATCTGCCGCACGAACAACAAGGTCGAGGACCTGAACAACTGGGCGGCGCTGGCGCGGGTGGTGGCGGCGATGAAGCCGGACATCCTGTTCCTGCAGGAGACGGGGGACAATTCGGGGAACGGGACGGGCTCGGGGGTCGATTCGACCTCGCAGCTTACGACGACGATCGGCTATCTCTTCAACGGCGGAACGGACTCGTTCAAGGGGAACACGGCGATCACGTCGTGGGTGAAGAAGTATGCCCCGACGTTCGACATGCCGTATGTGTATGTGAGCTTCAGCAGCGACGGGTTCAACCGCAACGTGGTGCTGAGCCGTTTCCCGTTCACGGACCTGACGGGCGACGGGCTGACGGCGGTGAGCACGTGGAGCGCGCTGCCGGACCTGTACGCGCCGGGGGGGACGCCGGGCATCCGCGGGTTTATTTTCGCGGAGGTGAACCTGCCGGACGCGGACTATGCGGGGAACCTGGTGGTGGGGACGGCGCACCTGAAGGCCGGCGGGGCGACCAGCGACAAGTCGGAGCGGCTGGTGGCGTCGCAGAACATCGCGTACTACATCGATTACATGCTCAACGGCGGGGGCACGGCGACGCCCGACCCGCGGGGCATGATCCTGGATTCGCCGGCGGCGACGCTGGTGCCGACGGCGACCACGCCGGTGATCTGGGGCGGGGACTTCAACGAGGACGAGAACAGCAACGGGCGCGACGGGCCGGTGTGGTGGATGACCAAGGCTGCGGTGAACGGCGGGACGGACGGCACGGACCGCGACCGCACGGACGCGACGTTTGACGACGCGCGTGATTTCTTCACGAACAACCGGAGCACGCAGTCGTCGAGCAAGCTGGACTACATGTGCTGGCAGGACTCGATCGCGACGCTTCGGCGCTCGTTCATCTTCAACTCGGTGAACTGCAACAGCACGACTACGCCGCCGGAGCTGGTGGGGTACGTCGGCGGGTTCACGCTGTGCTCGAGCTTTGCGTCGGACCATCGCCCGGTGATCGCGGACTTCATTCTTCCGGCGGCGGCGACGCAGCC
>JAEUJA010000264.1 GCA_016793195.1 Phycisphaerae bacterium
GAGAAGCTGGTCGCCGAGACGGTCGAGACCGTGAAGAACGGCGGTGACTACAGCACGACCCGCTTCTACAAGACGATCCCCGTGGTTGTGGGCTGGAGCGCCGCGTCCGACGCCGCCAAGCGCGAGCACCTGGATTTCAAGGTGGTCGCGTTTGACGCGCGGAACGTCAAGAACGAACCCGAGAAGGGCTCGTTCCGCGAGCAGATGCTCCGCGATCTGGTCGCCCAGGTCTCCGCCGGCACGGGCGAGGCGATCGGGCGCGTCGATGAGAAGACCGACACCTATCACTACATGCGAGCGATCAAGCTCGACGCCTCGTGCATGGTCTGCCACGGCGACCCCGCCAAGTACGACGCCAAGGACGAGCACGGCGCGTTCGACGGCAAGGACCCCGTCGGCTTCAAGATGGAAGGGTGGAAGGCCGGGGACATGCACGGCGCCTACGAGGTCTCGTTCCCCATGGCCACGGTCGAATCGCAGATCGCCGGCTTCATCAAGAGCGGCCTGTTCGTGACCGTGCCGCTGGTGGCGGCGGCGATCGGCCTGCTCGTGTGGGGGCTGCGCACCATGCTCACGCGCCCCTTGAACAAGCTCATCGGCTCGCTCAACGAGCTCTCCAGCGGCGACGGTGACCTCCGCAAGCGCCTGGGCCTCAAGCGCTCCGACGAGATCGGCGCGGTGTCGGCGGGCTTCGACAAGTTCCTCGACCAGGTCCACTCCCTCGTGGGCGAGGTCGCCAGCGCCACCAAGGAAGTCGCGGGGACGGCCCGCCAGATCGCCGCCAGCTCCGAGGAGATGGCCGCCGGCCTTTCCAAGCAGGAAGCCCAGACCGTCCAAGTGTCGGCCGCGGTCGAGGAAATGACCGCGAGCGTGGCGGAGGTGGCCCGCAAGAGCGCCGACGCCTCCAAGGCCGCCGAGGATTCCAGCCGCGACGCCGGCGAGGGCGGAAAGATCGTCCGCAGCTCGGTCGATGAGATGCACGCGATCGCGGACCAGGTCGGCCAGTCGGCCCAGGCCGTCACCGACCTCGGCAAGCAGAGCGAGCAGATCGGCCAGATCATCGAGGTCATCAACGAGATCGCCGAGCAGACCAACCTCCTGGCCCTCAACGCCGCCATCGAGGCCGCCCGCGCGGGCGAGCACGGCCGCGGCTTCGCCGTCGTCGCCGACGAGGTCCGCAAGCTCGCCGAACGCACCACCCAGGCCACCGACGAGGTCGCCAAGAGCATCAAGGAAATCCAGGGTGGCACCTCCGTCGCCGTCTCGAAAATCGACGCCGGCGCCAAGCGCGCCACCAGCGGCGTCGAGCTCGCCAACTCCGCCGGCGACGCCCTGGGCCGCATCGTCGCCAGCTCGCAGAACCTCGGCGGGATGATCTCATCGATCGCGGCGGCGGCGGAGCAGCAGTCGGCCGCCAGCGAGCAGATCGCCAAGTCGATCGAGAACATCAACGCCGTCGCCAAGGAATCGAGCCAGGGCGCCGGACAGGCCGCCGAGGGCGCAACGTCGCTCTCGAGCCAGGCCGACCGTCTCCAGACGCTCGTGGGCCGATTCAAGATCTAGGCACGCACAGGGCCTGAACTTCTCGGACGGGGCCCGGAGCAATCCGGGCCCTGTTTCGTTGGAAAGAGCTCTCTCGGGCTCGGAGCGGTGAAGTGACGGGCGCCCCGGATCGATGAGGGCTTGGACGCCCGCGAATCCGCGGGCGCGCTCGTCCATCTCGGAGTAGAACAATGAAGATTCGTACTCGGCTGGTGCTCGGCTTCCTGGCGATGGGCGTCCTTCCCGCGCTGGGCGTGGGCGTGCTGACCTGGCACTCGACGAGCAGCCTGGGGGACAACCTCGGCTCGGAGATGAACAACTTCGCCGAAGCGACCCACCAGAAGTTCGATCGCAACCTCTTCGAGCGCTACGGCGACGTGCAGGCGTTCGGACTGAACACCGTGGTGCGTGACAAGGCCCAGTGGTACAAGACCGGGCCCGACGCGCCCATCGTCCGCGCCATGAACGACTACGTCCGACTGTACGGCACCTACACCCTGACCCTGCTCGTCGACCCTGAGGGGAAAGTGATCGCGGTCAATTCGGTCGCGCCCGACGGCAAGCCGATCGACACCGCGTTCATCGCCAATGAAAACTTCGCCAAGGCCGCGTGGTTCAACGACGCCAAGAACGGGAAGTTCATGTCGAGCGATTCGCTCACCGGCACCGTCGTCGAAGACCTGCACGCCGACCCCCTGGTGCAAAAGGTCTACTCGAACGAAGGCCTGACCCTGGGATTCTCCGCGCCGGTCAAGGACGAGAAGGGCGACGTGATCGCCATCTGGAAAAACTTCACGAACTTCTCGCTGGTCGAGGACATCGTGATGGACACCTACACCACGCTGAAAGAACGCGGGCTCGACGCGGCGGAGGTCACGCTGCTGGACTCCAAGGGCAACGTCATCGTCGACTGCGACCCCACGCTCCACGCCGGCAAACTCGTCCGCGACATGAACGTCATCGGCAAGCTCAACCTGGTTGACAAGGGCGTCGTGGCGGCCAAGGAGGCGGTCGCGGGCAAGTCCGGCTCGCTCTTCGCCGTGCACGCGCGGAAGAACATCGAGCAGGCGTGCGGCTTCGCCCACGCCGACGGCGCGCTGGGCTTCCCCGGCCTGGGCTGGTCGGTCCTCGTCCGCGCCCCCAAGTCCCTGGCGATGGCACAGGCCAACACGATCCGCGCCGAAGTCGGCGCCATCATCGGCGTGTCGTCGCTGGTGGTGCTGGGCGTGGGGTACTTCGTCGCCACGCGCCTGGTCAGGCCGATCAACGCGCTGGCCGCGCGCATGAAGGACATCGCCGAGGGCGAGGGCGACCTCACCCAGCGCGTCCCCGCCAGCGGCAACGACGAAATCTCCGCGCTCTCATCCTCCTTCAACACGTTCGTCGAAAAGATCCACCAGACCGTCAAGCAGGTCGCCAACACCACCGGCGAACTCGCCGCCGCCGCCACAGAGATCGCCGCCTCCGCCGAGGAAATGGCCGCCGGCATCGGACGCCAAGAGCAGCAGACCTCGCAGGTCTCCGCCGCCATCGTTGAAATGTCCGCCTCCGTCGGCGAGGTCGCCCAGAAGGCCAAGGACGTGAACCTCGCGACCGACGCCGCCCGGGACAACGCCGGCAAGGGCGGGCAGATCGTCCAGCAGACCGTCTCGGAGATCATGGGCATCGCCGAGGACGTCGGGCAGAGCGCCGAGAGCGTCACCGAACTCGGCAAGCAGAGCGAGCAGATCGGCGAGATCATCCAGGTCATCAACGAGATCGCCGAGCAGACCAACCTCCTCGCGCTCAACGCCGCCATCGAGGCCGCCCGCGCCGGAGAGCACGGCCGGGGCTTCGCCGTCGTCGCCGATGAGGTCCGCAAGCTCGCCGAACGCACCACCCAGGCCACCGACGAGGTCGCCAAAAGCATCAAGGCCATCCAGGGCCAGACCGGCACCGCCGTCCAACAGATCGAGGCCGGCTCCAAACGCGTCAACAAGGGCGTCGAACTCGCGGGCAACGCCGGCACCGCCCTCAAAAGCATCGTCGAGGGCTCGTCGCGACTCTCCGAGATGGTCAGCGCGATCGCGGCGGCCGCCGAACAGCAGTCCGCCGCGAGCGAAGAAATCACCCGCTCCGTCGAACAAATCTCCAGCGTGACACGCGAGACCAGCCAGGGCGCCTCGCAATCGGCCCAGGCCGCCGCCGGCCTCTCCGAACAGGCCGAACGCCTCCGCTCGCTCGTCTCGGCATTCAAGATCTGAGAGCGACGCGAGCCGGCGACGACCCGTGAACAGCAATGAACTGCGACCAAGGGCCCGTGAAGTCACGGGCCTTTTTCATGCGCGGATGTCCGCGGCTCGTGCCGCCGCCGGTTCGATCCACGCCGCCCGACTCGCGCCCTTCATCACCGAACCGTGCAAGCCCGCAAGTGGCCCCGGTGGGATTTGAACCCACACATCCCGATGAGGGATCGCGAATTTTAAGTCCGCTGCGTCTGCCGTTCCGCCACGGGGCCTCCGCCACAGTCTACGGCACGCCGCCGCCGCGCCCCACCACACCCCGCCGGCACCGCCAAGCCGCCAAGCCGCCAAACCGCCAAACCGCCAAACCCAAGCCGCCTCGCACCCAGCCCACGCCCATCACCCGCACACGCCCCCTCCCCGCCCGCGGCACAGAATTTTCCCCAATCCCCGCAACCCCGCCGCCGCCCGATCCGTATACTATGTGTGCCATAGTATGCCACGCGGCCTATCCGACCGCCCCCTCCCCCGGAGTGCCCCACCCATGCGAATCGAACGCGAACTCATGCGCGGCGCCGGACCCGTCGCCGTCCTCAAGCTCCTCGAAAAACGCGACATGTACGGCTACGAACTCGCCGAAGCCCTCGCCTCCAAAACCGCCGGCATCCTCGACATGGGCCAGTCCACCCTCTACCCACTCCTCTACAACCTCGAAAGCAAGGGGCTCATCGGCTCCTACTGGCAATCCGCCCCCTCCACCGACCGCGACCGCAAGTACTACCGCCTCACCCGCGACGGCCG
>JAEUJA010000211.1 GCA_016793195.1 Phycisphaerae bacterium
GCTCGCCGTCGCCGCGGCCGCCGCCAGCACACGCCTTGGGGCGCGAGCGATTTTCTACTACGCGCTCATCCCCGCCGTCATCGCCACGCTCCGGCTCGTCCTTTGGGATGCGTGGCGGGGCGGGTGGCACACCGGCGGCTACCACATCCTGGGTCTTCAGCTCACGCCCTGGACGCTTCTCATGCTGGGCGCCGGCGTGTCGTGGCTCGTCCTCGCGATGCTCCGCGCGCGGGAGCCCTCGGGTCGGACGCCGCCCGTCATGGGCGTCATGGCCATGATTCTGTTTATGCGCGCGGGTGTTCATCCGGCCAGTGCGTACGAATCGCTCTTCGGTTGGTGGTTCTTGTGGGCGCTCGCGCCGGGCGTCGCCCGCTCGCGACTGCCGCGCCTCAGGCTCATCTACGCCACCGTCATCGGCGCCGTGCTTTGTTCCGGCCTCTGGGCCGTGCTCTTCCTGCCCGATGGGACCCGACACGCCGCCCCGCTCCTGCTCCAGCCTGGGCTCATCACCGGCCTTGTCCTCGCGGCCCAGTGGTCAATCGTTGCGAGGTGGCTTCATGCCGACCAGATGCCCGCGTCGACGTGGCGATCGGCCATCGCCGCCGCGCTGGTGGTCTTCTTCCTCTCCACAAGCCTCGAAGCCGCCCGCGTCGTGCAGCGGGTCTCCGACGATCCCGCGGCCCGGGGCGCGGGCGTGTCGCTGTGGTGGGGGGTCTTCGCGGCCGTGCTCCTCATCGCGGGCTTCTGGCGTCGCAGCTCACCCTTCCGCTGGGGCGGCCTGGTGCTGCTCGGCGTAACTTCTCTCAAGCTGGTCATCATCGACCTGGCCAGCGTCCCCATGCTCTGGCGCACCATCAGCTTCCTGGCGCTCGGCCTGCTCATGATCGCCGTGCCCGTCGCTTACGCCCGCCTCGCCAAGCGCGAGGAGGCCAACGCCGCCGCTCCGGGCGAGGGCCCCCCAACACCTGATTCGGAATCCGCCGATCCCACGGGCAACTCGCCGCACGCCCGCAACCCGGCTGATTCCAACCACCGCGATCAGCCGCCGCACTCGTCCTGAATCCGCCCGCGCCCTTTCTGGTATACACCGGCCATGACCACGCTTCCCTTCCTCCGTCCCGCCCGCCTCGGCGCGGCGTTGATCTTCCTCGCGGCCGCGTGTCTTGGGAGCCCCGCGCTCGCCCGCCCCGCAGATCCACCCGCCGACAAGAAGGACGAGCCCAAGGTCGTTATCACCGAGCACCAGACCACGATCGGCGGCCAGCCCATCCAGTACAAGGCCACCGCCGGAGAGTTCACGCTGCTCTCCGACACCCTCAAGCCCCGCGCCAAGGTCTTCTACATCAGCTACGAAATCCCCGGGCGCGACCCCGCCACCCGCCCCATCACCTTCGCCTTCAACGGCGGGCCCGGCTCGTCATCCGTCTGGCTCCACCTCGGCACCATCGGGCCCAAGCGAGTCCCCCTCGGCCCCGAGGGCATGGACGCCCCGCCGAACGCCACGCTCATCGAAAACTCCGAGTCCTGGCTCGACCTCACCGACATCGTCTTCATCGACCCCGTCAGCACCGGCTTCAGCCGGCCCGTCGAGGGCGAGGACGCACGCCAGTTCCACGGCCTGCACGAGGACGTCTCCGCCGTCGGCGATTTCATCCGCCAGTACATCACCAAGCAGCGTCGTTGGGCCTCGCCCAAGTTCCTCGCCGGCGAGAGCTACGGCACCACCCGCGCCGCCGGCCTCTCCGGTTACCTCCAGGAAACCCTCGGCATCAACCTCGACGGCATCGTCTTCATCTCGCCGATCCTGAACTTCCAGACCGCCCGGTTCGACGAGGGCAACGACACCGCGTTCTGGCTGTATCTTCCCACCTACACCGCGACCGCGTGGTATCACAAAAAGCTCGACGCGTCGCTGGGAGACCTGAATGCCGCCATGGAGCAGTCACGCCGCTTCGCCGCCGGGGAGTACATGCTCGCCCTCGCCAAGGGCGACGCGCTCACGACCGACGAGCGCGATCAGGTCGCGGCCAAATACGCGAAGCTCACAGGCGTTTCCAGGCAGTTCGTGCTCGACAACGATCTTCGCCTGCCGCTCCACCGCTTTACCAAGGAACTGCTGCGCGACCAGGGCCGATCGGTCGGACGCCTCGACTCTCGCTACAAGGGCATCGATCGCGTCGCGGCCGGCGACGCTCCCGACGAGGACCCGTCCTACACCGCCATCCTCGCGCCCTACACCTCTGCCCTCAACCGCTACATCCGCGAGGAGCTCGGCTTTGAGAGCGACCTCAACTACGAGATCCTCACCGGGCGCGTGCATCCGTGGAACTTCGCCTCCGCGACCAACGAGTATGTGAATGTCGCCGGCACGCTCCGCCGCGCCATGACCGGCAACCCCAACCTCCAGGTGCTCTTTTGCAGCGGCTACTACGACCTCGCGACGCCGACCTTCGCCATGGACTACACCATCGACCACCTCGGGCTCGATCCCTCGCTCCGCGCCAACATCCGGCGCGCCTACTACGAATCCGGGCACATGATGTACGTCCGAACAGCCGACCTGCAGAAGCTCCGGCGTGATGTGGAGCCGTTGTACCGTCGTCGGTGAGCGCGGCGGCCACGGGCGCGTTGCGAACGAGAGCGGAGCTGGGAGATCCTGGGCGGGGGACGGCGCGGGAAGAAACAGGACCCCGGGCCGGGCCCGGGGTCCTTTGAGAAACATCCCTTGAGAGATCGGTCGCTGGGGGATTAGCAGCCGACGTCGAAGCGGGAGGCGAAAGCGTCGTAGTCATCGCCGTTGACGAAGCCGTCGTGGTTGAAGTCGGCGCCGGTGTCGGCGACGTCGAAGAGAGAGGCGAAGGCGTCGTAGTCATCGCCGTTGACGAAGCCGTCGCGGTTGAAATCGGCGGGGCAGGGGATGGCGACCCACTGGTTGCCGTCGATGGCGGAGAAGTCGACGAGGGTGGGCTCGCCGAGGTTGGGGGAGAGGTCGGGCAGGCCGCCGACGACCTGGTTGGAGATGTAGTCGTTGCCGGAGCCGTTGATGAAGGCGACGAGCTTGATGGGGTTGGTGCCGGTCCAGCCGAGTTCGGCGAGGTCGATTTCGAGTTCGAGGCCTGTGGCGACGGAGGCGGGGTCGTTGACGTTGGCGCCATCGACGCCTTCGGTGTTGGTGTTGTCGATGTACCCGCCGAGAAGTCCGGGGGTGCCGACGGGGTTGAGGGGATCAACCAGGAGCGAGGCGCTGGCGGTGCGCGGGGCGTAGTTGCAGTAGACGGCGGCGAGCCCGCCGGTCTGGGGGTCCAGGCGGGTGCCGTCGAAGAAGAGGGGGAAGAAGTCGAACTTGTCGCCGCCGGTGTAGGAGCTGTAGTCGAGGACGCTGGTGCCGTCGAAGAGGGCGCCGTCGGTGCGGAGGGTGGCGGCGTTGATGTACATGTCGAAGCCGGAGGAGCCGGTTCCGGTGCCGTTGGTGACGTTGATCCAGTAGTCAACGGCGACGCCGGCGTCGAGCTTCAGGCCGGCGATGCGGTTGATGCCGTTGTAGTCGACGTCGACGTTGTTGTTGCGGATGACGTTCTGTCCCTCGGCGGGGATGCAGTCGAGCATGATGGTGAGCTTGTTGTAGTTGGTTTCGAGGTTGCCGCCGAGGAAGATGTAGAGCTTGTCGGCGATGATGACGGCGGACATGTTGTCGAGCTCGGAGCCGGTGGCGAGGTTGGGGTCGCCCTCGATGTTGTCGCCGAAGCCGGTGGGAACGTTCTGGACCCAGAGGTTGGCGCCGTAGGCGGCGTCCTTGACGCCGTCGACCGTGACCTGGGCGGCCGCTTGGCCGGCGAGGGCCATGAGGGCGAGGGCGGTCAGACCATTCTGAAGCTTCATCTTCTTTACTCCCTTGTCAATTGGCGTGGAACGAACCTGAAATCGCGCGACGCCGCACCCGCGGAGCCCGCGCTGCCATTACCGTCTCGCTGCGAGAAGCAATCTCTCTTTCCCGGCGACCGAGACTTTGCATCGTAACGCGCACGGCCCGGGTCTTCTAGCGGAAGTGGTGCGGGCGGGCGCGAACTGAACGAAATTCACGGTGTGTGAGGAGAGCTTCCGGGGCCGCATGCCCGCCGATCCGGGTGTAGGCCCGCTATCCTCTGGGCCCGGTACGGGCATACGGTGCGGGGCGACCAGCAAACGAACAAACGTGAAACACCAGACTCCGGCAAGCCAGTCGATTGTTCGCCGCCTGTTGCGGGCCCAGGAATCGGGCCTGGCACTGGTGGTGGTGCTGGCGGGGGTGCTGCTGGCGATTTTCGGGGGCTCCAAGCCGAAATTGATTTCGGTGGAGGTGCCTGCGGGGGCAGTTGTTCGGACGGGCGAAGTTGCGATCAGCGTCACGCGCGATGGCGCGAGCACGGAGTATCCGATCGCGGACGGGTGGTCGCTGCGGGGCGAGCCGGGCGATCAGACGCTGGCGCGCAAGGCGACGGTCAACAAGTTTCTTGATCCCGATAACCTCGTGCTGGTCGCCAAGGACGCGTCGTTCATCGCCATCATGGCGATCGGGATGACGGCGATCATCGTGATGGGCGGCATCGATCTTTCGGTGGGGTCGATCTATGCGCTGGCGGCGATCGT
>JAEUJA010000281.1 GCA_016793195.1 Phycisphaerae bacterium
GGCCACGCGGGGCGATAGCGGAGCACGACGAGGTCATACGCCGCACAGCCGACGATCTGCATGTGGTTGATCCAGTAGAGCCAGAACTTGATGTGCCCGAAACCCTGGGTGACGATGGGGGTGAAAAAGGCCTGCGTGCACAGGCCGAAGCCCCAGTAATAGCTGAGGGTGCGGAGCCATCGCTTCTGGGTGAGCAGGGCGGCGCCGCCGACCCACCCCGCCAGGTCGCAGATGTGGAGCGGAAGGCTCTCGTTCAGAACGAATCGCGACGGGCGGATGTAGTAGACGAGCATGAGGGCCTGGGTGATGAGCGTGGACCAGCCGACCCAAGCGCGGAGGACTTGTTCACGAGATTTCACGCTCGATTGACCGATCGTGCCATCAATCGCGATCACGCGTGGCCCACGCCAGCGCACGCCGAGGACGATCGGCGTCGCGATGCAGATCGCGCCGACGCCCAAGACCACAAGGTGAAAGAGTCCAAAGGGCGTGAAGGACTCGGCCCAGGAAGCGGGGGGCACGCCCGACGCCCGCGCCGCCGCACCCGTCGCGAGTATCACGCCCGCGCTCCCGATGGGGTGGACGAGGCGCCGGCACGCTCGCCCGGCTTGCTCGCGCTCTCCTTGCCGGCGGTCTCGTGGCGCAGCTGCCCGCACGCGGCCTTGATGTCGCGCCCCCGGCTGGCGCGGATGTGGACGTTGACGCCGCGGGCCCGGAGCAGCTCCTGGAACTCGCGCACGTCGTCGTCGAGCGGACGCTTGAAGGGAAGGCCCTCGACCTCGTTGTAGCGGATCAGGTTGACATTGGCGCGGAGGCTCTTGGCGAGCGCGGCCAGTTCGGCGGCGTGCCCGGGCCGGTCGTTCACGCCGCGGAGCAGCGTGTACTCCAGCGTGATCTCGCGCCCGGTCTTCTCGAACCACTTCTGGCACGACGCCAGCAGGTCCTTGATCGTGGTGTAGCTGGCCCATGGGATCAGTTCGCGACGAATGTCATCGCTGGGCGCGTGCAGCGAGAGCGCGAGCGTGACGGGAAGGTCGAACTCGATGGCCAGGCGCTCGATCGCCTGCGGCAGGCCGACCGTGGAGATCGTGACTTTGCGCGCCGAGATGTTGAAGCCCCACGCCGAGTTCATGATACGGATCGCGCGGGTGACCGCCGCGAAATTGGCGAGCGGCTCCCCCATGCCCATGAACACGACGTTGGAGATACGCGGCGGCTTGCGAGCCGGCGCGCCAGCTGCCGAAGGCGCGGCCGCGGCCTCCTCATCGCGCATCAGCTTCTGCAGGAGCCAGACCTGCTCGACGATCCGCCCGGCCGACAGGTTGCCGTCGAGCCCGCCCAGGCCCGATGCACAGAACTTGCAGCCGACCGGGCAGCCGATCTGCGAACTGATGCACGCGGTGCGGCGATCTTCGGTCGGGATCATCACGCACTCGGTCTGGCGCGAAGGATCACCCACGCCCGCCCCCAGCACGTTCAACGTCGTGCTGGCTTCTCTTCTCACTGCCTCGCTGCCTCGCTGTCTCGCTGTCTCGCTCTTTCCGCTGTCGTCCCACTCGATCAGGAGCTTTTCAACGCCGTCGGTCGCCGACTGGCGCCGGACGATCAACCCGGAAAGAAACGTCATGTGGCGTGTGAGCGTCTCGCGGTCGAGCTTGGAGAGGTTGCTCATCGCGCCGGGGTCGGCGACGCCCTTTTCGTACACCCACTCCATGACCTGGGCGGCCCGGAACTTGGCCATGCCGCGCTCGACGCACCAGGCCTGAAGCTCCTCAAGCGTCATGTCGAAGATCTGGGGCGAGGGGTGTTTCATGCCCGTGCTTTCCCGGCGCTGACCGTCAGGGCCGTCGCGCCGTAGGTGTCGGATGAGATCGGCGCTTTGACGACGCGGATGCGCCGGGACTCGGGGTCGATGCCCTTCCTGGTCATCATGCGCTTGAGGGTCGCGGGAAGGTTAAACTCTACGTCTTCATCGACGATGTCCCACTGCTCGAGCGTCGCGCCGAAGCGTTCGACGAAACGCCGGCAAATGGCCGCGACCAGGTCCTCGGGCGCGCTGGCGCCGGCGGTGAGCATGACGCTGATCGCGCCCTCCTTGCCCTTCCAGGGCAGAGGATCGGGGAGCTCGCCCACTTCGTCCACGAGGATCGCCGGCGTGCCGACATTGAGCGCGATCTCGGTGAGGCGCACCGAATTGCTCGAGTTCTTGCTCCCCACGACGACAACCGCGTCGCACCGCGGCGCGATCATGCGCACGGCGTGCTGGCGGTTGGTCGTCGCGTAGCAGATGTCCTCGCTGGGCGGGCTCTTGATCTTCGGAAAGGCACGCTTGAGCGCGTCGATGATGACGCCCGCGTCGTCGGTCGAAAGGGTTGTTTGCGTCAGGTAGACAAGCTTGGAGTCGTCGATGATCTTCAGTTTCGCGATGTCGCCGGGGCTCTCGACGACCTGCGTCGCCTCGGGCGCCTCGCCGCTGGTGCCCACGATCTCCTGGTGGTTGCGATGGCCGACCAGGAGAATCTGGTAGCCCTGGCGCGCATAGCGCACGGCCTCGGAGTGGACCTTGGTCACCAGCGGGCACGTCGCGTCGATCGCGGTAAGGTTTCGCAGGCGCGCGTGCTCGCGCACCTGGGGCGATACGCCGTGGGCGCTGAAGACGACGATCTTGCCCTCGGGCACCCGGTCGAGATCGTCGACGAACACGGCGCCGCGCCCGGCGAGCCGCGCCACGACGTGCTTGTTGTGGACGATCTCGTGGAACACATAGATGGGGCGCTCGTCGATGACGTCCAGCACCTGGTCGACCACGTCGATCGCCATCCGCACCCCCGCGCAGAACCCCCGCGGATTGGCGAGGATCACCCGCACGCGGGGGGCCAAGGGCACGGCGGTCGTGACGGCACACTGCTCCACGCATCATCATAGGTGTGACGTGCGTCGGCCACGATTTCATGCACGCGCCCCGGGCCAGATCGGGCGTGGCCAGCGATGCCAGGATCACGGCAGTCGTTTGCGAGCCGCAGCGGTGCGAGGCGCGACTAGCGGGGCGCAGACGGCACGCGGAGTGCCCCGACGCGATCCCGACGCGACGCTCTCGCGCGGCGGATCACCGAAATCGCCATGGGCACCACCTCATCGGGGGGATGTGCGCGAGATTTCGCGGCGAAACTGGCACAGATCCACCTGATGCGGGGATTGTGCGGCCTCGCGCGGACAAGTAGCGTGCGACGAGAATCGACCGGACCTCGACGCGAGAGATGACACGATGAGCAATCAGCAATCGGGACCAGTGGCGTGCGACGTGGGGCGTGTGCGGTTTGCGCGGCTTGCCCGCCCTCTCATCGGCGCGTGCGTGGCAAGCACGCTCGTGGTGGCCGGGATTTGCAGCGGACGCGCGGGAACAAAGCTGGAGTCAGGGCTCGGGAGAGCGCTTTCGTCGTGCGGCGTCAGCGAGGGCGCGCTTGCCGCGGCGTGCGTCGACGGCCCGGGCGTGCACGCGGCCCTCGGTGCGCTGCGCCTTTCGCCCGCGGTCTC
This sequence comes from Phycisphaerae bacterium, assembly GCA_016793195.1. Taxonomy (GTDB): domain Bacteria; phylum Planctomycetota; class Phycisphaerae; order Phycisphaerales; family UBA1924; genus JABWBC01. Next base: position 3,535 of record JAEUJA010000281.1, read on the forward strand.
GCAGATGCTCGACGCGATGACGGCGTTCGCCGAGGCCGAGCGACGGCTGTCCGACGTGACGGAAGCGGTCGACCCACAGGACGCCGACGGCGCCGCGGCGATCGCTACGGCGGAAGCGAGTGTCCAAGCGGCTCGCGCGGCCCGTGAGAGCGCGGCTCAATTGCTCTTCGACGAGTTGATCGCTCCGATGTCGGCCCATCAGCAAGCGGCGCTGCGAGCGTGGCGCGACGCGCCGCCTGGCCTGCCGCCGGAACTCCGGGTGGTGGCATGGGAAGCGGGCCAAGCCGATCGGGTCCTCGCGGCCTTGCTTGATGAGCGACTGTCCATTGTCCAGAACGCCCCCATGAACGCGGAGTCGGCGGCGATCCTGAGTGCGGCCCGCTCGCGCGCGGAGGTGCTGGCGTCCCGGGGCTGTCTGGCCGGCGCGACGGCGGAAGTGTCCGCGGCGTATCGCGCGGAACTCGCGGCGGAATGAGTCCGCGGCGGCGCCGCGCCACGCCGGGGATGGCCGTGCTGGGAGCCACGGGTCGGGAAGCGTGTTCGGTGTTCTCTCTCGGGTTGAGATCAAAAAGGGGCCGGCGATGGGACGAATTGCTGGGCGTCGCGGCGCTGCGGGGACCGACGGGCGTCGTGGGCTGGGATGGCTGGCCTTCAGGTTCGCGGTGATCATGGGATGCCTCGCGCTGCTCGGCGGCGTGGTCGTGCCGGGCTCGCGCGGGTCCGCCCCCATCCGCCCGGCGTCCCACGCGTCGACGGGCGACGGGTGCCAGGATGACTGGTTCGCGAGCCACGGCGGGGGCGGCTTCGGTGATTGCACGGGCGGGAGCAACGCCGGCGATGGCGACCCCGACGATCCGAACGACGACAACGTCGGCGATGAGGACCCCCCGCCGTATGACGACGAAGAGCCCCCGGGCGGCCCGGGAGAATGCTGCGAGTACCCGGAGATCGAAGGCTGCGATTGCGACGGCGACGCCGACAACGGGAGCGGCGAGGGCGACGACACCGGCGACACGGATGGTGATGGCGACGTTGACGAAGATGACGACGACGACGACCCGGACCCGCCGCCGTTCAAGAAGTACATCGGCACGGTGTGGGGCGGGGCGGCGAGTGTCTTCCTGAACGGGATCGGGACGCCGAGCCTGTGGGAGAGCAACCTGCTCCGCCCCGGCGAGACAGCGGGCCCGCTGGCGCCATCGCCCGAGGGAACGATTGTCCCGGCGACGGGCTACGGGATCGACGAGAACACCGACCTGGTCGTGCAGTTGCCGGGGAGAAACTTCGAGCTGACACGGAACTTCAGCGGTGATTCGCCGCTGCTGCGGGTCGGCTCGTTCGGCCCGTTCCAGATGGGCGGGTGGAGCCTTTCGACCGATGCGTGCGTGTTCCCCGACCTGGTCCCGGTCTCAAAGCCCCATCGCGTGATCGCGGGCGACGCGTGGAAGCGGATGGGCGTGGTGGTGCTGATCCAGTCGCCGATCCGAACGACGATCGGCTTTCACAACTACCTGACCTACAAGCCTGAAACGGCCTGGTATTCGCAAGCCCACGAGATGCTCCCGCCGCCGTCGGGCGTGATCAACGGCGAGGACTACTCGCTCACGGAGGAGGACACGCGGACGTTCCGACCCATGGGCCCGGGGCTGGCGCGCATCGTCGCCGATCGCCTCGAGTTTCGCCAGCCTTTCGAGCGTGACTACGGCGTGAACAAGAACCAGGCCAGGCTCCCGGTCTGGAAAGTGATCGAGCCCGGGCGCGGCACGAGCTACTTCTTCCGCACCTGCGAGAGCAATACGACGTGCATCAACCTGTCGAAGCAGGGCGGCGGCTTCGACGCAGACCCCGCGTTTCCCTACAACCAAGCCACGCTGGACAAGGTCCCCGCGGGGCGATTGTGGTGCCAGATCGACGAGTTCGGGAATGTGTGGTCGTACGAGTACAAGATGCTCAAGGTCGACGGCGGGACCACGCCGCGCCTGAGCGCGATCTATCTCCACGGCCAGGACGCCGACGGGGCGAGCCCGGGCACGCTGGCCAAAGCAGTGGTGCGGTTCCATTGGAAACTGATGCGGCGCGCGGACGGGACATTTCTCGGAAGCCGCGTGTGGCACCTCAGCATGGTGACGGTGGAGCGGCCCTATCGCGCCGAGGCGCAGGGGGCGGTGAAGTGGGCGATCACCGACAAGGTGAACTATGAATACCACGGCGACCTCCTGGTGAAACTCGAGGGCGCACTGGGGACAGCCCCGGACCTCTCGGCGCTGGGCCCTTTGATGGACGACCTGGTGCTGGTGACGCGGAGCACGGGCGTGCACCTGCCGATGTCGCTGGACTCGCGCGAGTTCACCGGCGACGACGGGCTCGCCTGGCACACCCAGCACACCCATTACCGCTACGCCGTCCACGTCGATCCGAATTCGTCTTCAAAGCTCTCGGTTCAGATCAAGGGGGTCTACGGCCCGTCGCAGATCGACGCGCTGGTGCGGGACTCATGGTCGGACTCGGAGGGCCTCTCGCTCTGGGAGCGCGGCTTTGCGATCATGCCGGCGTGGGAGGGCGAGCACCGACACTTCGACGCCGCGGCGCTGACGCTGATGACGCTCAACGACGTGGCGGAGATCGCGCCGACGCGCGGGCCCGGGGCGGCGATGCCCCCGCTGCAACTGTGGCAGGCTGCTGATCGATGGACAACGTTTCACGCCCACGCCAGGACCGTGCCCCTGCTGGGGACCGACGACGGCGGAAGCACCGACCCCGAGCATCGCGGCAAGGTGCGGAGCGAGTATTCCAAGCCGGGCCTTGGCGGCCCGACGATGCGGCGCGACTTTGCCTATTCGCGCGAAGCCGAGGACGTGTATGACCATGAGGTGGTCAGGCGCAAGGCCAGGCTATTTCCGACGGGCATGACCAACCCGTTCGACCTGCGCCACAGCTACTTGCTCAGAAGCCGTGTCCAGGTCGCTACGGAGTGGACGACCGAATCCGACCAGGCCAGCCCCACGCCAGATCCCTGGGCCGGCGAAGCGTGGACGCGGCGGCGGCGGATCACGACGCGCTCCGAGGAGCGCGAGCTTCTCTCGTTCCAATACGAATTCCGGGCGGCGGACGACACGCCGCTGGGGCTCAAGTCGCTGGTGAGCGTCGTGCCGTTCACGGTCGCGGAATTGGTGGAGGAACTGAACGCGGCGGGGGAGCGGACACGCAGCTGGCTGACGACGCACGAGTTCGACGAGTACAACCGCCCGACGCGGACGATCGACCCGGGCGCGTTCACGGACCCGTATGAGTTGGAGGACACGTCAGACGCCTGGGTGGTGAAGTGCCGCCTTCGGGACTGGCGTTTGTATGTGAGCCAGTACACCGACCCGGCACGCCTGGGCTCGATCCAGAGCACGGAGTATCACGACCTCGCGGAGCCCTCGGATCTGTTCAGCGCTCGCTTCGCTGAAATCCAGGCCGCCGGCGGCAACACGCGATTCCAGATGAACTACCCCAGCACTCTGCGGGTCGGGCGCTCGTGGCAGGGGACGCACGGCTCGGGCGGCGCACTCCTGGAGGTGCAATCGCACCCCGGAGAACTCAGCTACTACGGGCGGTTCCGGCGCTATGGCTGGATCGACCACGCATGGGTGATGATGCCCCGCCCCGACCTGGTCTGGCGCGTGTGGCGCTCGCGCACGGGCCACGACGTGAACCCCGATGAGGCGGGCGAGCAGTTCGAGAGTGTCGGCTTCGACTACACCCTGGTCGATCGTGACACGCCGCGCATGGGCTATCCGGCGGTCGCGAGGTGGACGCGCTTTCGCGAGCGCGAGGGCGCCGAGCAAAACGGGCCCGGCGGGTCGGAAGTCACGACGGAGTACATCGACGCGCGCGGAAGAACCAAGTACCGCGTGTCGCCCGGCGGCGTGGCGACCGCGTTCGTGCACGACCCGGACTCGGGCGACGGCGCCCGCGACCTGACCGGCGCGCCCACCGAGGTGCACCAGCATGTCACGCTCGGAAACCTCGGCAGCGACGGCATCCCCGAATCGTTCGCCGACATCGCCTGGGACCAGGGCGACGGCACGCTGACCGCCCGCTCGCGCCGCGATGTGTCGGGCCGCCTGCTCCTGTTCGAGAGCGCCGACGCCGTGGCGACCGCGCGAGCCTATGACGTGCGCCCGTATGCCGATCCGAACGACCCCGACGCGCCCCCGGCGCCGACGCCAAGGGCCCTGACCTTTCCGCCCGAGAGCGATGACGGGAAACACGCCGGCCCGATCGAGGCGAGATTCTTCGACGGCGCCGGGCGGGTGTTCCGCCAGAGCACCTTCGCGGTGGGGAGCCTCGAACGCAACCCGGCGGGCCTCGTGACGGCCTGGACCACCGGCCAGGAGTACGCCAGGAGCCATACCGGCTATTACCTCTCGGGGCTGGCCGAACGCGAGGTCGTGTACCCCTTCGCGTCGGTCGGCGGCGTGTTCCCGGGCGTGGTCCCCGATCAGGACGGAGATCGCAGCGCGCCGGCCGTCACGCGGCGCGCGTACGACGGCGATGCAAGCCCCGTGCGATCGGTCGATGCCCTCGGCAACACCGAGCGCATCGAGTACGACGCGCGGTCAAGGCCCGTGCGCACGCACCGCGGCGTGGAGGGGTTCGGGGATCAACTCGTCGAGGAACGCTTCTACGACGGCGAGGGACCGGAGCGCGGCGCCGTCGGCGACGGCCTGCTGACCCTCGTCGAGACGCACACCGCGGCGGGGCACGCGGGCGATCAGATCCGCCGCACCAGAAGCTGGTACGACACGCGGCATCGACCGACGCTGACGGGGCAGGTCGACGGCGCGGGCGCGTGCGTCACGCCGCTCGGCGTGACCGTGCACGACAACCTCGATCGACCGGTGCTCACGGCGCAGTGGAGCGCCGGCGTGACGCCGCCGGGAGGCGTGTGGTTCGCGGTCAGTGAGCAGGAGTTGGCGGAGGACACCAGCGCGATCGGCGTGCGCCGGACGAGCCACGGCCCTCGCGGCGCGGTGTATCGCGAGGAAACGCTGATCGAGCGAGGCGCCGAAGCAATGTGGCAGCGCACCGACCACTGGTTCGACGCGGACGGAAAGGAGATCGCCACATCGAGCCCAGGCACCGCGACCGTGAAGCGCCGGTTCGATCCGCACGCCCGCGTCGTCGGAGAGTGGACCAGCGCGGGCGTCCCAGCGACGTTCGCCGACGCGAGTGATCCGACCAAGGGCTTCGTGCTGCGCGAGGCCCTCACGACGCACTGGCGAGGGAAGACGCTTCCCGTGCTGACGACCCTCCGGGAGCGCACGCACACCACCGTTCCGACGTCGGGGTCGCTCTCTGACGACGCGATCGGAACAGACCCCCTCAAGGCGGTCACGTCCTACTCCGCCGTCGCCTATGACCGGGCCGCTCGCCCGGTGGCGACCATCAACTACGGCACCAACAACGCGGCGTCCGAGTTCACCTCGGTCGGCGGCGCGGCGCCGACGCCGATCGAAGCCTGGCAGAGCGGCAATGTCTCGAGCGCCATCCCCGGCGTCGCGGGCGCCGAGGCGATCGTCTCGCGGACCGCGTACGACGAGCGCGGGCAGGCGAGCGTGGCCTCGCGCTGGCTTGGGGTCAATCCCGCGGGCGGCCCCACCAGCCAGGAGGCGACACGCTCGCTCACAGACTCGCTCGGGCGTGCCTACGCGACCATCGAGAACGACAGCAATCCCGCGGGCTCCGCGGCGGCCTCGATCACCTGGTCCACGCAGGGCGGTGGGCGCTGGAGCGCGACCGGCATGAGCGTGCCCGCGACGGACCAGAACCGCGTGACGAGCCGGGTGTACGACCACGCCGGGAACGTGACACGCCACGTCGCGCACCGACGCACCCAGGCCGGCGCCGAGGCGGTCCAGACCACCGCGTTCCGATACGCATGGGACGAAGACCTCGATGGGGCGGCGGCGGAGCTCCCGAGCCTGTCACGCACGTCGAGCGTGCTCCGAGAGATCCGTTACCCGTCGACCGCCGGGAGCGGCGAGCCGAGCGAGGCGCCGATCGATCGCGTGAAATTCGCGTACAACGCGCTGGGAGAGCAGACCGCGGTCAAAGACCAGAACGGTACGATCCGCGATTTCCTTCGCGACGGCGCCGGCCGCCTGATCGCCGATCGGGTCCGGGTCTTCGGCGCGACC
>JAEUJA010000283.1 GCA_016793195.1 Phycisphaerae bacterium
CCTCATGATGGCCCCCGCCGTCTTCGCCTTCGGCCTCGTCGCCTTCGGCTTCCTGGGCATGGGACCCGTCACCATCGCGGTCGACAGCTACGGCCCGGTCACCGACAACGCCCAGTCCGTCTACGAACTCTCCACCATCGAAGCCCTGCCCAACATCAAGGCCGAAATCCAGAAGGACTACGGCTTCACCCCCGAGTTCGAGAAGGCCAAGGAGGCCCTCGAAGAGAACGACGGCGCCGGCAACACCTTCAAGGCCACCGCCAAGCCCGTGCTCATCGGCACCGCCGTCGTCGGCGCCACCACCATGATCTTCGCGATCGTCGTCGCCCTGACGCACGGCCTGAAGCCCGAGCTGGTCACCAACCTCTCCATCCTCCACCCGCCCTTCCTGCTGGGCCTTATCACCGGCGGGGCCATCATCTACTGGTTCACCGGCGCCTCCACCCAGGCCGTCTCCACCGGCGCCCACCGCGCCGTCGAGTTCATCAAGGCCAACATCAGGCTCGAGGGCGCGACCAAGGCCAGCGTCGAGGACAGCCAGAAGGTCGTCACCATCTGCACCCAGTACGCCCAGAAGGGCATGTTCAACATCTTCCTGGGCGTCTTCTTCGCCACCCTGGCCTTCGCCTTCTACGAGTCCTTCTTCTTCATCGGGTACCTCGTCTCCATCGCCCTCTTCGGCCTCTACCAGGCCATCTTCATGGCCAACGCCGGCGGCGCCTGGGACAACGCCAAGAAAATCGTCGAGACCGACCCCGCCTTCAAGGGCACCGGGCGCGGCAAGGGCTCCGACCTCCACGCCGCCACCGTCGTCGGCGACACCGTCGGCGATCCCTTCAAGGACACCAGCTCGGTCGCCATGAACCCCGTCATCAAGTTCACCACGCTCTTCGGCCTGCTCGCCGTCGAGCTGGCCGTCAGCATGAAGGGCGCCGGCGGCGCCACCCACACCGCGCTCACCATCGGGCTCACCGTCGCCTTCTTCCTGGTCTCCGCCTTCTTCGTCTACCGCTCGTTCTATGGCATGCAGATCACCGGCGCCGCCAAGCACTGACCTCGCCAACGTCCGACAACCCGCGATCCCATCCGCCGGCGGCCTTCGGGTCGCCGGCTTTTTTTCTCGGACCGGGCGCGTCGACTGGGGCGCGTGTGCCGCGCGAGCCGCGCCCCAGATTCCCCCCGGGTGTCATGCGCCCCACTCCGGGTGACGCCGCCTTCTCCCGTCGCCGATGTTCACCCGGATCGGGTCGGCGCACCGGGGAGCACGCGATGGCGGGAGTTTCACCAGGCGGAAAGGGCAAGCCGACCATCGGCGCCTCGCGCACCAACACCGTCGGGCTTGCCTCGCGCGATCTCAATCCGTTCCTCGACGAACTCGATCGGTCCAGCGGTGAGGCCGACAAGCGCCGCACGTTCGTCCGCTGGCCCTTCCGGAATTCCACGATCCCCCTGAAGCTCGTTCACCCCGGTGGGAACACCGTCAACCTGCTGGTCGCGGCCCGAAACCTCTCCTGCGGCGGGATCAGCGTCCTGCACAACGCCTTCGTCTACAACGGCTCACGCTGCAGCGTCGTGCTCCCGCACCCCAAGCTCGGGCCCATCGAACTCGCCGGAACCGTCAAACGCTGCATCCATCGACGCGGCACGATCCACGAACTGGGCGTGCAGTTCGACAAGGAGATCAACGCCAAGGAATACTTCAGCGTTGATCCCATGAAGGACTGGTTCTCACTCGAAAACGTCAACAAGGAAGAGCTCAGCGGGCACATGCTCCACGTCGACGACTCCCCCATGGAGCAGTCCCTCGTCAAGCACTACCTCCGCGGCACCCAGGTCCGCCTCCAGCAGGCCGCCACCATCGAGGACGCCATGACCATCGCCGAGGGCGGCGTGGACCTGGTGCTCACCGACTTCGACCTTGGCGAAGGAAAAACCGGCGCGGACCTCGTGCTCCTCATGCGCAGCCGCAACGTCCGCTGCCCGGTCATGTTCGTCACCGCCGACGGCACGCCCCAGACCCGAGAGAAAGCCCAGGAAGTCGGCGTCACCGCCTTCCTCGTCAAGCCCGTCACCCCCGAGAAACTCCTCCGCGCCGTCGCCGAGTTCCTCACCGTCGGCGGGGGGGCCGACCCCAACGGCACGACGCTGGCGGACGAGCACCCCAACCGCTGCCTCATCCCCACCTTCATCGCCCAGCTCCAGGACCTCATCAAACGCATCGAACTGGCGATCAAGCGAGAGGACGTCGGCGTCTGCCGCTCCCTCTCCATGCAATTGGCCGGCGCCTCGCCCGCGGTGGGGTTCATGCGCCTGGCCAAGGTCGCCGACACCGCCGCCAAGTCGCTGGCCTCCACCATGAGCACCAAGGAATCCGCCAGCCAGCTCCGCGCCCTCATCAGCACCTGCGAGGCCATCGTCCAGATGCGCAGCCAGTTCAGGTGAACGGCGCCCCGTCCCGCGCGGCGACAGAGAGCCAGCCTCCGGGCGGCCCGCCCCTCCAAATCACACGACCTACGCCGCACCCCGAAGCCCCGGACGCGTTCCAGCGCGGGAACCCGCGCCAAGCACGGCCTGGATTGCACCGCCCGGACCGGATGTGACGATCCTGTGACGCCCCGGTGCCGCCGCCTTGCGAACGGTATCCTTTGGTGGCCCGCGGAGCGGGCGGAGGTTCCGAGTGCTCATCAACCGACGGATCGTGGGCCCCGGCGCGGGCGGAAGAATGCGGCAGGTTGCGGGCGGCGTGGGGTGCACCCTCGCCGTGTGCCTGGCCCTGTCGGCGGCGGCGCAAGTGACGCCCGGCGTGCCCCCCGGGCGAAACCCGGCCCTCACGCCGCGGCCCGCCGGACAGCCCGCCAGCCCCGCCATCACCCAGCCCGGCAATCCAACCGCCAACCCGCCCGACGCTCGCCCCGGCGCGGAACGCGCGGGCGAGAAGGGCCTGGAACACCTGCCCACGCCCGAGCCCGGCGAGGACGAGGTGACGCTTTCGGCGTTCAGCGAGCCCGTCGAGCTCACCGCGCTGGTCGAGTACGTCACCACCACGCTCAACATCAACAGCAGCACCAAGGGCCAGCTCACCGGCACCATCACATTCAACGCCCCCGTCAAGATCAAGAAGATTCAGCTGCTCCCGCTCTTGGACGCCCTGCTGGCCCAGTACAACTTCACCATCACGCGCGACCCCACCGGCTTCTACATGGTCCACCCGATCTCGGATGTGCAGGTGAATCTCGACGGCCAGGAGGCGACCACCCGCGTCTTCCCCGTCCCCAACGTCAAGCCCTCGTTCCTCAAGGCCGCCATCGAGGCCCAGATGGGCGGCGGTGGGGGCGCGGCGGCCAATCCCGGCACGCCGCCCACGCCCGGCGCCCGCGGTATCGCCTACGTCGATGAGCTTGGCGTGATCGTCGCCACCGACTCGGTCCGGCGCCTGGCGTCGATCGAATCGCTCATCGGGTCGCTGCTCGATCAGTACGCCAAGTACCGCTTCATACGGCGCGAGTTGGAATATGTCTCGGCGCCGGTGGCGCGCGAGCGGGCCCTGGCGCTGCTGGGCGCCAACGTCGGATCGGGCGGCGCCCAGAACCCGGGCCAGCCCAACATCGATCCCAACACCGGCCAGCCCATCCAGGGCCAGCCCAGCGCCGGCGCCAGCAAGGCCGAATCACTCCCCGAACGCCTCAGCGTCGATCCCACCGGCAACGCGCTGGTCTTCCGCGGCACGCCGGACGAGGAGATCGTGCTCGACCAGGTGCTCGAGGTCATCGACGTGCCCAACAACCTCGAGCCCAAGTCCTACGAGGTGGGCTCGTCGGCCAAGCAGATCGCGGAGATCGCCAAGGTCCGCGGGCTGGGCGAGGTGCAGCTGATCGAGAAGCCCGCGGAGAACGACCCCAACCGCCCGGTCTTCTACAACTATTACGACCCCGGGCAGAACCAGCAGCGCCAGACCAAGTCGGTCTCGGGCGGGCCGACCATGGTGGTCGATGAGGCGTCGGGCAAGATTACCTATTACGCCACGCCGCGCCAGCACGACGAACTGACCAAGCTCATCAAGGAGATCAATCCGTCGGAGGAGCGCGTGGTGATCCGCGCCTACAAGCTCAAGCACTCCGACGCCGACAAGGTGTCGCAGATCATCCTGGGCCTGATCGAGAACCAGTCCCTTCCCAACGACGCGGGGAGTTCGCCCCTGCTCGACACCGGGGGCGGGTTCAGCAGCAGCACGACCTACAGCGCCCGCGGGCGGCGAACGACGTATTACAACCCCAGCACGGGCCAGCCCGACGGCGAGCTCTCGCTGGCGGGCGGGCCGGACGTCTTTGTCCTCCCGGATAAGGCCAACAACCAGGTGCTGGTGAAGGCGCCGATCAAGCAGCAGCCGGAGTTCGCGCGGCTGATCGAGAAGATCGATCTCCGCAGGCCGCAGGTCTTCCTGGAGGCCAAAATCGTCGCGGTGACGGCGTCGGACGAGTTCCGCCTGGCGTTCGAGACGCAGCTCATCAACGCCGGCGGCGCTGGCGGCGTGCTCAACACCAACTTCGGGCTCTCGGGGTTCCCCACCGGCGGGACGCTGGACACCCGCAAGAACGTCGCGACGGGCTTGACCGGCCTGACGGCGGCGCTCATCAAGTCCGATCAGATCCCCATCGCGCTCACGGCGCTGGCGCGCGACGTCGACACTCGCATCCTCTCCTCGCCCCAGCTCCTGGTCGCCGACAACGAAGAGGCGGAGATCGCCAGCATCGACCAGCAGCCGACGCAGACGACGACGCTGGGCAGCTCCGACAACACCGGCTCGCGGGACGTGTCGAGTTATGAGTACGTCGACGCGGGCACCAAGCTGACGGTCAAGCCGCAGATCTCCGAGGGCGGGTACCTGCGGCTGAAGTACGACATCGAGCTTTCGAGCTTCAGCGGCACGGGCTCGGCGGGCGTGCCGCCGCCCAAGCAGAAGAACAACGTGAAGTCGGACTCGGTGACGGTGCCGACGGACATGACGGTGGTGGTGGGCGGGGTGGTGGTGTCGACCAACGGTCGGACGGTGGTGAAGGTGCCGCTCCTGGGCGACATCCCGATCCTGGGGGCGCTCTTTAGCGACGACAACCGCACCGACCGCAAGACGACGCTGTACGTGTTCATCACGCCGCGGATCATGCGGGACGACCTGTTCGACGATCTGCGTCTCTTGACCGAGGGCCCGCAGGCCAAGTCGAAGCTGGAGGCCGACGTTCCGGCGTTGGGGCCCTCGTCGATCGACATCCTCGACGTTCCCGCGCCGGAGCCGACGCCGGCGCTCTCGCCCGCGCGCGATTCGACGCCGTCGAAAGAGGCCAAGGACACCAAGGACAAGAAAGACACGTCGAGCGGCGTGGTGAAGATCCGCTGATCGATCGAACTCCTCTCATGGCAGACCAAGGCACCAAGTCCAACGGCACGTCGAAGGCCGGCGCCACCAAGGCGCTGGCCGCTCGCGCCGTCGCGCCCTCGATCGATCCGCTGGCCGCGCCGGAGTGGGGGCGCGTGGCGCAGGCGTTCGCGGGGCTGCCCTTGTCGTCCGAGCAGCTGCGTCAGTTCGCGGCGATCGAGGGGAGCGACCACGAGCCGTGGGACAC
>JAEUJA010000326.1 GCA_016793195.1 Phycisphaerae bacterium
TCGGCGGCGTTTTATCGCGAGGTGGTGGGGCTGACGCCGGCGCGCCCCGCGAGCGAAGAGTGGGCGTGGTTCTGGAGCGGGGCGCCGGGGGCGTCGGCGTATCTGGCGGTGCATAAGGGCGGGCTGCTCTTCGAGGAGAAATCGCCGCTCCCGCCCGGGGAGCGCTTCGGGCGGGCGCACTTTGCGTTGCGGGTGGAGCGCGGGGCGCGGGAGGCGTGCGTGTCGAGGCTGCGGGCGGCGGGGGTCGAGGTTCTGGGGCCGGCGGCGCTGGATTGGATGAACGCCGACTCGGTGTATTTCTATGATCCGGACGCAAACCTGGTGGAGTTCTGGACGCCGCGAGGCCCATGAGCAAGAAGAAGGCGAAAACCCGGGACGACGAGCCTGTGATCGAGAATCGCAAGGCGCGGTTTCACTACGAGATCGGCGAGACGCTGGAGGTTGGGATCATCCTGTGGGGCACGGAGGTCAAGAGCGTGCGCGACGGGAAGGTGTCGATCGCGGAGGGGTACGTGCGGGTGCAGCCCGAGCCGCCGCGGTTGTTCCTGCACAGCGTGAACATCGACCACTACGCGCCGGCGGGGCCGCTCACGGGGAAGAAGCAGCACGCGCTGGCGCGGACGCGGGAGCTGCTCGCGCACCGGCGCGAGATTGTGAAGCTGTCGAAGGCGGTGCAGGTGAAGGGGATGACGGTGGTTCCGCTGAAGCTGTACTTCAAGAACGGGTACGCGAAGCTCTTGATCGGGGTGGCGCAGGGCAAGACGCAGTCGGACAAGCGGGAGTCGATCGCCAAGCGCGAGACGGCGCGCGAGATCAGCCGTGCGATGAGCAAGCGGCTGCGGTAGGGCGGGGGCGGGAGATGGTGCATCGTCGGGTGCGGCGTCGTGGTACACGAAGGAGGGACACGCCGGCGCGCCGAGATGAGCGACACACCAGCCAACACGCCGGTCGACCGCGACGCGATGCTTCCGAGGCTGTGGGGCTTTGGATGGCGCGGCTGGGCGGGGCTGGCGGTGCTTGTGCCGCTGGCGTGGTGTGTGGTCTTGGGGCCTGATCTGGTCTATGCCGCGCAGGTGTTCGTGCTGGAGAAGTTCGGCTGGCTGTTCGGCTTTGCGATCTACGGGATTTTGCCGTACGGGATGGGATTTCGGGTGGGCGTGTTCACGCCGGTGACGGCGTGCTGGATGATCCCGCTGCTGCATCTGGTGGCGATCCGTCGGCGTGGTTGGTGGTACGCGGCGTTGGTTGGTTATTCGTGGATCGTGCCGCCGCTGTGGTGGGCGTTTCCGCAGATTCCGGGGCGGTACTTGCCCTCGTGGATGTGGCGGATTCCGAGTGGAACCCGTGACACGCTTTTCTATGTCGGCGCCGGGTTGAGCGTCGCGCTGGCGGCGGGGATGCTCGGTGTCTGCACGAAGTCGCGGCGATTGGGGATCGGGGTTGGGCTGGTGCTGGTGCTGGGCGTTGTTGTGCCGGCGTTTGTCACGAACGTCTTCTGGTATCACGTCGCCATTGTCTCGTTGCAGGCCGCGGCGTTTGGCGTCATGCTGCGCTGGGCCTTGCGCGAACGGTGGCGCGTGCGGCACTCGCATCATTGCCTTGCGTGCGGGTATGACCTGACCGGCCTTGTCGGGGATGTGTGCCCGGAGTGCGGCAAGTCGATCAGTGTCCCGGCAGATACTTGTCCATCCAGTCGTCCTGGCGGAGAACCGAGGCGCGGTTGATGCGGTCGCGTTTCTCGGAGCGGCCCTGGGCGAGGCGGAAGAGCCAGGCGTGGGACGCGGAGGGCAATTCGTCGGTGGTGGCGGCGACGCGGCGCGAGACCAGGCGTGCGAGGCGCGGCGTGTGGAGGCGGACGAGTTCGTCTTCGAGCGAGACGAAAACCTGGGCCGAGCCGGGGTCGCCCTGGCGGCCCGAGCGGCCGATGAACTGGCGGTCGATGCGTTTGGCGCCGTGGAGCTCGGTGAGGATGACGTGCAGGCCGCCGGCTGTCTTGGCGGCGTCGTCGGGCTTGATGTCCGTGCCGCGCCCGGCCATGTTGGTGGCGACGGTGATGGAGGCCTCGCGGCCGTGCTCGCGTCCGTAGCCGGCGGCGGCGATGAGTTCGGCCTCGTCCTTGTCGAAGTTGGCGTTGAGCACGCGGTGGGGGAGGCTCATGGATTCGAGCAGGCGCGAGATGAGCTCGGAGGCGGCGACGGAGCGCGTGCCCACGAGCACGGGGCGGCCCTTGGCGTGCAGCTCCGCGACGCTCTGGGCGATGGCGCGCCACTTGGATTCCTGGGTGCGGAAGACGCGCATCGGCCACTGGGCGCGGATCACGGGGCGGTTGGTCGGCACGACGATGACGGGGCGCGAGTAGACCGATTCCATCTCGCCGGTCGCGTCGGCGGCGGTGCCGGTCATGCCGCACAGGAACGGGTAGCTGCGGAAGAAGCGCTGGAAGCTCATGCGCGCGAGGGTCTCGCGGTCGGCGGTGACGTCGAGGCCTTCCTTGGCTTCGACGGCCTGGTGCAGGCCGTGCTCCCACGAGCGATCGGCGAGGAAGCGCCCGGTGTATTCGTCGACGATCATGACCTTGCCCTCGACGACCTGGTACTGGCGGCCGCTGGTGTAGCAGTGGCGCGCGACGAGGGCCTGGCGGACGAGTTCTTCGGCGCGGCGGGTGGCGCGCCAGATGGAGTCGGGGAGTTCGTCGAACATCTGTCGGGCGCGGTGCTGGCCGCGGCGCTTGAGTTCGGAGCGGCGGTGGACGTGCTCGATGGAGTAGTCGGGGCCTTCGTCGAGCCTGGCGGCGATGCGAGCGGCGTCGCGGTAGATGTGGGCCATGTCGTGCTCGCGGCGCGAGCGGGCGATGATGAGCGGGACGACGCCCTCGTCGATGAGGACGGCGTCGCACTCGTCGACCATGGCGGCGTGGAGGCCGGGGATCATGGGGCCGCCCGAGCGCCCGGCGGACATGAGCGATTGACGCCCGGTCCAGGGCGTGTTGACGGGGCCCATGCGGATCTGGTCGCGGAGCCAGTCGGCGGTGATCTGCTTGGGCGTGCCGTAGACGATGGGCTTGGCGTAGATCTCGAAGCGTTCGTGCTCTTCGGTTTCCTGGACGATGGCGCCGACGTCGCAGAGGCAACGGCGGTAGAGCTGGCCGCGGGACTGGGCGTCGCGCGAGGCGAGGTAGTCGTTGACGGTGAGGATGTGGAGGCGGCGGTATCGCCAGGCGAGGAGGGGCGCGGCGATGGAGCCGGTGAGGGTTTTTCCCTCGCCGGTGAGCATCTCGATGATGCGCCCGTGGTAGAGGGCGAGCGCGCCCATGAGCTGGACGGGGTAGGGCTCTTCGCCGGTGATTCGGCGTGCGGTTTCGCGGGTGAGGGCCAGGGCGCGGCGGACGGCTTCTTCGTCGGCGCGGCCGCGGACGAAGAGCTCGCGGGCGCGGGCGATGTGCTCGTCGAGCACGGCGTCGGACGAGTGTCGGACCTCGGGGGCGAGGCGGTCGATCTGCTCGGACTGGTCGCGGAGCCAGGCGATGTTGATGCGGCGGTTTTTGGCGCGCATGAGGACGCGCCCGAAGGCCATGTCGACGCCGGTCGGGACCTTGGGCTTGACGCGCCTTGAGCGGAGCGATTCGAAGAGGGCGTGGTAGCGGGTGAGGGCTTGGGACATGGGGAAATCGCTAAATCGCTAAAGCGCCAAATGCAGAGAAGGCACGGAGGAAGTGAATCGGCATTGGCCGCATGGTGTCGGGGGTTTGGTTCACGGTGTTTGCGATCTGGCCCTTAATGCATTGGCGATTTGTTTAGATCGTGACTCGTCCCTGGATGGCTTTCTGGAGGCGGTCGACCCACTGGGTGAGCCAGGGTTTGCTGGGGAGCGTGAAGCGGAGGCGGACGCGTTCGCCGGGCGCGCTGCCGCCCACGAGCTGCGTCATGTCCTTGGCGTCGACATAGACCCACCACAGGCGCTGCTTGGCCTGGGGCGCGGAGCGCTGGTCGGACTGCTGTTCGGTCTCGATCGTGCCGCCGCCGGAATAGGCGAGGGCTTCGTGGCGGAGTTGTCGCTGGCCGGCGTCGACGACGCGGACGTTGGCGCCGTCGATGAAGCGATCGATCTTTGAGAGCGTGCGCATCTCGACGGCGTATTGATCGGGGGGGAGCTCGAAGAGCCAGGAGGCCTCGGACTGGGTGAGGGAGGCGGCGACGCGGAGGCGCGTTGGGTCGACGAACTGGCAGAGTTCCTTGCCTTCTTTCATGTAGGAGCCGACGAAGCTTGCGGGGTCGGCGCCGACGACCACGCCGTCGAACGGGGCGCGGACGATGAGGCGCTGGGCGCGCTCGCGGGCCTGGGCGATCTGGGCCTCGATGGCCTCGACGCGGCCGCGGGCGACCTGGGCGCTGGCGGTTTCGTTTTTGGCGACGGCCTGCTGCTCGGTGGAGCGTGCCTCGGCGAGCATGGCGTCCGCGAGCTGGAGCTGGGCGACGAGTTCGGGGCTTTCGCAGGTGACGATCGGGTCGCCCTGCTTGACGAACTCGCCGGGGCGGGCGTGGGCCTTGGTGACAAAGCCGTCGGCGCCGAAGAAGAGGGCGGTGGTCTGGTCGCTCTCGACCACGCCGCCGGCGGTGCGGTGGTCGGGCATGGGGATGGCGCCGATGAGGAGCGCGCCGGCGACGAGGAGGACGAGGCTGGTGGCGATGGCGCGTGGTCGGAACTCGGCGAGCTGTGGGCTGGTGGCGAGCCAGTGGACGAACTTGCCCACGGGAAGGATGAACCACATCGCGGAGGTCCAGACGGCGAGGATGAGCCCGATGGCGAAGAGCTGGCCCATGATGTAGAGGGTGATGGAGACGAAGAGGAAGACGCGGTAGGCCAGCGCGAGCGAGCCGTAGGCGATGAGGATGGCCTGCTCGCCGGGGACGGAGCTGGGGGGCGTGGCGTTTTTGACGCGGTAGATGAAGCGCTGGGCCAGGTGGTTGAGCATCTGGGTGGAGCGCTGCATGAGGTTCGGGACTTCGAGGAGGTCGGAGAGGATGTAGTAGCCGTCGAAGCGCATGAGCGGGTTGGCGTTGAAGAGGACGGTGGAGACGCCGGAGGTGAGCATGGCGTTGTAGGCGAGTTGGTGGGTGAGGCCGCCGGTGTCGCGGGTGGCGGTCCAAAGGAAGGCGGCGATGGAGGCGACGAAGAGCTCGAAGATCATGCCGCCGGCGCCGACGGCCATGCGGCGGTACTTGCTCTCGAAGGCCCAGCAGGCGGAGGCGTCGACATAGGGGGATGGGAGGAGGACGAGCATCATGATGCCCATCTCGGGGACCTGGCCGCCGAAGCGCCGGCAGATCACGCCGTGCCCGGTTTCGTGGATGACCTTGGTGGCCACGAAGACGGCCATGATCCAACCCCAGTTGGAGGGCGCGACGGCGGAGCCGAAGCCGTTGACCAGCTCGCTCCAATGGGGGAGGACGGTGGCGAGGGCGGCGACGAGAAGGATGAACCAGGCGATGAGGCCGACGGGGTTGAGGACGGGGCGAAGGAGCGGTTCGAGCCAGGCGAGCGCGCGGTCGGGGTTGAAGAGCTTGACCTTGAAGTACATGAGGCCGATGGCCTGCTGCTGGACCTTCTTTTTGGTGCGTTCCTTGCCGCGGCCGAGGAGTTGCTCGGTCTCGGGGGAGTGGTCAACGCGGAGGAGGTTGGAGTTGTAGAGCTGGCTGAGGAGGCTGATGATCTCGTTCTGGGTGGGCGCGTGGTCGCCGTAGCGGGAGAGGACGAGCTCCCAGGTTTGTTCGACGGAGCGTACGCCGTCGAGGAGGCCGACGAACTCGTTGGCGATGGGTGAGAGGCGGAAGAACTGGTTGGTGGTGGGGTCGTGGGCGACGTGCCAGCGCAGGCCGCGGTAGTGCTGGCGGGTGATCTGGACCTGCGGTCGGAGGCGTGGCGTCATGGCGCGGACGCGGTGCCAGAAGGGTGAGAATGTGGGTCGTTCGGCGGTCATGGGGGAAACTCAAATGGGCAAATAGCAAAGGGCCAAATGGCAAACGGAAGTTCGGCGGAGCTTGACGTGGTTTGGTGACACGGCGGGAGTGAACAGTTTCGGGGTCAACATTCGATTGCGCGGTTTGCGATTTGGCCATTTGCCATGTGGCCGTTTTCCTACCACCACAACCAGAGTCGGAGCTGGTCGACGACGCGTCTGCCGGCGATCCAGGCCAGCGAGCGTTTCTCGGTGTTGAACTTGGCGACGCCCTCCATGCCGGGTCGGAACCAGGCGGCGGATTGCTGGAGCTTGGCGCGGACGACGAAGGAGTTTGTGCCGTCCTTGGCCTGGGAGAGCGGGACGATCTTCTCGACGACAAAGGGGAATTCGCGTGCGGGGTCGGCCTTGGTGGTGAACTCGCCGGTCATGCCCTCGCTGATGAAGGAGATGTCGCGGTCGTCGACCTTGATGGTGACGACCATGTCGGCGAGGTCGGCGATCTGGAAGATGGCCTGGCCGATCTGGATGGTGGAGCCGACGCGTTCTTTGACGTCGCCGGCGATGATTTTTCCGGCGATGGGTGAGCGGAGCTTGGCGCGGGACATTCGGTCGGTGTAGAGGTCGAGCTTGGCCTTGGCCTGGTCGGCCTTGGCCTGGGCCTGCTGGGCCTCGGCGAGCTCGTTCTTCTTGAGGGCTTCGTCGGCGCGCTTGGAGGCTTCGGTGAGCTGGGCCTGGGCGTCGAGGCTGTTGAGCACCAGTTCGGTCGTGTCCATTTCGGCGAGCACGTCGCCGGCGTTGACGGTGGCGCCCGGTTCGATGCCGGGGCCGAGGGTGCGCAGCACGCCGTCGAAGGGCACGCTGATGGTGCGGGGCTCGCGCGGCTCGAGGCTCATGGGGGCGCCGACGCGGTAGGGGACGCGGATGAAGATGGAACAGAGCGTGGCGACGACGATGGCGATGCCGGCGAGTTTCCAGAGCGTGTGCTTTGGGCCGACGAGCCAGGCGCCGGCTTTCAGGGCCGAGTCGTAGGCGCGCTGGTGGAGCCAGCGGTCGTCGTTGAAGCGCACGCGGAGGACGGGGGCGATCAGGTCGAGCGCGGCCTGAAGGAGTTCGAGGGTGGAGAGCTCGACGGTTCCGGCCTGCGTCGTTTCGACGGTGACCACGCCGATGACGCGGTCGTCGACGCGGATGGGGAACGACGCGACCTTGAGGCGCGCGTCGGCGGCGGCCAGTTCGCGGTGCGAGTGGACCACGGCCTGGGAGAGGAGCACGTCGGCGCCCGCGCCCTGCGACGGCGGCGGGGGGTAGAGGATCGGCTGTTCCTGGTCGAGACACTCGTCCATCGCGGCTTCGAGCTTCTGCACCGCGAGCATGCGCCGGTCGACGTTCTCGGTGTCGGTGATGGCCAGGACGCGCGAGCGGAGACGGCCCGGCTGGGAATCGCCGCGGGCGCTCCAGCCGTCGATCCAGGCGAAGGCGACGCGTTCGGCGGCGAGCTGGCGTGAGAGGTCGTTGACGAGCTGGATGGCGGCGCCCTTGAAGGAGGGGGCCTGGTTGATGGAGGCGATGAGGCGCGAGGCCAGGTCGAGGGAGGCGCTGGCGGCGCGGGTCCGGCGGAGTTGCTGCATCGCGGCGTGGGTGTGGACGTAGCCGGCGAGCACTTCGAGGAGCGCGAGCGTGGTCTGCAGGGCCTGGCGCGAGCGGGCGTCGATGAGGAGGGTGACGACGGCGGCGACGGGTCCGGCGGCGTTCTCGCCGGAGAGCGCGCCCAGGATGGGGACGGCGACGAAATAGCCCTTGTTGGAGGAGGCGTCGTAGAGAAGGTCGGCGTTTTCCAGGCCGAAGACCTGGGCCTGGCGTGTCATGGCGGCGCGGCGAGCGGCGTGCTTGGCGTCCTGGGCGCGCTCGATCTGGGCGTCGGGGACGGCGACGTCGAGCGT
This sequence comes from Phycisphaerae bacterium, assembly GCA_016793195.1. Taxonomy (GTDB): domain Bacteria; phylum Planctomycetota; class Phycisphaerae; order Phycisphaerales; family UBA1924; genus JABWBC01. Next base: position 7,900 of record JAEUJA010000326.1, read on the forward strand.
GAGCCCGCGATCGATGGCGGCGGCGGCCTCGGGGGCGATGGGCCACGCCAGCACGGGCTTGAGCTCGACGTCGGGCGTGGGCTCGTCGGGGCGTTCGCCCTTGGGCGCGGCGGCGATGGTGTAGAGCACGCCCTGGCGGGCGGTGCTGACCTGGCCGAGCACGCCCAGCAGGCGCGCCAGGAAGACGCGATCGTCGGGCGCGGGGGCGGTGAGGTCGGCGACGACCCGGGCCCATCCCGGCGCCTTGATGTTGGAGAGGTCGATCACTGGCTTGCTCCGGCGTCTGCGACACGCTTGGACCAGGCTTCGGTGGGCTCGGTGAACCGCACATAGGCGGTGACGCCCGCGACGGTCTTGGTGGGGTTGGGGAGGGCGACGCGGACGCGGCGCGTGCCGCTGGCGGCGTCGGCGACGGCGCTGACCTCGATGACCTTGCCCTGCCTGACGCCCGTCTGTCCCGGAAGGTCCAGGAGCACCCAGCACCTGGCGTCGGGCGCCAGGTCGAGGGTCTTGCCGGTGGGGACGGGGACGTCGATCCAGAGGGGGTCGACGTTGACGACGCGGACGATCTTGTCGCTCTCGGAGACGGACTGGCCGACGTCGACGGAGATCTGGTCGACCACGCCGTTGAACGGCGCGACGATGCGGAGCTTGTCGACGCGGGCCTTGAGACGGTCGACCTGAACGACTTCCTGCTGCTGGGTGATGTCGGCCTGACCGACGTCGATCTCGGCGGCCTCGTAGCTGACGCGGGCGCGATCGACCTCGGTGGGCGAGGCGCTGCCCTTGGCCTGGGCTTCCTTGTACCGCTCGTATTCGAGCTTGGCGAGTTCGGCGGCTTTCTTGGCCTTCTGCACGGGGAGGTCGGTGGCGGAGCGGAGCTCCTGGAGCTTGACGACGATGGCGTCCTCGGCGTCGTCGCCGCGGATCAGGAGCTGGCCTTTGGTGACGGGTTGTCCGCCGGCGACCAACAGCTCCATGACGCGCGTGGAGGCGGAGAAGCCCATGATGGCGTCGCGGCTTGGTCGGGTGACGGCCTTGATGCCGTCGAAGAGTTTGGCGTCGCCCTCGGTGGGAGCGGCGGGCTGCGAGGAGGATGGTGGTTCGGAGGGGTTGTCCCGCGAGGGGATCGAGGCCGACGACGAAGCGGCGCATGTCCATGCGACCGCCGCGATCGCCACCCAACGATCGAGCCCCCGCACGCAGGTTGTGCAGGTCATGGCAGGACTATACATCGACGAACTTGCCCAAAGTTCCGTCGAAGCGGCAGGAGGATGAGATTCCGTCCAAACTCCGAACGTGGATGGGAAAGGAGGCGCGCTATGGTTGAAACCCGGTGAGCCCGCCCGTTTGGTGAGGATTCCCGGGCCCATGGAGGATGAAACGTGACTCAAGCCGTCGCCCCGGGTCGTGCGGTTCGTGAAGTGTCGTCGCTGGCGATTTCTGGGGGGACGCCGGTGTCGAAGACCCCGGTGCCGTTCATGTCGACCGGGCTGGCGCAGGCGGACATCGACCAGGCGTTGGCGGTGCTGAAGAGCGGGATGCTGCGGGCGGCCAAGAAGTGCGAGGAGCTGGAGCAGCGTTTCGGGGCGATGACCGGGTGCAGGCACATGATGACGTGCGCCAACGGGACGTGCGCGCTGCAGCTGGCGTATGAGCCGCTGTTTGCGCCGGGCGACGAGGTGCTGGTGCCGGCGTGGTCGTACATCGCGACGGTGAGCATGATCGTGGCGCGCGGGTGCGTGCCGGTGTTCGTGGACGCGAACCCCGAGACGTTCCAGATCGACGTGGCGGACGCGGCGAAGAAGATCACGCCCAGGACGCGCGGGATCGCGGCGACGCATCTCTACGGCTGCCCGGTCGACATCGACGCGGTGCAGGCGCTGGCGGGCAAGCACGGGCTGAAGGTCGTGTACGACGCGGCCCAGTCGCACCTGGCGACGTGGAAGGGCAAGGGGATCGGGGCGTTCGGCGACGCGGTGACGTACTCGTTTTATGCCACCAAAAACCTGGGCACGGGCGAGGGCGGCTCGATCTCGTGCAACGACGACGCGCTGGCGCGGAAGATCAAGCTGCTGCGCTCGCACGGCGAGACCGACAAGTATCTGCACGAGTCGGTGGGGTACAACTACCGCATGAACGACATCACCGGCGCGATCGGGTGCAGCAAGCTCGACCGCCTGCCGGCCCAGACCGCGCAGCGCCAGGCCAACGCGGCGCGGTACGACCAGATTATCGCGAAGATCCCCGGGCTGACCGCGCCGAAGACGACGCCGGGCGGCGAGGCGGTGTTCCACCTGTATGTGGTCAAGATGGACCCGTCGAAGTTCTCGTGCACGCGCGACGAGTTCTGCAAGGCGCTGGGGGCCGAGGGGGTGCCGACGGCGGTGCACTATCCCAGGCCGCTGCCCAAGCAGCCGGCGCTGGCGAAGTGGGACAAGAAGGATTGCCCGGTGTCGGACATGCTGTCGGCGCGGGTGCTGGCGCTGCCGATGCACCACGACCTGACGGACGAGCACTTCCGAATCGTGGAGGCGGCGCTGACGAAGGTCGCGGAAGCGTACCGCGCCTGAGGCGGGCTCGTTGAAAAAATGAGGCGAAGCACCACGCGGGCGCGGCAGCGCCCAGTTTGCGTGTGTTGCCCATGTTGACGCGCCGTCTCACGGGCTGATGCCTGGCGCGGGATGGCCCGTCGCTTGCGGAGGGCACAGAGGATTTGCCCGCAGGGTGATTGGTATTGACAGGGTGTGGGTGGTTGGTACGTTGATCGCGCGCGTGGAGCGCCATGGCTGGCGCGGGTGGGAGTCGCGCGACACTCCCAAAGGATGGCGGCACGGGCCGCGGGTTGGAGTTGGAGCCGGCGCCAGGCGGCGTCGGGTGCGATGTGAGTACGTTCCCGCCCGCGAATTTTCTCTCCGGCGAAACTTGGACATCCGGTGAAGGCGGCGAGTCCGGCGCTGAGCTGGGCTCGGACCGCCTGCTCTTGGAGCGGATCACGTTCGGTCCGAGCTATGCCGACCGCGCGATGATGGCGGCGATCGGTCGCGAGGCGTACCTGGCGCGGCAGCTGGCGTATGAGACGATTGATGATTCGGCGCTGGAGGCGGAGCTTTCGGCGCGGTATCCGTGGCTGCTCATGTCGGTGCCGGAGATGGTGGCGGCGTGGGTGGAGGAGATCGACGTCGAGCACGCGGAGGTGGCGATCACGCGGGCGCTGCGGAGCCCGCGCCAGCTCTTCGAGCGCGTGGTGGAGATGTGGAACGACCATTTCAACATCACGTCGAGCGGGCTGACGATGGCCTGGACGCGGGCGGCGGACGAGCGGGACGTGATCCGGGCGCACGCGATGGGGAAGTTCCGCGACCTCTTGGGCGCCTCGGCGCGGAGCGCGGCGATGGTGATCTATCTGGACAACGCGCGGAACGTGGCCGTCGCGCCCAACGAGAATTATGCGCGCGAGGTGATGGAGCTGCACACGACGGGGGTGGGGGCGTACACGGAGGATGACGTGCGGGAGGTGGCGCGGTGCTTCACCGGCTGGACCACGCACCTTCCCAACGCGGGCGACCAGGCGCTGACCTTCCGGTTTGATCCGGCGCTGCACGACGACGGCCAGAAGACGGTGCTGGGGCATGTGATCCCCGGGGGCGGCGGGATCACCGACGGCGAGACGGTGCTCGACATCCTGGCGTCGCACCCGTCGACGGCGCGGCATGTTTCGGCCCGGATCGCGCGGCACTTCATCACGCCCGCGCCGGGGTCGACGCTCGTCGATCGCTTGGCGGCGGTGTTTACCGCGAGCGGCGGCGATCTCCGGGAGGTGGTGCGCGAGGCGTTGTCGCGCCGGAGCCTGGCGCACGCGCGGCCGAAGTTCAAGCGGCCGTTTCATTTCGCGGTGGGTGTGGCGCGGGCATTGCAGGCGTCGATGACGTACTCGGGGCAATTGCGGCTGAAGCTGGCGCAGGCGGGGCACATGCCGTTCAAGTGGGAGACGCCCGACGGCTATCCCGACCGCACGTCGTACTGGGCGGGGGCGCTCTTGTGGCGCTGGCGATTGGCGGCGTCGCTGATGTACAACGAGATGACGGGGGTCGAGGTCGACGTGCCCGGGCTGATGTTCGGGGCGCGGACCGTTGAGCAGGTGGCGGCGCGGATCGATTCGATCGTGTTCGGGGGGGCGATGCCGATGACGACGCGGCTCTTGCTGGAGGAGTATCTGCGGGTGAACCGCCCGAGCAACGGGGTGATGGCCGAGGCGCTGGGGCTGGCGGTGTCGTCGCCGGAGTATCAGTGGTTCTGAAGCAGTCACGAAGTCACGGAGTCACGGAGTCGAGAAGAGACGGAGAGACGAAGAGACGAAGAGACGGAGTGAAGAGAAGAGTCACAGCGTGAAGAGAAGAGTCACGAAGTCAGTCATGCCCGTGGTGAGATCGAGTTGAAGGAGCCCGAAGTGCACGATCGGTCTTTGGGTCTTGGTGGTGCGTGTGGATGCGAGGAGTATCGCGGGCTGTCGCGGCGCGGGTTTCTGGGCGTGGCGGCGGCGGCGATGGCGGCGCCGGCGTGGCTGCCGCGGGTGGCGATGGCGGCGGACCATCGGTCGTCGCGTGATGTGATCGTGTCGGTGATCTTGCGGGGCGGGGCGGACGCGTTGACGATGTGCGTGCCGTGGGGCGACCCGTGGTATCTGGGGCTGCGCGGGGCGTTGGCGGTGCCGATGCCGGGGTCGGGGTTGAACGCGGCGACGGACCTTGACGGGTATTTCGGGCTGCCGCCGGCGATGCTGGACTTGCTGGAGGCGTACAACGCGGGTCGGCTGGCGATCGTGCACGCGTGCGGCTCGCCGGACCCGTCGCGATCGCACTTTGACGCGCAGCGGTATCTGGAGATTGGGAAGCCGTCGGACATGACGCTGGCGACGGGGTGGCTGGCGCGGCACTTGCTGACGAGCGAGCCGGTGATGAGCGACGGGGTGCTGCGTGCGATGTCGCTGACGCCGGGGCTGCCGCGGGTGCTGGCGGGCGGGCCGCGGACGCTGCCGGTGGCCGATCCGTTGAACGCGGGGCTGACGGGGCGTCCGGCGAGCAAGGCATCGCGTCAGCAGGTGCTGGCGGACATGTATGCGCTGGGTGATGAGCCGCTGCGGTCGATCGCGGAGCAGACGCGGGCGACGATCGCGCTGCTAGAGGCGATCGATTTCAGGGGGTATGCGGCGTCGGGCGGCGCGAGCTATGGGCCGGACCCGTTTGCGACGGCGCTCAAATCGACGGCGGCGCTCATCAAGGCGCAGGTGGGGGTGGAGGCGGTGTCGATCGAGTTGAACGGGTGGGACACGCACGCGTCGCAGGGGATTTTCGCCGGGGGCGCGATGGCGACGCTGATGCAGACGCTGGCGGGCGGGCTGAAGGCGTTCCACCGCGACGTGATCCAGAGCACGAACATCAACGTGGTCGTGGTGGCGATGAGCGAGTTTGGACGGCGGATCGCGCCCAACGCGGGGATGGGCACGGACCACGGTCACGCGGGGCTGATGCTGGTGATGGGGCAGAAGGTCAAGGGTGGAAAGGTCCACACGGATTGGCCGGGGCTGGATCATCCGTATGACGACCGCGACCTGGCGGCGACGATCGACTTCCGCGACGTGCTGGGTGAGATCGTGCGGTATCGCCTGGGGAACGCGGCGCTGGGCGAGGTGTTCCCTGGGTATTCGGTGGTTGACCGGGGTGTCGTGGTGCATTGAGGGTGGATGGAGGGGAGCCCGCCGGGCTTTTTCGCGTGGGGGCGAAGAAAAGATCGCGCGGGATTCACAGGCCGCGGCCTTGGCGTCGTCCTTTCGGTATCAAGCACCATTGCTCGTGGTGCGGCATCGAAAGGATCAGCATGAATCGCCGGAACCGAATTCTCCCCGCCCTGGCCGCCGCCCTTGTGATGTTCGCGGGCGCGACGACGACGCTGGCGCAGGAGCTGACGAAGGAAGAGCAGCGGGAGCGGGCGCTTTCGCGTCTGACGCTGGACCCGCGTGACGAGACGAACGCGGCGCTGCACTATTACCGGATCATGACGGGCGGCTTCGGGGAGGCGGCGACCTTGGTCGGCGAGCGGCGCACGACCGACGACTGGGTGCCCGACGCGGAGACTTCGGCGGCGCTGGAGAACGAGCAGGGCACGCTGGTGCAGTTCATCCGCGCGTCGAAGATGAAGGAATGCACATGGGGCACGGCGTACTACACCGACGGGTTTGAGGCGCTGCTCCCGGCGCTCGGCAAGATGCGGACGGCGGCGCGTCTGCTCTCGGCGGATGCGCGCCGGCTGGCGAGCCAGGGCGAATCACGCCAGGCGGCGGAGCGCCTGGCGGCGATGTACCGCATCGGAGATCACGTGGCGCGCGAGCACATCCTCATCGGCTCGCTGGTGGGGATCGCGATCAGCGCGCTGGCCAACGGCGACGTGAAGCTGCTGATGGACAAGGGCTGGCTGGACGCGGAGAGCCGGGCGATCATCGTCACGGCGGCGGCCCAGGCTCGCGCGGGCGACTTCAGCATGAAGGGCGCGATCGCGATGGAGCGGATGGTCGTCGACGACTGGTTCCGGCGCGTGATCCGGCGTCCTGACGCGGCCGAGAAGCTGCGGGAGTGGACGTCGATGGAGGGCGCGGACGAGGCGAAGATCGACGCGCTGCGGGCGATGTCGCCGGAGCAGTTGGGGAAGGAGCTTGACGAGGCCGTCAAATTTTATGACGACGCGATCGCGGCGTTCTACCTGCCCGAGGGCGAGGCGCTGATGAAGCAGCTTGGCAAGGATGTCGAGGCGGGGCGGTACGGGCTGTTCGGCTCGATCTTCTGCCCGGCGTTCGACAAGTGCCGCGTCTCGTGGGGCAAGGGGATGGCGGGGATCGATGACACGATCAAGCTCTTGGGCGGCGCTCCCGTTGGTCAGGCGGACGCGAAGCCCGAAACCAAGAAGTGACGCGTGAACCACGCCGGCGACCACGAACTTCTCAGGCTCATGCACCGCGGCGACCAGGGCGCGGCGCGTGAGCTGTGGTCGCGATTGGGCGGGCGGCTGACGGCGCTGGCGTCGGCGATGCTCCGGCACACGCCCGGCGCGTCGCTGGGGCCCGACGCGGTGCAGAGTGTTTTTCTGAGGGTGCTGAAGCTCCCGGGGCGCGAGGTGAGGGCGGTGGAGGACGGGGCGGCGTGGCTGGCGACGCTCGTGCGGCGCGAGGCGATCGATACACGCCGGAGGCTCTCGCGCGGCGCGGCCAGGGACGCGGCGAATTCCGGCGGGCCGGTGTTCGCGAGCGAGGCGGGCGGCGACGCGGAGCTTTTGATGGCGCTTGATGAATTGGACGAGCATCAGCGCGAGCTGGTGCTCTTGCGGCACGTCGCGGGCCTGACGTTTGAGCAGATCGCGCTGGTGCTGGAAGAAAACCGCGACACGCTGGCGTCGCGCTATCGGGCGGCGATGGGTCGATTGCGGGAGATCGTGGCGGAGCGCGAGAGCCCGGCCCGGACGGGCGTGGGGAGGTCGTCGTGAGCACAAGCAACTTCGAGCATCGTCTGGACGCGCTGGGGCGTTCGATGGCGTCGGGGCACGGGTCGGCACTCCCGCCGGCGATCCGCGAGGGCGTGGCGGTCAAGGGGGCGGCGGCGCAGCGGGTGAAGGTGGGCGCGGGGGCGGCGACGCTGGTGGTGATCGTGCTGGCGATCGCGGTGCTTTCGCGGCGCGGGGGCGTGTCCGAGGACCCGGCGCTGCTGGATGACATCGAATCGATCCGGCGGGCGGTGGCGCCGGTGTGGCGCGAGCAGGTGAAGGACGCGCCGGGGGCCGCGGGATCGGGTGCGTCGGGCACGAGCGGCACGGCGCGGGCGGGCGATCGCGGCGGCGGCGGGCCGGCGGGCGCGGTGAAATAGTCCGGGTCGCGTCTTTGGGGTGCGTTCATCGCGCGGGTCCTGCGCGCGGTGGCTTCGTACACTGGGCGCATGACGCAGGCGTGGCGGGGCGATCTGAACGACGAGCAGGCGCGGGCGGTGTGCTGGGGCGAGGGGGAGGACACGGGCCCCCTGATCGTGCTGGCCGGCCCGGGCACGGGCAAGACGCGCGTGATCGTGCGCCGGATCGCGTACCTGGTGAGCGAGCGCGGCGAGGACCCGGCGTCGATCGCGGCGATCACGTTCACGGTCAAGGCTTCGCGCGAGATGCGAGATCGCCTGGCGGACGTCCTGGGCCCGAGGGGCGAAGGCGTGTTCGTCGGCACCATCCACTCCATGGCGCGGCGAATCCTGTCGCGCTTCGGCGATCGCCTGGGGCTTCCCGCGCGGGCGGAGCGCCCCGATTCGGCCCAGGTGCGCCGGCTGTCGCGGGACCTTGCGGCGCGCCACGGGCTCTTCCGCGCGTCGATCGGCGGCGGGATCGATCTTGCGATCGATCGCGCGTGGAAGTCGATCGACGCGCTGCGCCATCACGGCGTCGACGGCGCGCCGGCGGAGGCGGCGGCGCGGGCGCGGGTGGAGGAGCTCTCGAAGGCCCGGCCCGGGCCCGACGCGCCGGGCGGGGCGCGCGACGAGCACGCGGCGGCGATGCTGGAGGCCGTTGAGTTTCTCGACGCGGCCCGCTTGTACCGGCTGGCGGAGCGCGAGCTGCTGGCGCGCGGGCTGGTGGATCACGACGATTCGATCCAGCTGGCGCGGCGGGTGCTCGAGGAGCACGCGGACGCGGCGGGGGCGGTGCGCGCGCAATGGCGGCACCTCATCATCGACGAGTTTCAGGACACGAACGCGGCCCAGCTGGCGATGGTGCGGGAGCTCTCGCCGCCCACGTCGCGGGCGTCGCAGCTGATGGTGGTGGGGGACGACGATCAGTCGATCTACGCGTTCCGCGGGGGCGACGAACGGATTTTCTTCCGGTTCGCGCGGGAGTGGACGGGGCATCGGGTCGTGACGCTCTCGCGGAACTATCGGAGCGATCCGCGGATCGTGGGGGCGTGCAACGCGGTGATCTCGGCGGCGCACGCGCGGTTCGACGCGGAGAAGCGGATCGTGCCCGGGAAGTCGGCCGGGGCTGGGGCGGGGGCGGCGTGCGTGGAGCTGTCGTCGGACGACCGCGACGCGGCGGCGATCATCGCGATCATCCGGCGCGAGCGGGAGCGGGACCCTTCGCGGGCGTGGGAGTCGTTCGCGGTGCTCGCGCGGAGCCACGACCACTTGGCGCGGATCGGGCTGGCGATGGAGCTCGATGGAATCCCCAGCGTGCGCCGGCGGGCCGGGCCGGTGCTGTCGGACGAGGGTGTGCAGGATGTTCTGGCGTGGGCGCGGCTGCTGGTGGATCGTGGGGCGGAGTGGGCGGTGTGCCGGTTGCTCTCGCGCGGGTTCGGCGTGCGGCTGGAGGAGACGTCGGCGTGGCGCGGGTCGTGGTCGCGCCGGCGGGGCCGCGCGGAGATGGAGGGGGAGGCGGCGAGCGATTTTCTTGATGAGGTGACGGCGCGGGCGGGGGGTGATCCGCGGGTGGCGCGGTTCATGGGGGTGTACCGGACGCTGCTGGAGGCCGCCGCGACCAAGGACGCGCCGGGCGCGATCGAGGCGGTCATTCGCGAGAGCGGGGTGGCCAGCGGGGAGCTGTTGGCGGCGCGGGTGCGGGCCCGGCGTGTGTCGGCGCTGGTGCGGGTGCTGAAGTTTGCGCGCGAGCGGCTGGCGCGTCTCGACGAGCCGCGGAACCTGGCGACGTTGCTGGCGTATTACGACGACCTGAGCAGCGACGAGCAGGAGTTCACGTCGCTGGAGGACTCGCCGATCGAGGAGGAGGCGGGCGAGGACGGCGGGTCGGGCGGCGTGCAATTGCTGACGATCCACGCGGCCAAGGGGCTGGAGTTTGAGACGGTCTTCGTGCCCCGCGTGAATCCGTTGAGCGGGTTTCCTTCGACGCGGGAGCGCGAGGGGCGCGTCGAGCTTCCGCCGGGGCTGGTGGACACGGCGGGTGACGAGCGGACGCGCGAAGAGCGGATTTACGACGAGTTCCGACGGCTGTTCTATGTCGCGTGCACGCGGGCGAGGTCGTCGCTCTATGTGCTGTCGAAGAGGAACAAGCAGCGATCCAAGGGCGAGAACTTTTTCGAGGAGCTGCGCTTCGCAGAGCCGCCGGTGGCGGGGGTGGTGTTGGAGGGGGAGCTGATCGGCGCGGATGGCGGGGGAGAGGCGGAGCGATTGGCGGGCGCGCCGGCGGCGGACCTGGCGCGGGCCGAGGCGCGGGCGATGGCGGCGCTGGCGCTGGACGCGATCGACAAACCCGGGGCGACCGAAGAGGAGATCGCGTCGTCGTCGTCGGCGCTGGCTGACGCGGCGGCGCGGCTGGCGCTGGCGGCGCACGTGCGCGCGACGGCGGGCGTGCCGTCGTGGGCGGCGTCGCGCGGGCTGGGCGGGGCGGGGGCGGCGCTGGTGACGCGGGGCGTGTCGCGCGGGCGTGTGGCACCCAGGCCGCCGCTGGAGCTGAGCTATTCGATGCTCGATGCCTACGGGCACTGCCCGGCGTGTTTCTATCTTCGGCACGTGCTGCGGTTGCCGGAGGAGGCGCGGCGCGAGACTCAGATCGGCACGGTGGTCCACGACGCGCTGGAGCGGTTTGTTGGGGCGTGGCGGAGCGCCGAGAGCGAGGGGCGATCGCCGCCGTCGGTCGAGGCGCTGGGGCGGCTGGGGCGCGAGGCGCTGCGGACGCACGACCCCGTCGCGGGGGCGGAGGACGCGCGGCGTCTGGACGAGCTCCTGGCGACGTACGCGCGGGTCTTCCACGATCCGGCGGCGGAGGTGATGGAGGCCGAGCGATCAGTGTCGTTCGGGTACGAGCACGCGGGCGTCACGCATCGGATGAGCGTGAAGATCGACCGCGTCGATCGCACGGCGTCGGGCTTCCGCATCATTGATTACAAGACGGGCAAGACGTGGAGCGAGCAGCGCCGCCCCCCGAAGACTGATCTGCAGATGGGCATCTACGCCATGGCGCTGACCAAGCTGTACCCCGACGCGCCGCTCTCGGGCACGGCGGAGTACTGGCTGCTTGCGACGGGCGAGCGCGGCGTGATCGGGCTGGACGCGCTGGACCTTGGCAAGGTCCGCGAGAAGATCGGCGCGACCATCGACGCGATCCTGGCGGGCGAGTTTGGGTCCAAGCCCGGGTGCAAAGGCGCGTGCCGAACGTTCGGGCTGGGGGCAGGCGAGTAACGATCGCGCGAACGCGAACGCGACGGCTCGCTCCCTGGGCGCGGCTCATCGTCGGCGCGACGAGCCTGATTCCATCGAAATCACGTCCTAGGCCAGGGCCGCGGCGCCGGAGATGATCTCGGTCAGCTCGGTGGTGATCTGGGCCTGGCGGGCGCGGTTGTACATGCGGGTCAGGCGCTTGCCCATCTTGCCCGCGTTGTCGGTGGCGGCCTTCATGGCGATCATGCGCGCCACGTTCTCGCTGACGTTGGCGTCCATGAAGCACTGGAAGAGGGTGGCCTTGACGGCGGCGGGGAGCAGGTCGTCCAGCAGTTCCTTGGGCGAAGGGCTGAACTCGTACTGGGGCTTGGCCTTGGCGTCGCCGGCGGGCGCGGCGCCGTCGGGCGTCGCGGGCTTGAAGGGCAGGAGCTGGAGCACCTCGGGGCGCTGGCGGCCGGCGGAGATGAACTGCATGTAGATGACCTTGACGGCGGAGATTTCGCCGCTGGAGAAGCGGTTGATGTAGTCCTGGGCGAGGGCGTCGACGGCCTCGAAGGTGGGCTTGTCGCCGAACTGGGCGTGGTGCCGGGCGACGGGGATGTTGTTGTACTTGAGGGCGCCGGCGCCCTTCTTTCCGACGAGATCGATGAGGCCGGCCTTGGCGGCGGCGTTGGCGCGGAAGAACTGCATGGCGGTGCGGAGGAGGGAGCTGTTGTAGGGCCCGCACAGGCCGCGGTCGGAGGTGAGGATGAGGGTGAGTTCCCGCCCGCTCGTGGTGGTGGTGAGGAGGGGGTGTGAGACGTCGCCGAGGCCCTCGGTGAGTTCGCCGACGAGGGCGAAGAGGGCCTTGGTGTAGGGCTTGCTGGCGACGGCGCGGCTCTGGCTGGCCGAGAACTTGGCCGTCGCGATCATCTGCATGGTCTTGGTGATGCGGCGGATGTTGCCGACCGCCTTGATTCGCCGCTTGATTTCGCGCGTCTTGCCCATAGGGGCGGAAGTGTAGGCAGGGGGTCCCGGAGGCTCCGCGTCGGCCACAACTCGTAGGTTCGCGCGGCTGGCGAAGGGAGGTGTTCGGGGTGCCGGAAACCGGGGGATGGGGAGTTGGCGCGGCGGGGTGGCGTGGGGAGTTGACCACGACGCCTAGCCTTGCCCATGCCGGTCGGCGATTGGCAGTTCTGGGTGGTTTCCGTGCTGGCGCTGGCGGCGCTCGTCGCGGTGGTGCGGATGGTCGTGCCGCCCTCGCTGTGGCCCAGGCGGTTCCGTCGAAAATCCAAGGGCAAGGCGACGACGCTGACGGTGGGTGGGCGGGCGGTTGGTCCCGACGCCAAGGCGGGCCAATCCAAGCAGTCGTGAGGCGGATCGGCGCGAACGGGCCGGGCGCGGGCCGGGCGCGGAGGGGTGGATTCATGTCGGGCGTGACGGCATTTCGGGACCCGATCCAGGCCGCGTCGCATGTGGTGACCGCGCCGGGGCTCGGGTTTGAGATTTCGGCGGAGACCCGGGCGCGGCACCTCCGATGGCTGCTGGACCTCACCCAGATTCCGACGGCCGCGGGGCGCGAGTTCCGCGTGGTCGCGTGGCTGCGCCGGTGGCTGGAGGCACGCCCGGGCCTCGAGGCCACGACCGACACGGTCGGGAACATTCATGTGGCGATCAGGGGACGCGCGAGCGTCGCGGCCGGCCGGGGCGCGCGCCCCGTCTACTTCACCGCCCATCTCGATCACCCGGCCTTCGTCGTCGAGCGCGTCATCGCGCCCGGCGTCGTCGAGCTTTCGTTCCGCGGCGGGGTGATGGAAGATTACTTCCGCGACGCGGGGATCACGCTGCACGATTCGCGCGACGCGCGGATTCCGGGCAAGCTCACCGGGAAGCTCGGGGAAGCGCGACGCCCCGATGGATCGCCGTCCCCGTTCGCGCATTACCTCGCCGAACTGGCGCGCGACGCCGACACGGTCGCGCCCGGCGATGTCGCGACCTGGGACCTGCCGGCGGCGACGATCGAGGACGGGCTGGTGCACACGCACGCCTGCGACGACCTGGCGGCCCTGGCCGCGGCGCTGTCGGCGTTTGACGAGCTGCTGGCGCGCGACCTCGGCGGCGACGTGCGATTGCTCTTGACGCGCGCGGAAGAAGTCGGCTTTATCGGCGCGATCGCGGCCTGTCGCCCGGCGCGTGACCAGCGCCTCATGCCCATGCACGCCCGCGTGATCGCGCTGGAGAACAGCCGCTCGTTCGCGGATTCGCCGATCGGCGGCGGGCCGATCGTGCGCGTGGGCGATCGTGTCAGCGTCTTTTCGCCGCAACTCACCGACGCGATCGCCAAGCGGGCCGAGGAGATCGCCGGTGCGCCGTCGACCGTGACGGCGTCGCAGAAGAACGCCGCGCTCCCGACGTGGCACTGGCAGCGCAAGCTCATGGCCGGGGGCGCGTGCGAGGCGTCGGTGTTCTGCGAGGCGGGGTACGAGTCGACGTGCGTGTGCCTGCCGCTCGGAAATTATCACAACATGGCGGACCTCGCCAACGTGCAGGCGGGGACCAACACCTCGCCGGCGAGGGTCGGACGCGAGTTCATCAGCGCCCACGACTACCACGCGCTGGTCGATCTCCTGATCGCCTGCGGCGTCTCGCTGCCCTCGGGCTCGCCGGTGACGGCCCTGGCCGCCAAGCTGTGGAACGATCGGAGCTGGGTGCTCAACGCATAGGGATCGCACGCACCGAGCATTGGCTCAGGCCAAGCGGGTGCTCAGACCAAACGGGGTGCTCGGTTCGATCGCCTCATTCGACCGAGCAACCAGAATCAGCATGTGCTCACGCCCGCGATGAGCGCCGCGAATCGTGGCGCTGTATCCGCGCATTCAAGGATCGCGCGACACCATTCGCGATGACGCGCATCCACTCCTGCCTTCTTCTTCATTTGGTGATTTGGCCATTTGGCTCTTTGGCGATTTCCCTACGCCCCGCCCGCCTTGTCGGTGGCGACCAGCGCGCCGCCCACCGTCGCCGGCGGCGTGTGCCACACCGGGCGCTGGTCCTTCCCCTCGCGCGCAAACCACTGCGTCATGCGCTTGATGCCCTCGGCGAGGGGCACCTTGGCCCTGAAGCCCGCGGCCGCCACCTTGTCGGCCTCGAACTTGGTCTGCGTCGCAAACAGCTTCTTGATCCGCGCCGTCGAGATCGGCAGGTTCTTTCCCGTTAGCGCGATCACGAGGTCGAACGGCAGCCCGCCCAGCATCGCCAGCCACATCGGCACCGCAAAGCCCGGCGGCTTGCGGTTGAGCCCCTCATAGATCGTCTCGCCGATCTGGCGGCTCGTCAGGTCGGGCTTGTCGATGTAGTTGAAGACGTCGAACGCCTTGGCGTTCGGGCGCTCCCACAGATACGCGGTCGCCTCGACGATGTTCTCGACATACGACAGGCTCTTGATGTTCGTGCCCGGGCCGACCTGGAAGTATTTCCCCGAGTGGATCTGTCGGATGAGCGAGTACATATTGGCGAAGTTTCGCGGGCCGAAGGTGACGGTGGG